>PKCZ01000178.1 GCA_002862405.1 Pseudomonadota bacterium
ACGACAGGTATTGCGGTTGGTATGGCGACCGACATTCCGCCTCACAACTTGCGCGAAGTCGTCAATGCGACCATTCATCTTCTCGATCATCCAGACGCCACGATTGATGCGCTATGCGGTCATATTCAGGCACCCGACTTCCCGAACGATGCCAAGATCACGACCTCACCCGAGGAGATCCGAGATATATACCGGACTGGGCGCGGCAGCATTCGCATGCGCGCAGCCTGGCAACGCGAAGATGGAGCAGTTGTTCTTCATGCGCTGCCCTATCAAGTGTCAGGGTCCAAAGTGCTTGAGCAAATTGCTGCTCAGATGCAGGCCAAAAAACTGCCGATGGTGTCAGATCTGCGCGATGAATCAGACCACGAGCATCCGACGCGCCTCGTTATTGTCCCGCGCTCAAACCGCGTCGACCTCGACGCCATGATGAGTCACTTGTTTGCCACGACCGATCTGGAGCGAACATACCGAGTGAATCTCAATGTGATCGGGATGAATGGGCGACCGGGTGTGCGCTCACTCGACATGTTGCTGCGGGACTGGGTCCAGTTCCGGCGCCAGACCGTTCGCAGACGCCTCGAGTACCGGCTGGAGAGGGTGCTCAAGCGGCTAAACATTCTAGAAGGTTATCTCGTTGCCTACCTAAATATCGATGAAGTGATTCGAATTATCCGAGAGGAGGAAGAGCCCAAGCAGGAGCTGATGGTGAGATTCTCGCTATCTGATATTCAGGCTGACGCCATTCTCGACTTGAAGCTGCGGAATCTGGCGAAACTTGAGGAGATGAAAATCCGCGGCGAGCAGTCCGAGTTGAGCGAGGAGCGGGACTCACTACAAAAAACGTTGGGCAGTAATGCTCTGATGACCAGGCTTATTCGCGGTGAACTGGTCGCCATTGCCGATGAGTATGGCGATGATCGCCGATCACGCCTGGTTCTGGTTGAGGAAGCCAAGGCCTTCTCCGAGCTCGAGCTCACCAGTGCTGACCCCATGACGGTAGTTCTGTCGGAGAAAGGTTGGATTCGCGCTGCAAAAGGCCATGACATCGATCCGGAAACGCTTAACTACAAGTCCGGCGATGCCTATAAGTTTTCTGCACTGGGGCGTAGCAATCAAACTACGGTGGTATTTGATTCGACGGGCAGGGCCTACTCGTTACCGACACACCAACTCCCATCGGCGCGTGGTCAGGGTGAGCCTTTGACGGGACGAATTGCACCTCCATCGGGCGCCACTTTTGAAGGGCTGATGACGGGAACAGAGCATCAGAAGTTCTTGCTGGCCACCGACGCCGGCTATGGGTTTGTCGCCAAGTTCGGCGATCTCGTAGCCAAGAATAAAGCGGGCAAGGCGGTATTGAGCTTGCCTAAAGGTTCACAGGTAACGCCGCCTGTTATAGTGCCTGAGCGACAGAATTTACTGGTTGCGGCAGCGACGTCTGAGGGTCGATTGTTGGTATTCCCGCTGGCGGATTTGCCGGAGCTCGCCAAGGGTAAGGGAAACAAAATCATAGGCATTCCGTCGGCTAGAGCGCAGGCCCGCGAGGAGCTACTCGTGGGACTACTGGTATTCGGAGATGGTGATGTGGTGCAGGTGCAGTCGGGTCGCCAGTATCTAAAGCTCAAACTCTCTGATCTCGAGAACTACCGTGGTGAGCGTGGTCGCCGAGGCAATCGATTACCTAAGGGCTTCCAGAAGGTCAGTGGGCTGGCAATCGCTGACGGTTAAAAAGGGAGATCAGACTGCTCACCCACATCGGGGAAAAGCCGTCGCTGCAGCAGTTTGCTCTGTTTATCTAGCTCGGGCAGCAGTTCCGGGGTGGGTGCACCTAGCTGGGTGTCACCGTCTGCTGTCTCAATGACGTCAAACAAAGCTTCAACCTGGTCGCCTCCTAAAATCGAGGGCGCAAGCTTTACCGCTGAGCCTGCCCGTTGCGCCATAGTCAGTGTTTCATCGATCACCGTCTGGTTGTAAAGGGTGGCATAGGCTGATCCCCGTTCACCACGACCCATGTCACTGCGTCCGACACCGATTCCGCAGATGAATTTTCGCCGCCGGCTTCGCTCAGCTACCGCTAGTAGGTGCTGCAGTAACGTGCTCGCAATAACGGCTCGGGCATCGGGTGTCATGCCCCGTTTAGTTCCTTCGAAAAAGAGCGTTAGGCTCTCAGGTCTAACCGTCTGAAGATCGCCGTCGAGCAGTTGCGCGACTGCTTTTGCCAGCGTCTCGTAAGTCTCCACGTAATTTGCAAGGGTGATTTCATCGACGGTATCGATGTACTTGCCGAGGTGATCAAGACTGATGGTTGTGACGGCCATTGAGTTGAGAGACGTTTCGTCAATGCCTCCGGCATTGGCTGGGCTTATGAGATCGAGCGGAAGATCATCGATTGCGGTCTCTATTTGCGCCAAAGCGTCTTGCCGATTATCAACCTGGTCCGAGTGTGCGATGCGTCCGAGGATCGCTCTGAGTCGATGCGATTGTGATCTGGAAAGCGACACAGCACCAGCGTAACTGAACATCGCTAATACGAGACTGAATGCAGAGACCGTCCATTGCAGTGATGAGTTTGACGTCACGCGCTCCAATTGCACGGTCAACTGCCCCGCAATGTCTGGGCCGATTCTGAGCGAGGAATGGTACAGCTGCTGCGTATTGGTTACGGATCCAACGACCAGCAGGAACTCTCCATCCACATCGGAAATTGCCGCACCACTGACGACGTCGGAAGACAGTAATTTGTTGAGTTCACTTGTGGCGGTGAGCATGTCATCTGAGGCGACTAGCCCAGCTGTGCGCGATGCCACAGCATTCAGCAGAGCTTCTGCGTGGAGGGCGCGCGTCTCTGCTTCTAAATGAGCCCTTGAGGCGAGCGTTAAGGTCAGTGTTATTTGCGCTGCTATAAAAACGGCAGCGGCGGCGAGCAAGCCAGTCTTTTGGCCTATATCTAAACGCTCCCAGAAGACCACAACTTCCTGCTCCCTAAAATCTGAGGTTTTTGCACAACGCTGGCAATGTCGCTCATATCTCAGGGTATCATGAACCCCTCAGAAGCGACGTCAAAAATAGGTCAATGCATATTACGATTCTGGCAAATCGGCCCGCCATGCCAAACTTGCCTACGGTCACGGCATTTCTAAAAGAACAACGGATTTGGGTTGTCGATACCGAAACCTTGCCTGTTGCTAAAACGTCAGCCAGCACTCGGTGTGCACAGCGCTGGCACCTTCAGTCAGAGTCAGCAGACCTCGAGTCGATAGCGTGGTCCGATCTCGGGCTTGCTGACCACGTGGACGTCAATTTTCAACATCCGTCAGACGCAATCTCAGATATCAAACTTGCTGTGTTCGATATGGATTCGACTCTCATTCAGTGCGAGGTCATTGATGAGTTGGCGACTCGTGCTGGCGTGGGTGAGCAGGTGGCGGCCATCACCGAGCGCGCTATGCGAGGAGAGTTGGACTTTAGTCAGAGCTTTTCGGAGCGACTGGGTCTGCTGCGCAATCTTGATGCCAGCACGGCGGTAGAGATAGCCAAGGGTCTCCCTTACACCCACGGTGCACGTGAGCTGATGACCACCTTGCGCGCACGGGGCGTTAGAACGGTCATTATCTCAGGCGGCTTCAGTCTGTTTGCTGACCACGTTGCAACTGAACTCGGAATGGATGAGTACTTCGCCAACACCCTGGAGGTTGTTGATGACCTGTTAACGGGTGTCGCGATCCCACCTATCGTCAATGCCGAGTACAAAGAGGCCAAGCTTCGTGAAATAGCGGACGCGATGGGTATCACTTTGCGTCAGACTTTGGCCGTTGGCGATGGGGCAAATGATCTCAAAATGCTCAATGCGGCGGGTATCGGTGTCGCTTTTAGAGCCAAGCCCGTGGTAAGGGCGCAGGCGCGGTATCAGATATCAACAGTGGGCTTAGACGGAGCCCTCTACTTTTTGGGTAATAGGCCCAGCTAACCTCGGACCCTGCTCGCCGATTCGTGTGTCTCTAAGGTATGATCGCGCCATTACTGATGCCGCGAGGTTTGGATCTCATGCCCAATTTTTCTACCAACGAATTTAAACCCGGACTCAAGGTCATGCTCGATAACGAGCCGTGCTCCATCCTAGAGAACGAGTACGTTAAGCCCGGAAAAGGGCAGGCGTTTAACAGAGTCAAGCTGCGCAACCTTCGCTCCGGCCGTGTTCTGGAGAAGACCTTTAAGTCCGGTGATTCGCTCGAGGGCGCTGACGTGCTGGACATTGATCTTGAGTACTCCTACACCGACGGCGAGTTTTGGTACTTCATGGATCCCAACACATTTGAGCAGCACTCAGCAGACAAAGCAGCCGTTGCGGATGCTGAGAAGTGGTTGAAAGAGCAGGAAAAGTTCGAAGTAACCTTGTTTAATGGCTCGCCCCTAACGGTGACCCCTCCAAACTTTATCGAGCTTGAAATTACTGAAACTGACCCTGGGCTAAAAGGTGATACTGCGCAAGGTGGAAGTAAGCCCGCAACCCTGTCCACGGGTGCGGTAGTTCGCGTTCCCCTGTTCTTGTCCGAGGGAGAAGTTATTCGGGTTGATACCCGAAGTGGCGAATACGTAAGCCGAGCCAGCAAGGGCTGACGTAAACATCTGCGATGTCTGAATGGGAACCGAGCGCAGGCATTTATGATTTGCGCGCTCGCGCCGCTATGCTTTCCGAGGTGAGGGCGTTTTTGTCATCGCGCAACGTGCTGGAAGTCGACACCCCCTTACTTGGGCAGTTTGCAATTACAGACCCCAACACCGAGTTGTTTGAGGTGGCGACGCCCGACGGGGCTCGATTTTTGCAGAGCTCGCCCGAGTATGCGATGAAGCGACTACTCGCTTCAGGGTCCGGCGATATCTTCCAACTGGGTAAGGTGTTTCGATCCGGCGAGCATGGCGGCCGGCACAATCCCGAATTCGTGATGCTGGAGTGGTATCGGGTCGACTGGACGCACTATCAACTGATGCGTGAGGTCGCCGAGTTGATTGCTCAGACTTTGCGGCTTTCCACATGGCAGATTTGGTCGTTCGAAGCCCTGCTCGATCATTTTTGCCAGATCAATCTACACGATGCGACCGAGCTCGAGTTGAAGGTAGCGGCTGAGAATGCGGGCATAGATGTGGTGGGTGACCTGGATAAGCTCGACTACCTCGACCTCCTTATGACCCACGTCGTGGAGCCCGGCATTGCGTCATGGGGGCTTGTGTTTATCGTGGATTTCCTTGAACAGCAAGCAGCGCTATCGCGCATCATCGAACGGGGCGGTAATTCGGTTGCCGCGAGATTCGAGGCTTATGTGCACGGTGTTGAGCTCGCCAATGGTTATTGGGAAGAGTCAGATGCCGATGTATTGGTGGGACGTTTCGAGGCGGATAATGGCCTCAGAGCCTCCCGAGGCCAGCCTGTTCGCGAGATTGATCAGCGGTTGATTAGCGCCTCGAGGGCAGGGGTGCCGAATTGTGCTGGCGTGGCAGTTGGATTCGATCGTCTATTGATGCTGGTGCAGGGGCACTCTGAACTTGCTCAGGTTATGCCCTTTTCGTGGCCGCTCGCCTGACGCGATATCAGTGCGAACACTTTGGTCGGAGAGTCGTCGTTTTAACGCAACGTATTATAATGCCTGACGATGCTATCGATGCCTTCTAACGATCTTAGAAAATGAGTGCAGGTGTGTAACCGTCAATGAAGGCTCTCGGAGGCCGCTTGGGTTTCCCCGTTGAAATTTCAATGCAGGTGAACTGCAGCTTGGCGCGAAGGACGGTTTCGCCCGCGGCAACCGAGCGTATTTGCATCTGACGTTCCATTAGCATGCGTCGGTTCCAAGTGGTAATCCAGGTCCCTACCTCGAGCTCCTCGCCCAGTCGTGTTGCCAAAAGGTAGTGATATTCCGCTTTAGTAAGCGCCATCGCCCTGTCGAGTGATCGATACGCATCAGCGCCTAGACCTAGGTCTGTGGTGTGTGCCCAGGCGGTCTCGTTGCACCAAGTTACGTATTGCGTGTTGTTGGTGTGCTCAAGCGCATCAATGTGCTCAGCCTCTACGGTGAACCGTAAAATGAAGGGTGCTTCGTGATCCCAGCTCATGCGGGTTGTGGTACTGCGGGTTTTTGTTTAACCGCGAGGTAGCCGAATCCAATGGCGATCAGCGGGCAGGCGAGATTGAAGATGGCGTAGGGCGCATAGTCGAAGGTTGCTACGCCCAGGGTCGCGGCCATGTAAGCACCACAGGTATTCCATGGAATCAAAGCCGATGTCATGGTCGCAGAGTCTTCGAGCGTTCGCGAGAGATTTTCTCGACTCAACCCGCGGTCGTCATAGGTGCTACTGAAAAGCCTGCCCGGTAATGCAATCGCAAGGAACTGATCAGCGGCAAGTATATTGGTGATAAAGCCACCGGTTACCGTGGCTGCAACAAGGTCCCCCGTGGATTTTACCAAGGTGAGAACACTGTCCAGGATTTGCTTGAGGATGCCTGTGCGTTCCAGAACGCCACCGAAGGCAAGTGCGCTGACAATCAGCCAAACCGTGTTGAGCATACTCGCGATGCCGCCTTTGCTGATGAGGCGATTTAGTTCCTCGTTTGTCGTTGTTCCTTCAAAGCCGGCAAATAGCGTTCGCCACAAGCCCTCGACAACGGGCATGGTCGCTTCTGGGTTTGCTATAAATGCAAATTTTCGCACGACGTCGGACTGTAAAGTCAGCGCCGTCAATATCCCGGTCAATGTGGCGAGCATGATGGCTGGGTAAGCTGGCACGCGCTTCCAAATAAGGCCAATCATCACGGCGAGCGGAATAAGGACACCAACGCCGACATTAAATTCCTGACTGATGGCAGCTTTGAGCTCTGCTATTTGCTCCGGGGCTGTTGCCGCGCCTGAGGGAATGAGGGAGAAGAACAGTAGAGCCACGCAGAAAGCGGGCAGTGTCGTCCACAACATATGACGAATGTGTGCGAACAAATCGACGCTAGTGCAGGCGGCGGCCAGATTCGTGGTGTCGGACAGCGGGGATAATTTATCGCCAAAATAGGCGCCACTGATAATGGCTCCAGCGGCGACGGCGGGTGACAGTCCGTAACTGTCCGCAATGCCGATAAGTCCAATACCCAAGGTGCCGGCGACGGTCCATGAGCTACCGATGCTTATCGAAGCGAGCGCACAAATAATCGCCGCAGCAGCAAAGAAGATCGATGGATTAAGAATTGAAACGCCGTAGTAGATCATGGCAGGCACGGTGCCTGCGATCATCCAGCTGCCAATCAGACCTCCGACGGCCAAGAGAATCAAAATCGGTCCAAGGCCCACTTTGATGCCAGCCACCATGCTCTCTTGCACTTCGGCCCATGTGAGGCCGCGATACATGCCTACCAGCCCGGCGGCCGCCGACGCGATAAGCAGCGCTACTTGATTGGGCCCGTAGGAGGCATCTGCCCCGAAAAGTTGAACCGCCGAAAAAAGGAGGAAAACAAGAAGAGCAATCGGAGCAAATGATAAGAGCATAGGTTAGGTGGGCCGGTAGTACGGCTTTGCCATTGTTATCTGGTAGGTTCCAATAATACGTTCACGAAATCCACCCTCACAGTAACTTAAGTAAAAGCGCCACATGCGAATGAATTTCTCATCGAACCCCAAGGCTTTCACAGCATCTAGTTCAGCCATGAGGGCGTCATGCCAATGCTGGAGTGTTCGCGCGTAATCGAGGGCGATATCTCTAAGGTCGATAATTTGCATATCGGTTCTGCGGGTTAGCGCGCCGCTGATGACGTTAAGCGATGGCAGGCAGCCGCCTGGAAAGATGTATCGCTTGATGAAATCGACTGACTTGCGGTAGTCATCATAGCGTTGCTTGTTGATAGTGATGGCCTGAATCACCGCTTTGCCATCGGGCTTGAGTAAATTGCTGACACAGTTGAAATATGTGTCGAAGTACTCGTGCCCAACGGCTTCGATCATCTCGATAGATACCAACTTGTCGAACTGACCGGACAGGTCTCGGTAATCTTCGAAGAGCAGGGTGATTTTGTCTTGAAGTCCTCGCTTCTCGACTTCTGCGCGCGCATACGCCAGCTGCTCACGGGAAATTGTGGTGGTGGTTACCTTGCAGCCGTAGTTCTCTGCAGCATAAATCGCCATGCCCCCCCAGCCCGTGCCGATTTCAATCAAATGATCGGTTGGCTTCAGCTCGAGATCCTCGCATATAAGTTGTAACTTATAGTGCGATGCCTCAGCCAGGTTGTCGCAATTTGGCGGGAAGACCGCCGATGAATACATTAGGGTAGGGTCGAGGAAAAGAGAAAAGAAGTCGTTGCCCAAATCGTAATGTGCGGCAATATTCTCCCGAGATCCGGTCAATGAGTTTTTACGTGCGGCGTGTGCAAGCTTCAGCGCAGCTTTAATCAGCCAGTTCTGATTGTTTTTCATGGATTCGAGAATGGGCATGTTGGCACTGAATACCCGTGTCACATTGGTGAGTTGATCAGTGCTCCAATCGCCGTCGATATAAGCCTCCGCTGCACCCATGGTTCCGCCCATGAGAATCCGAGAGTAAGCGCTGGGCTCGTGGATCGCGACCGAGGCGCTCGGCGCAATCGATAGATCACCGCCGCCGAAACGGTGTGTCTCACCATTGTCGTGAACGACTAGCTCACCATGCCGCAGACCGCTGAAGAGCTTGAACACCAGACGTTTTGTGAGTTCAGTGCTGCGCCATGACTTTACCGAAGGTAATTTTCCAATGTGTTTAACATCTACCTGATGTGTGGTCATAAGACATTCCTACTTAACTAATAGAGTTATTCTTTGGATGAGCAAAGAGAGGCACACGTCGCAGAAATAGGACGAGTGCCTGCCAATAAATACCTGCTGTGACTTTGGCTGTCTCAAAGGGAAAGCGCGTCAGCAGGGAGAGTCCGGTAAACCGCGTAATCGGGAGTCGTGAAAGCGTCAGCGATGCATGGAAAACACGTTTTCCGTTCTCAAGATTGGTGAGCTTTATGGCCAAGGTTTCATCAGGAATCGTCGACGACCAGCGGTACTGTTGTTGCATACCGTGGAACGGCGAAACATGAAGCTCCTTTTGAAACTCTGTCTGGAAAACCGCCCCTGAATGGTCGACAGGAAGGACGTAGCTATGCCTTTCACCCCAGGGCGTATTGGTGACCTCGGCGACAATAAATTCGAGTCGCTCACTTGACGTGCCTTTGCAGAAATAACAGGCGATTGGGTTACTCTGGAGCCCGAAATATCGCCAATTGGCAAGCAGAAAGATCCGTCCCTCGAAGTGCTGGTTTGTCTCTTCGAAAATACGCCGTTTTACGGCCTCTGCCACACTGAGGTTTTCGTCGCCAATGAAGTCGCTGCGGATAAAACGTGCTGGCGCCCAACGTCGCGAACCCCAGCCTATGGCACGGTGGGTAACGTCGCTTATCTTCTCCACATCAACAAAGGGCATGAATACCCGATAACTGAACCGATGAGGTTTGGGTGTCGTCCGCGCGTGCGCTAGTCGACCCACATAGAACGCCGAATTCACTGCAGACCCCGCTTCTTGCTGATGGCGTCGGCGACACGATTACCGCTAAAAAGACCGTCCTCATGAAAACCATTGCGCCAGTAGGCGCCACAGAACCAGGTGTTCCGCGGCCCATTGATTTCAGGCCAGCGTTGCTGAGCACCGATGCCTTTAATAGTGAACTGCGGATGCGCGTATCGGTACTCTCCCAAGATCGTTCTCGGGTCAATTGCGTCAGTGTCGTTTAACGTTACGCAGAAGGTCTCAGGCGAGTTGATCCCTTGAAGAATATTCATGTTGTAAGTCAGTGTTGCTTGGCTGTTCGATCCACGTAGCCGATAGTTCCAGCTCGACCACGCGAGCCGCTTTCTTGGGAGCAAGCGTGTGTCAGTATGGAGCACAACTTCATTCTCAGAGTAGGGGAGTTCGCTTAGCACAGATGATTCGGTGTCATCGATATCACTAAGCATGGCCATTGCCTGATCCGCGTGTGTCGCAATGACAATGTCATCAAAGCTCAGCTCTTCACCCTGATGTGTCCGTAATCTGGGAGACTGACCCTCTTCACGCACGACCGCGGTCACTGCGCAGTTGGTGCGAATATTCTTCTCAAACGGCGCACACAGGGGCGCCAAGTAACTCTGGCTGCCGCCGCGTAACACTCGCCACTGAGGTCGGTTTTTGACCTGTAACAAACCGTGATTTTTAAAAAATCGAACAAAAAATTCTGCGGGAAAGTTCAGGCTTTCCTCGAAATTTGCAGACCAGATGGCTGATGCCATGCTGATGAGGTAGTTGCGCCGGAAGAACTCATTGAAGCCGTGCCGCTCTAAATAGTCCTGCAGCGTCTCGCCGCTGCGCAGCCTCCCAGCTGCGAGGTCTTCTACTGCTACTTTGTTAAACCGAAGAATGTCTTTGACCATCCCAACAAATTTAGGCGAGAGAAGGTTCCGACGTTGCGCAAACAGGGTATTCAGGTTGTTTCCAGCGTACTCGAGGCCGGTAATGTCATCGGAAACAGAGAACCCCATTGAGGTCGGTTGATTTGTGACCCCCAACTCGTCCATGAGTGAAATGAACTCAGGGTATGTCCAGTCGTTGTACACAATAAACCCGGTATCAATCGCGTAATCACCGCTGGAAACCGACACCTTCTTGGTGGCCGTATGGCCGCCGACCGTGTCTGCCGCTTCAAAGACAACAACAGGCTCGCCCGCTTGCGCCAAGCGATAGGCGCATCCAAGACCTGAAATTCCTGTACCAATAATGGCTGTGGCCATTGTTTTACCTCAAAACCGCGCCGGCATCGCATTCCGGATAATTACCGGAATAATGATCTATATGTAAGTTTTAATATACACATTAAGGTGTCAAGTTTATTAGATTTGTGTATTCTGTGTGGCGATAGGCTCAGAGGAGAGTGCTGGATGGTAGACAAGCAGGGAGAAGGCGCACGCGGGCAACCCGCGACCTCTGCTTGGTCGGTTCCCGCGGGGCGCCGAACGGATGAGTGGAGCAAATGCGTTGTCAGAATTGCAGAGCATAGCGATCGAGCCGCATTTGCGAAGTTTTTTTCGCACTTTGCTCCCCTTATTAAGGCCTTTGCACTCTCGGGCTCGTCGCTATCAGCGGCGCACGCCGATGAGTTGGTTCAAGAAGTGATGCTGAAGGTATGGCAGAAAGCTGCTGGCTTTAATCCAGAGAAAGCTGCCGCTAGTACCTGGGTTTACACCATCGCGCGAAACTGTCGGACCGATATGTTCCGACGACTTCAGAAGTTTGACACGCAGCTCGAAGCCGAGGACGTCGGTTTTGAGCTCGAGGGTGATGAGCCCACCATGGCCCTTCATGCATCGCGAGGCGCTGTTCGCGTTCGGGAGCTGATGAGTGATCTTCCCCAGGATCAGGCGCAGATTCTTGCGAAGGTCTACATGGAAGGTAAGTCGCACTCTGAGACAGCTGCAGAGTTAGGTCTGCCGCTTGGTACTGTGAAGTCTCGCGTGCGCTTAGCTATTCAAAAACTACAGGTATTTATGGACGCGGGCTCGGAGGAGTGATCCGCTAAGGCAAAAATATGGGTATTACTTTGCAAAAGCGGTAGAAAAGTTTGCTAGGGCTAAACCGGCGGATACAGTCGGTCGTACCGCAGACGGATCAAATGCAGTAGACTGGTACAAAGGGCAGGGTTAAAAGATCGTCATGGTTAATCATCATCCGGATACAAATACACTACTCGAGTTCGCAGCGAGCTCACTGCCGGCTGCACAAAGTGTTGTTGTTTCGACGCACCTCCAGTTTTGCTCTGAATGTCGCCAACGGCTTGCACAATTAGAGAGCCTTGGTGCCACGATGTTTGAGGATGCTGAACCCGTTGATATCAATCCGAGTCTCTTCGACAACGTTCTTGCTCGCCTCGATGAGGTGCAAGATGACCGTGCGGCCAACGATGCGAACGCTTCAACAATGTCGTGGACAGTGAAGCAAATCCGCAAGGGGAATCTGGATGAGCTTCAGTGGAAAAAAGTGACTCGCTCACTGCGTATCGCCGATCTAGGCGACATTGACGGTGCAGCGGAGTTCTCGCTTTACCACATCGCAGAGGGTGGCAGTATTCCTCAGCACAATCACTCCGGGACAGAGATGACTTTGGTTCTGCAGGGTGGTTTTAGCGACGAAAGTGGCTCGTATCATGCGGGCGATTTCATCACCCGTGAAGCGGGTGACATTCATGCGCCGACGGCGCTCCCCGGTGGCGACTGCATTTGTTTGGCGGTTCTCGAATCACCGTTACGATTCACTCGCTGGCACCATCGCTGGTTGAGTCCTCTGCTGCAGCTACGAGCGGGCTAGCCTTTTCAAAACTAATCGTTTGCACCGGTCGGGTGCGCAAGCAGCCAAAAACCATTCGATAAGGCTCAGAAATTTACTTGGGCTATTCGCGATATTGCGGATTTTTGTATCGATAAAGCGGACTCGATGAGATCCTCTTACATTCAACAGACGTACAACCCCCAAACTTTAAAAAGCGAGCATCTTCCATGCGTATTGTTATTCCTCGCGAGTCGGTTGCGGGCGAGCGACGCACCTCCGCGACTCCTGAAACTGTAAAGAAAATGATCCGTCTCGGCGCCGAGGTGGCTATCGAGTCTGGCGCTGGTGCAGCGGTGGGCTTTGACGACAGCATTTACGCGGAGCTTGGCGCAGAGATTGTCGCGGATCGTGCCGCCTTGCTTGGCTCTGCCGACATGGTTCTGAGGCTTCGTAAACCTGAGCCGGACGAGATCGGCATGATGAAGTCCGGTTGTATCCATGTGTCTTACTTAGATCCGTTCAATGAGCGCGATTTAATCAAAACATTGGCTGACAAGGGCATAACTGCCATCAGCATGGAAATGATTCCGCGTTCCACGCGAAGTCAAAAGATGGATGCGTTGAGTTCTCAAGCGAATCTAGCCGGCTATGTTGCCGTTATGTTGGCAGCAGCACAGCTTCCCCGCATTTTCCCAATGCTTATGACGCCAGCAGGTACGCTTAAGCCAGCTAAGGTATTCATCATTGGTGCTGGTGTTGCCGGCCTTCAAGCAATTGCAACTGCAAAACGCCTCGGTGCTCGAGTCACCGCATTTGATACGCGCCCCGTCGTTGCAGAGCAGGTTCGGTCGTTGGGTGGTAAGTTTTTGGAAATCGATCTTGGAGACACCGGTCAGACGTCTGACGGCTACGCGAAGGAATTGACCCCTGAGCAGGTGGAGATTCAGCGCCAGGCTCAGAAAGATGTGATCGCTGACTCTGATGTCGTAATTACCACGGCGCAAGTGTTTGGTCGCAAGCCGCCTGTCCTCGTCACCAAGGATATGGTTGAGGGCATGGCGCCAGGGTCGGTAATTGTCGATATGGCCGCGGAGACCGGTGGAAATGTTGAAGGGTCAGTTCCTGATGAGACCGTTGTCGTTGATGGTGTGACAATCGTCGGCACCGCGAATCTTGCGAACGAGGTCGCCAAGGACGCGTCTCAGATGTATGCCAGCAATCTGTTTAACTTGGTTGAGGACACTTGGGATACGGAAGCGCAGAGGTTTGTTCTCGATATGGAGAACGATATTTTACCGGGCTGTGTCATCACGCACGGTGGAGCGGTGGTTCACCCCACTATTAAAAACCTAATGGAAGGGGAAGGCTAAGATGGATGTCTCATATCTTTTATTCATTTTGATGCTCTCAGTGTTTCTGGGCTTTGAGCTGATCAACAAGGTGCCTGCGACACTGCACACCCCATTGATGTCAGGCGCGAACGCAATCTCAGGGATTACGGTCGTGGGTGCGATTGCATTGGCAGGAAGTGGCAACGCCGATATGGCTCAGTGGTTGGGTGCTGGTGCGGTAGCACTAGCAAGTATCAACGTGGTCGGCGGTTACATGGTGACCGACCGCATGCTTGGCTTCTTCAAGAAGAAGGAGGGCTAAGACATGGATCTCGAACTGATTATTCAACTGGGCTACGTCGTCGCTGCAGGCCTCTTTATTTTTGGCCTCAAAATGCTGGGGTCTCCCGATACAGCCCGCAGAGGTAATGGCATATCTGCGATTGGTATGCTGGTGGCGATTGTTGCGGCACTGCTCGATCAGGGTATTGTCCAATACGAATTCATTCTAGGCGGCATGATTGCGGGTGGCATCATTGGCGCCTTCGCAGCGCGCACGGTTGCTATGACCTCGATGCCTGAGATGGTGGCGTTGTTCAACGGTGTTGGTGGTGCAGCATCTGGTCTTGTAGGTGTCGCGGCGCTCTCGATCGCAGACGGCAGCTTTACCTACATCACCATTATTCTCTCCATTCTGATTGGTGGTGTGACCTTCACTGGCTCACTGGTTGCCTACGGCAAGCTGTCTGAGATCATTGGTAGTGGCGCCGTGACCTTCGGCGGGCAGAAATTCGTCAACGGTTTAATTGTTATCGGTATTTTGGCGAGTGCCGTGATGTTCGTCATGGATCCAACCAACACCAATATGCTCTACACAGTGGTCGGCCTGTCACTCCTCTTTGGCATCATGGTGGTGATCCCAATTGGCGGTGCGGACATGCCAGTAGTGATCTCGTTGCTGAACTCATACTCTGGTCTAGCGGCCTGTGCGGCTGGTTTTGCCGTCGACAACAACGTGCTGATTGTTGCTGGTTCGCTGGTTGGCGCGTCAGGAATTATCTTGACCCAGATCATGTGTAAGGCGATGAACCGCTCATTGAGCAACGTCTTGTTCTCAGGCTTTGCAAGCGTCTCCACCACGGTTACGGAAGTTGAGGGCGAGATTAAGCCTATCTCGGTAGAGGATGCTTACTACGTGCTCGAGGCAGCGACCAACGTCGCTATTATTCCTGGCTACGGCATGGCGGTCGCTCAGGCGCAACACGTTGTGAAGGAGCTCATGGAGCTGCTTGAAGCCAACGGTTGTGAGGTGAATTACGGTATTCACCCGGTGGCAGGTCGAATGCCCGGTCACATGAACGTACTTCTAGCCGAGGCAGACGTACCGTACGACCAGTTGTTAGAGATGGACGATATCAACCCGCGCATGGAAAGCGTCGATGTCGCGATCGTCATTGGCGCCAATGACGTTGTGAACCCAGCTGCTCGCGAAGTCGAGTCGTCCCCGATCTACGGAATGCCGGTCATTAATGTTGCTGACGCGCGCACTGTGTTTGTATTGAAGCGATCTATGGCCTCTGGCTTTGCGGGAATCGAAAATCCGCTCTTCTACAAAGACAACACACGTATGCTCTTTGGCGATGCGAAAGAGTCTATTGGTGGCCTGGTAAGAGAGTTTTCTTAACCGCCAGGTCGGCAGTGAACTTATGGTAAGGCGCCAGAACACGGCGCCTTTTTTTGCCCGTTATTCAGGCAATGACTGGGGACACGTTTTTGTTTGCAATGAGCGCTTTAGCCGGAGTTGGGTTTGAGCTGAGGCCCGAACGATAAATAAAAAAAAGGAACGCCCTGCTATGACCATTAAGCGCATCCTGGGAATGATTGCCATATCGCTGCTCGCTGTCATTGCTTATCTCTTTTTTGATATCTCCCACAGGCTCGAGAAGGCACGGAGCGAGGATCCGCTTGTCTGGGCATCGGATATTGAAACGTTTACGGAGCGAGGTGTCGGCGAGCCCGAATCCCTCTTGTTTGTAGGAAGTTCCAGCATTCGATTTTGGGGTGAGCTTGCCAAAGACATGACGCCTGTGCCCGTCATAAACCGCGGATTCGGAGGCTCTAAAATAGGTGATGTTGTGCATTACGCCGAAACCTTATTTCGGGCAGATAACCCGCGCGCTATTGTGATTTTCGTCGGCACCAATGACATGACGCCCCAACAGACAAAGTCAGTCGATACGATGACCGCCAGGTTTACAGCCATGATGTCGGCTTTAAGGAAACAGCATCCGAATGTGCCCGTTTACTATATTGCGATCACGCCATCACCATTGCGCTGGGCTATCTGGGATGAAGCTGTTGCGGTCAACGAGGCGATCCAGACGCTCATTTTGCAGATGCCAAATACGTACTTCATTGATACGGGTGAAGCCTTGATTAGCGGCAGTGAGCCCAACCCCGATAACTACGTTTTCGATAGGCTGCATCTCAGTGCCAAAGGCTATGATATTTGGGCTGAGATTATCCGGTCGCGGCTATTCAGCGATCTTGGTTTGCCCTAGGCGGCAGGCGATGTGATCTGCGCTTCCCCCGCCGGCGTCTCTTTAAATTGCATACTGGCAAGGCGCTGATAAAGATCGCAGCGCGTCAACAGCTCAGAATGCGTACCCACGTCAACGACGGAGCCTGAGTCGATCACTGCGATAGCGTCCGCGTTAATGATGGTGGACAGCCGGTGCGCAATGATAATGGTTGTTCTACCTCTAGTGAGCTCGCCAAGAGCCAGTTGCACGTAGTACTCGCTCTCTGTGTCCAGCGCACTGGTGGCTTCATCCAGTAAGAGGATTTCAGGGTTCTTCAAAATGGCTCGAGCGAGCGCGATCCGCTGACGTTGACCGCCAGATAATTGGACGCCTTGTGCGCCTATCTCGCTTTGATAGCCCTGTGGCAATCGCTCGATGAACTCTTGAGCATAGGCTGCCTTTGCCGCGGCTTCGATGTCGGCCTGGCTGGCGTCAGGATTCCCGTAAGCAATATTGTAGGCGATGTCACCTGAGAAGAGGATAGGCGCCTGAGGTACCAAAGCGGCCTTGCTCCGCCAGTCCTGTAATGGGAAATCGGCAAGTGCGATGTCACCGTAGGTCAGGGCGCCCTCGCTGGGGTCGTGAAAGCGTTGTAGCAACTCAAAGAGCGTTGATTTGCCAGCGCCCGAGGGGCCAACGAGTGCCAGGGCTTTTCCCGGGGCAATGGTTAAATTGAAGTCTGCGAGTGCGGGATTTTCGGGTCGTGCGGGATAGGTAAAGCCCAGGCCCTTGGCAACCAAGGCTTGACCGTGCGGGATAGGAGATGAGCCATAATCGGGAATATCGCTCTCCTGATGGAGAAGTTCGACAAGTCGATCGGCGGCACCTGCAGCGCGCTGCAGGTCACCCCATACCTCCGATAATGTAGCAAAGGCGGTACCCAGCATGACAGCGTAGAAAACGAACGCGCCGAGATCGCCGCCACTCATTCTACCCGCGATAACATCTTGTCCGCCGGTCCACATCATCCCCACCATGCCACCCAGGAAAAGGAAGATGGCGCAAGCCATCAGCCAAGCACGTTGCTGGATCCGTTTTTTGGCAATGTCGAAAGCGCGAGTCACCTCCTGCTCAAAGACCTCGCGCTCCATTGTCTCCCGCTGGAAGCTTTGAACAATCTTGATGGACTGAAGCACCTCACCTGCCCGATTACCCACACTCGCGATGCTGGCTTGGCTTTTATTGGAAAGGTTCCTTACCCGCCGACCGAGATAGAGCA
Organism: Pseudomonadota bacterium; assembly: GCA_002862405.1. Taxonomy (GTDB): domain Bacteria; phylum Pseudomonadota; class Gammaproteobacteria; order Pseudomonadales; family Halieaceae; genus Luminiphilus. The sequence goes on from PKCZ01000178.1 coordinate 17,478, forward strand.
CGGGAAGCAAGGTTAGTGGCACACCGATCAACATAATAAGCGTCAGTTTTATATTGGTCAGCGACATTAATATCAGGGCGCCAACGAGTGTCAGGGCGTTGCGTGCCGCAAGACTGACCGATGAGCCAATCAGAGTCTGCAGGAGTGTTGTGTCGGTCGTTATCCGCGACATGATCTCGCCCGCGTGATTCTTCTCGTAAAACCCAGGGTGAACTGTAAGTAAGTTGTTGAAGACATCGCGGCGTAAATCCGCGCTTACGCGTTCACCAAGCCAAGACACCATGTAGAACCGGATGAAGGATCCGCAGGCCATGGCAAAGCCCACGCCCACCATAAAGAGAACGGCCCGGCGTAAACCGTCTTCGCTTTGATTGGAGAATCCTTGGTCAATCAGAATTTGAATGCCGTAACCCAGTGACAGTTGGGTCATGGCAGTAAACACGAGGGCGGCGCTTGCAATAATCAAACGGCCTTTATGAGGCCAAAGGAAGCCTAGCAGCTCTCTTAGCGGCCGGAGCGATTTTGACTTTCGGGGTTCATTGTCGCTGGGTACTGAGCTGGCGTCACTCATCTTCGTTTGGACTCCTAGATAGGGCGCGGCCCATGACGAGACCAACCTCAAATAAGAGCCACATTGGTAGTGCGAGCAGTGTTTGGGAAATCACATCGGGTGGCGTGAGTAACATGCCCATGACGAAACAGCCAACAATGACATAAGAGCGGTTATTTGCGAGCTGGTCGGCGGTAACCACACCGGTGAGTATGAGAATCACCGCTGCGACTGGAACTTCAAAGGCGAGGCCGAAAGCAAAGAAAAGTTTTAAAACGAAATCGAGGTATCGATTAATGTCGGTCATGACCGAGATGTCCCCGGGACCGACGGTGGTAAAGAAACCAAAAAGAAGCGGGAAGACAACGTAGTAGGCAAATGCGACGCCGGCATAAAAGAGTATGACGCTGGAGGTCAACAACGGAATGGCAATTCGCTTTTCTGATTTATACAGACCGGGTGCGATGAAACCCCATAGCTGAGCCAGTATGACCGGCATTGCGACGAATACGGCGAGGACTAGCGACAGCTTAAACGGCGTCAGAAAAGGTGATGTCACTTCAGTCGCAATCATTGATGACCCCTCGGGAAGGAGTGATCTTAGCGGCTCCGATACGTAGGTATAGAGCTCATTAGCAAATGGAAATAAGCCCAGAAATGCGACAAAGACGGCAATGAGGGCATTTCGAAAACGATCTCTCAGCTCGCGCAAATGCGCGACAAGGGGCATAGGCTCGTCAGTACTCACCGTGCTCAAGCTCCTTTCTCAAAGGTACTCTCTAACTCAGCAGGGCTCTTTACGGCGCTCTCGTCAGTGGCGATTTCTCCGATCGGGACGTCTGCATCAGTCTGCGATGATAGGTGTGTGTTTGATGCTAGCTCGGAGGCGTTACTGTCAGCCGCATTCCCGGGAAGTGATGCATCGCTCTTTTCACTATTCTCAGTGAGCGACAAGGCGCTGCTGACGTCAGTCAAATCTTGCACTTCATCGCGACTCTCTTTCAATGCCCGCATTACCTCTTCGTTGTGCAGCTCTCGGCTCACATCGGATTTGATTTCCTCGAAGCCACGACGCACACGTCCCAGCCATAACGAGATAGCACGTATAGCGCTTGGGAGTCGTTCGGGCCCAACCACGAAAAGGGCTGCGGCGCTGATGACAAGGAGTTCAGCAAAACCAATATCGAGCATGATGGGACGGACCTCTTAAGGGTCTTCTTTACGATCCTCAGACTTGTCGATTTTGGCGGTATCACCGTCGTTACGCTTCATTCCTTCTCGGAAGTTGGTAATAGCGCTGCCCAGATCTTTTGCCGCACCAGGAAGACGCTTTGTACCAAAAATCAGAACTACGATCGCGAGGATGATGAGTAGTTGCCAGATTCCAATGCCGCTAAATCCCATAGTTATTCACCGTTTGTTAAGTCTGCTGGGCTTTAATGCCTTAATCAGCGTTGCGTGATGCCTTTTCCTCGAGGCCATATACACCTTGCCGCGCGGCCAAAGCTGCCATGACGTCATTATGACTGATACCAAGCCGATCGAGCATCACCAGAATATGAAATACGAGGTCAGCCACCTCGTTGATCACATCTGCAGAGTCACCCATCGAAGAATCGGCATTCTTAGCAGCCAATACTACCTCGACGGCTTCCTCGCCCACTTTTTCAAGAATTTTGTCGATACCTTTTACATTCAAACTTGCGACGTAAGAGGTATCTGGATTTGCATCGCGCCTGTCGGCGACGACTGCAGCAATAGCACCAAGAACATCACTCACGCGTCATTGCCCCCTAGTATCCAGCCCTGATCGCCGGGCTCGTAGAAAAAACAAGAGCGGCGGCCTGTATGGCAGGCGCCACCACCGACTTGGTTCACTTGCAATAATAAAGTGTCTCCGTCGCAGTCCAGTCGCGCGGCAATGAGGTGCTGGATGTTCCCTGAAGTTTCACCTTTGCGCCATAAACATTTGCGAGAGCGAGACCAATAAACGGTGCGCTTTTCGGCGAGTGTTAACTGGAGTGCCTCCTCGTTCATCCATGCCATCATCAACACTTCACCCGTATTGGCGTCCTGCGCAATAGCCGGTATCAGGCCGTCTGCATTCCAGTTTGGCTGCATAGTCGCTGGTGTATCGCTGTATTGGGGAGTGCTCATGACGGGATTATGCCACGTCGATGTTGCCTGATCACTTGCGCCGACGGATCAGGCCCACAATGACAAGAAGGGTTCCTGTGGCTACATACCAGGGGTTAGTCAGCTCCGCGAGTAAAGTGACGGCCAACGTCGCAATGCCAGAACCGACTAACAGTGGACTACCTTCTGGTCGTTTGTCCTCGCTAGGTGCTGTCTTGAGTGCTTCTCGTTGCGTTGCAAGAAACTGTGGAATCACCTCGGGCAGTTGTGAGGCGTGATGCACAAAGGCAGGTGCGTCGCGCTGCAGCTGTTTGATGACATTGACAGGGCTGTATTGACGTTTCAGCCAGTCCTCAAGGAACGGCTTGGCCGTTTCCCAAAGATTGAGCTCCGGGTAAAGCTGGCGTCCCAGACCTTCAATATTGAGCAGTGTCTTTTGCAATAGCACGAGCTGTGGCTGGACTTTCATGTCGAAAGCGGACGCGGCCCTGAATAGATTAACCAGCATGTGCCCAAGCGAAATTTGATGCAGTGGCCGATCAAAAATGGGTTCGCACAACATGCGAATGGTGGCTTCGAAGTCCTGAACACGTGTCGAGGAGGGGACCCAGCCGCTTTCTATATGAAGCTCCGCTACCAGCCGATAGTTTCGCTGGAGAATCGCTAGCAAGTTCCGAGCAACATAATACTGATCACCTCTGGAAAGTTGCCCTACGATGGCGCAGTCAATAGCAATGTACGTCGGGTTCTCTGGAGACGTCGCATCCACAAAGATATTGCCCGGGTGCATATCGGCGTGGAAAAAGCAGTCATCAAATACTTGAGAGAAAAAGATTTCAACGCCGCGTTCAGCGAGAACCTTCATATTGACGTTGGCCTCATTGAGAGCGGCAATGTCGCCAATGGGGATACCGGAAATTCGTTCCGAGACCATGAGTCGGGGTGTGCTGTAGTCCCAAAAGACGGTGGGTACAAATACGAGTTTGCGAGCAGCGGTATTTTTCTTCAGCAGCGACGCATTAGCAGCCTCTCTGCGTAAATCGAGCTCGGTTGTTATCGTGACCTCATAGTCTTCCACCACCTCGGGCAGGCGCAGTCGCTTCAGGTCATCGGACAGCCGGTCGATCAAGCTGGCAATTCGCTTGAGAAGACGAATATCGGCCTCAATTTGTTTTTCTATGCCCGGTCTCAGCACCTTCACAACGGCTTCTTCACCGTCGTTTAACGTGATGGCATGGACCTGCGCGACTGAGGCTGCTGCGAGGGGCTCGCTGTCGAGCATCGGAAAAGTAGTGGCAATGTCCGCTTGTAACTCCTCTTCGATAATTTTGATGGCTGACTCGCCCGGGAAGGGTGCGACTTTATCCTGCAGTCGAGCCAGTTCATCAGCGATATCGTCCGGTAGCAGGTCCCTGCGAGTAGATAGCAATTGACCGAACTTTATTGGCACGGGACCCAGCGCTTCCAAGGCAAGGCGCAATCGCTCTCCTCGTGGTCCATCGCTTCCCTTAACCTTGGCTCCTAACAGACGCTTCAACAGGCTGGTCGTTGTCGAGCCGTCGGGGATAAGGGCACCCAACCGGTGCCGTCTCGCGATCAACAAAAACTTCAGTGCGCGCTTCATTCGATAGCTCCAGTCAGACTGGCAGCCCGCTTTTTGATGCGCTTGAGACGAGACTCGATTCGGTCCGTTCTGAGCACGAGATCGTCTACTGCAGTGAAAAATGAATCGAGCTCAGGTTTTGGTGGCGAGAGGCGACCTTCCTCGAGAATAAATTCGCTCAGCTGTCGCTTCAGTCGCCGGTGCGTTGTCCCTGAAGTTCTCGTTATTGCACGAATAACCTCCGCCAATTGGTGACCGAAGACAGGGCCGATTGCATTGACTATGGGTGCTTCCCAGTCGATGTCGAGATCGCCCACAATCGTCTGTAGTTGCATGAGTGGCGCGGTGTCACCGCTGATTTTCACGTCGCCATTGATGAGCGCCGCCGCGGGGTCTGATGCAGTTGTAACGCGAGAAAAATCCCTCCAGGTGCCCTCAATTGAAACAGTTGCTTTCGTTTCCCAGTAACTGGCGAGTTGAATGCCGCCGTCTTCTTCAACACTAACGAACATTTCCAATTCGGGTTGTGTGCAATGAATCTCAATGGTTAGCGGGTGCAGTTGCTTTAGCCGATTTTGCGCCCCAGGCGACAACTCAATGGCCTTGGCAATCACTGTCTCGATCGCAAAGCTGACGCCAGCAATTACGGCGGGATCGTGCTCCACGCTACTAGCCCTTGATGCCTCTGTGCACAGCCACAATGCCACCGGTCATATTGTGGTATCGGCAGTCAACAAAACCGGCGTCCTCGACCATCTCCAGCAGGGATTCCTGATCGGGGTGCTTCCGAATCGATTCGGCGAGGTAGCGATAGCTGTCGGCGTCGTCGGTGATCAGTTTTCCCATCGCCGGTAACGCTGAGAATGAGTAGGCATCGTAGACCTTTGATAGTAAGGGTGATGTTGGCTTGGAAAATTCGAGTACCAGTACGCGACCACCGGGCTTCAGAACGCGGTGCATCGACCTAACTGCTTTGGCTTTATCAGTGACGTTTCTGAGGCCGAAGGCGATAGTAATGCAATCAATGCTGTTGTCGTCGAATGGGAGGAACTGTGCATCGGCTTGCACCACATCAATGTTACTCAGCGCACCCTTGTCGATAAGGCGATCGCGGCCGACGGACAGCATGGCGGCGTTAATATCTGCCAAGATAACTTTGCCATCAGCACCCACCAGTTTTGAGAACTTTGCAGCGAGGTCGCCCGTGCCTCCGGCAATATCGAGGACGGTCTGCCCGGACCGAACGGCACTGAGCTCAATGGTAAAGCGCTTCCAGAGCCGATGTAGGCCGCCAGACATCAGATCATTCATGAGGTCGTATTGTGCCGCGACGGAATCGAAGACCTCACGGACACGTCCAGCTTTTTCTGCCATTTTGACTCGCTCGTAACCGAAGTCAGTAGTGTCGTCAGTCAGATTGTCTTGGGAGCTCATGGCCAATTCCTATTATGGTGGTCGTGTTGTCTCAACCTATGATTTTTACAATGTTTGTGTCGAGGTCTCGTGACTCTCCCGCCTGCGCCAACTTGGCTAAATAGTCAGCCCACAACCTATCTTTGTCTTCAGCAAGCTGCGCTAGGTACGTCCAAGTGTACAGTCCGGAGCTGTGCCCGTCGTCAAAACTAAGCTGTACCGCATAGTGCCCTATTGGCTGGATGTCCGTGATACCAACTTCTTTTTTGCCAGTTTGCAACACTTCCTGACCAGGTCCATGGCCCTGTACTTCAGCCGAGGGTGATAGAACTCTGAGTAATTCAGCAGACAGTTCTACAGGATCTTCGCCAGGGAACGAGAGGGTCAAGATGCGTTTGCCACTGCTGTAGTTGATAGCTTCGGGTGCCTGAACGGTCATGGAGTTCAACCTATGCTCACTGAGCGCGCTTCAGGAGCAGCGTATCAATATCTGACTGTGCGGTAAGCGCTCTCGCTTTGGCCATTGCCGAGCGACTATCGAAGGGGCCGATGTACACACGGTGCCAACTTCCCGTATCGGTCTTCATTTGCTCAATTGATGATTCCAATCCCAGCAGCGCGAGCTCTCCGCGGCGCCTATCGGCATCGGCTATGGCTCGAAAGGAGCCTGCCTGAAGCACGTACTGCGTATATTCAGATGGACCGGTTTCCACCGAGCGCCCTGTATCTAGGCTGAAGGACTCGTCTTCCAACGTGTTGAAGAAGGTGAAGCTGGGTTGCGGTGTCGACTCCGCAGTCCCGGCCGTCGAGGAAGTGATCGCTACGGGTAGGGCTGTCGGATTGATGCCCGCGACGATGCCCAAGCTGGCAACGGCGCCTGTTATGACGCCGACGATAAATCCATTAACGTGCGACGCGTTAAATAGCGGAGTGTCGGCAGATTTTTTCTTGGTTTGTGAGGTTGTGCGCCGAGTTGCACTCCCCGTGTTTCGTTTGCGCTTCGTATTTGTTGATGGATTCGCCACGCTCACATCGCCTCAGGTGCAGAGACACCGAGAATGCTGAGTCCACTCGCAATGACTTGCTGTGTCGCGGAAGCGAGTGCAAGTCGCGCCAGACTGATTCCTTCATCGGCTTCCATTATTTTGCGTGCGTTGTAAAAGGAGTGAAACTCCGCTGCCACATCGCGTAGGTAGTTAGCTACTGCATGTGGCTCCAGGCGCTTTGTTGCCCCAGCAAGTACATCTGGGTATTTACTGAGCACCAAAGCCAGCGACTGCTCCTCGCTACTATTTAGAAGTTCAAGGTGCTGAATGCCGTCGGCCGACGTCCACTGCCCAAATTTCTCAAGTGCTTTACGCTGAACGCTGCAGATTCGTGCGTGCGCGTACTGAATGTAGTACACGGGGTTCTCATTACTTTTAGATAGCGCAAGGTCGATATCAAACGTGAGCTGGGACGTAGCTGCACGGGCAGTTAGGAAGTAGCGAGTGGCATCCCGACCCACCCAGTCGATGAGGTCACGGAGGGTGACGTAGCTCCCGGCGCGCTTGGATAACTTAACCTCTTCACCGTCGCGCATGACGGTCACCATCTGGTGTAGCACGTACTCTGGCCAGCCCTCGTGAATGCCTATATTCAGACCCTGTAATCCCGCCCTGACTCGAGTAATGGTGCTATGATGGTCGGCTCCCTGCTCATTAATAACGCGCTCGAAACCCCGATCCCACTTGTTGTGGTGGTACGCCACATCGGGGACAAAGTAGGTGTAGCCACCCTCGCGCTTTCGCATAACACGGTCTTTGTCATCGCCAAAATCAGTTGTGCGTAGCCAAAGCGCACCGTCCTGCTCGAACGTAAATTGATTTTCGATCAGTGTCTCGACTGTTTTCTCAACTGCTTTCGAGGTGTAAAGCGATGACTCGAGAAAATAGCAGTCAAAGTTGACGTCAAACGCCTTTAGATCTTCATCTTGCTCACGGCGGAGCCAGGCGACTGAAAATGCCTGTATGTTT
>PKCZ01000109.1 GCA_002862405.1 Pseudomonadota bacterium
CATCACTCAGGCAATAGTTCGACGTGGAAAGACCGCTTTCATGACTTTAACGGCCTAGTCCTGTACGAGGAGCACGTAGCAAGAATCCCAGCAGGCTCATCGCTTTCGAACTACCTCCCAAAAACAAGAGACATCTCATTTGATCAGATGTTTGCAACCCTCTATCCACAAGCCATGATCTCTAAACACTATGGCATTTCGGTCTACTGGGAAGTGCAGATTATCCATGATGAATTAGTCGACACGGAGATCCCCGTTGCGGGTGTAGATAGAGACTGGCCTTTTGAGTTTTTCTTCCAGGAGGACAAGGTTGAGAGTTAGGAATGTCTGCGCGCAAAACAAAGTGACCAAAACAATTACTCGCACCCTATGCGCCATTTCTTGCACCCGCCCTAGCTAAGGCGCAGGCAACGGATGCGATTGGGGCTGACCCGTCTACATGGGCCGATAACCTATTAATCTAAAGAAAAGTCCAAAGCGATACCCCAAGCTTATCGATGACATTTGGTTCACTGGTGATTAGAGAGTGGCCGTTGAAGCGATCTGAAAATAAGCCTTCTAGTTCCTCTTCTTTTTCCCACAAATCCGCATGGATCTGCGTGTCTAGCTGAATACCCAATGCTCCTGTTCGAGTGCGCCACCCTACTGAGAATAGGATCTAAATGCTAATCTATCACGTGTCCTAACGTGTCTTGGTGAGTAGCTGGAGCCTTGACATGGTAGAGGTCGCCAGTTCGAATCTGGCTGGTCCTACCAAATTTCTAAGTATATGTTTTTAGTCACTTTTATTTTTCGTTTTCACTGAGTCGCCGAGTGTTGTGGCGAGTTACCTCTACCTTCGAAAGGTAGTGCTCAAATATTGCACTGCTTACGTAGATTAAGATTCGCTTACTGAAGCGAATGCAACTAGGGCTCTAAAGTGAAGTAGGAAACCAATAGCGCGTGCGATTAGCAATTGCCACAAGCGAAAGCATGACTGGAACCTCTACCAAAACACCGACAACAGTCGCTAACGCTGCCCCAGATTGCAATCCAAATAGCGAGATTGCCACAGCAACCGCAAGCTCAAAGAAGTTTGACGTACTAATCATGCAAGCTGGTGCCGCAATATTGTGTGGGAGTCTAAGATATTTGGCAGCCGAGTAGGCTATAGCGAAGACGCCATAAGTCTGTATTAGTAATGGAATGGCTATTAGTACGATAGCGCCTGGCTGGGCCAAGATTGTTTCAGCCTGAAATCCGAATAAAAGGACAATGGTTGCGAGTAACCCTGCAATGGAGAACGGCTTCAAAGTTGTAAGTAAGCCCGTCAACCTTGATTGGTCAAACTCGGACGCCAGACTTCGACGCGTTAGATACCCCGCAAGCAGGGGTAAGAGCACGTAAAGAACGACCGACAACAGCAATGTTTCCCATGGCACGGACACATCACTTACCCCCAGGAGAAAAGCTGCAATCGGCGCAAAAGCGAAGATCATGATGATGTCATTAACGGACACCTGAACCAATGTGTAGTTAGGGTCGCCTTGAGTGAGTTGGCTCCATACGAACACCATTGCGGTGCATGGAGCCACACCTAACAAAATCATCCCGGCGATGTACTCACCGGCAGTCGTTGGATCGACCAGATCGGCAAACAACACGCGAAAGAACAACCAACCTAATGCCGCCATAGTGAAGGGCTTGATAAGCCAATTGACCACAAGAGTTAGCAGCAAACCCTTGGGCCGCTTACCGACATCCTTGATCGACGCGAAGTCCACCTGCACCATCATCGGATAAATCATCAACCAAATGAGCACTGCAACCGGCAGGTTGACGCTCGCGTATTCCAAACTTGCAAAAATCTCAAAGACGTTGGGGAACAAACTCCCCAGAGCAACGCCCGAGGCAATGGCTAGTGCGACCCAAAGGCTCAAGTAACGTTCAAATAAACCCACAAAACTGCACTCCGATCTCAGTGAAAAAGCCAGAGAGGTGTCTCACCGTAAATAAGAATTCATCCCCACAGCCTTGTTCAAAAGTAGAACATTTATTGTGAGGACCTGAGATATCAATTCGACGCCATTGCGACCGTATCAGCTATTGCAGGACCTGCCCTGTATTTATCAGTCCCTTTGTGTTTGGCGAGGGTCCAGACCACTCAAAATCCGGTCCAACTGAGCCAGTACCGACTCTTTGAAGCGAACTACCAATGGCGGTGCTTCCGCCGCTGGTTGTGGTAATTTCCGCTACTCCAATGTCGATAGCTAAAAACTCACTGCACGGGCCAGAAACCGGCGACAGCCTTCCCTCGTAGCTGAGAAGCTCTATACATTCTCCAGTGCTGTCTATAAGAGCCATTCCGTCGGGCGCCCCGTTCTGGATGCCATTTGTAGGGAAATCTATTACCAAAAACCCGAAATTAGAGTCCGAATTTGTGAGGGTGCCCGTTAATGCGACAGTGTTATATGCGGTGTCATTAAAACCATTGAAGAGTACCAACGACCATCCGGTTACATCCACTCCCGCAGTACCCGCAAGCTCCACAAACTCTCCTTCATCGACACCATCATTATCGTAATGAAATTCGTTTATCCAAATCGATCCACCGATTGGACCATCGGGAAGATCTGTTTGCGGATTATCTTGCTCTTCATTCTCAGGCAGGTCCGGCAGGGGTGTATCGTCACACTCCCCTTGTCTCGAAGCGATGTAGTCAAACTCTGCTTGATCGAAAAGTAATTCATTCTGTACTTTCACCAAGACCCATTTTTTTAAATAAGTACAATGGTAACTAGATTGATTTGGCATCCACTGGGCTGGATCCGCACTCCCTTTAGAGCTATTTGATGCATTACCTACTGCAAGGAATTGATGGGATGTTTCCGGCTTCGTTCCTACACGAGTGCTTCCAGTATTTGCAAATACGCGTTGTTCCGATGCTGACAAATTTCCTAGCCCAGAAATCCACGATTCGTAGAGAGCGACAACGTGATCTATTTCAACAGAAGAAGCACTGTAGTAATAGACACCGTCATAAGGGTCATACCACCTGCCTGAAATAACACTACAGCCACCTGACGACATAACTAACTCAAATTGCCCATCACCCGAGTCATGTTGTGCTATTAAAATTTCGTGTCGGTCGCTGATGCAGTCGTTATCGCTATCGTCCCAGGTTGAAGGGCGATCGTAATCGGGGGTAACCACCTGACCGATCGATACAGCGTAACCAAAGAGCGACCCGACGTCAGATGGCTCCTCCGAGTCGCCAGGCTCACCAATTATCTGACCTTCATTAATTTCACCTCGTGAGCTCAGGCGAGGCCCTACCCAAACAAAATCCTCACCCTCACGGCCAGAACCAGTTCGCTGAAGCGAAAAATCAGCTGAGACATTTTGCTCGAAGACACCAATATCCTCCCCGAAAACACCGTCACAAGCGCCACCACCTGAAGCTGTCATATCGCCAAGATAAGAGATAAATTCAAGACATTCCCCGTCGGGGGATACTAGGCCGAATCCGTCCGGAGATCCGTTTTGCAAGCCAACGGCGTCGAATGCTAGCGTCCCGAATCCACTGCCCGATTGATCTTCCAAGACACCTTGCATCGCAATGTTTCCATAATTCCCAGTTTGTCCGCCGGAATAAAGTGCGAGTGAATAACCTTCCAAGTCGATCCCTGCCGCACCCATGACCTCAATAAATTCATTCTCATCGGTGCCTACGTTGTCGTAGTGGAATTCATTGATCCAAAGAGTGGGACCAGAGCCACCACCGGGCGTTTCGCCCGTCCCATCATCGGATGGGTCGTTTAGCACTGTAACCTCGACATTTGCTAGTGCCGTGTCTACACCATCACTGACACTCGCCTGAAGAAGGTAAACGTTATTTTGGTCACCGTCGCGCGGCGCCTCGAAGTCGGGGGGATCTAAAAAACTCAGGGTTTCACCGACAACATTGAAGTGCTCTGAGTCCGTGCCAGACAGCGTAAAGGCAAGCGAATCTCCATCGGCGTCAGTGGCTGTCAGTATGCCAACGGTGGTAGCGCCAGCCTCAGTTAGCTCGAACATGATCGGGTTTTCATCAAAAACAGGTGGAGAATTGGACACCGGGTCGTCCGATGGATCATTTGTCACCGCAACGGTAACAGCCACCTCAGCAGAGCTACTGTTATCACTGGCCGATACAACTAGGTCATATTCATTATCAGAATCCGAGTCCGCAGGTGCTTCAAAATCAGGTGATTCAAGGAAGGAGAGATAACCCTCACTGTCAATGGAGAATTTAACCGAGTCAGATCCCGACAGTTCGTACTCCAGCTGATCGCCTTCAGGATCAGATGCTGCGATGGATCCTACACCTACTAAACCTTCTTGGACCTCAAACGCGTATTCGGTCGCTGAAAATGAGGGAGGCGAGTTTGTGGCCGGCGGCGTGATCTGTTCTGGCGTCGGTGTGACGTCAGCACTGCCACCGCCCCCACCGCAAGAAACCACCAGTAGAACAGACACAGGTGTTAATCGCTTATATAGCATTGAAGTTGGCCTTGATGAACTAGCACAGGGCATTGCACTGTTAACTTTGGATTTGACTAACCGGCGGCATCATTGCAGAGGAATCGGTGCCGCGCCAGTGGCGTGGCGTTGTCGTCATAATAAATTCACTGATCCGCAACGCGAAGTTCTTTTTTACTTAATCCTTCCTTCACATTCAGAGCCCACAGTCGGGCTTGGGATTGTTAAATGCTTACTGTGGAGTTGTATGAAGATGAAAATTCTTTCGAATTTAAAGGGCTTGGTTCTACTTTTGTCACTCGGGTTACTGCTCTCGGCATGTGATGACGGCGCTGACGGTGCAGCAGGAGCTGCCGGTGCGGATGGTGCGGATGGTGCGGATGGTGCGGATGGTGCGGATGGTGCGGATGGTTCTGATGGTTCTGATGGTTCTGATGGTGCGGATTCCAATACCGCGATATCGCTTAAGCTAATCGGTAGCACAGCGGCTCTAGCAGATAATTTCGATGAATCTGCAGCTGAAATCGTTGCTTACCATGCGTCGTCACAAACAGCGTATTTAGTGAACTCAAATTTAAAACAAGTTGACGTGGTGGGAATGGCGGATCCGACCGCACCAGTAGTAACGTCCAGCGTCGATGTCGCTGCAGACGTGGCGGCGAATGTCACCGGTGGAGCAGAATTAGGCGGAGTCAACAGCGTTGACGTGTACGGCGATCATATGGCCGTGGCGATTGAGGCGGATCCCAAACAAGATGATGGGTACGTTGCCTTCTACTCTGTCGCTGGCGGTAGCCCAAGTTTTGTATCTGCTGTCAAAGCGGGAGCTCTACCTGACAAGGTTGGATTCAGCCCCGATGGCAATTACGCGGTCGTGGCGAATGAAGGCGAACCGAGCGATGACTATTCTAATGACCCCGAGGGTAGCATTACCGTGATTGACGTCTCAGGCGGCTTTCAATCACCGACCTTCGCGACTGCAGACTTTACGGCTTTCAATGACGGCGGTACGAAAACATTGACGGGCCCCGTCCGCATCTCGCCCAAGGCAACGGCTGCTCAACCTGAGACGCCCGCTCAATCGACACCCTGGATTAATGAAATTCATTACGACAACGAGGGGACAGACTCGGGAGAGTTTGTGGAGTTTGCAGCGCCGGCTGGTTTTGATATCACCGGTTATAGATTTCAGCTGATAAACGGCAATAATGGCGCCCCGTATGCAGGCAACACCTTTGCTAACCTCACGAAAACGACGTCGGGCGGGTTAGACCTGTACGTTGTAAATCGGCCTAGCAACGGTATTCAAAATGGTGCGCCAGATGGGGTCGCACTGTTGGGCCCTGGACCAGATGGCGGCTCTCAGACCGATGACACCTGCGACCTCCTGCTTAGCTATGAGGGAGTGATCAACAACGCCACCGGCATTTGTGCCGGCGTTACCTCAACGGAAATGGATGTTACTGAGGGTTCCTCAACACCGGTTGGGCACTCGGTACAGTTGACCGGCACGGGCGATGGCTTCGGTGACTTTAGCTGGGTAGCCGCGGCTAATACAAATGGCACTATCAATCAGGGACAAACCTATGAAGTGCCAGCTGTCGCAAGCTTCACTGCTATATCCGTGGCACAGGACCTGGAGCCTGAATTTGTAGCCTTCTCAGCCGACAGCGGGACTGCCTATGCGACGCTACAGGAGAACAATGCAGTTGCTGTAATTGATTTGGCCACAGCGGAAGTGACCGAAGTATTTGGCTTAGGCTTCAAGGACTACAGTCTTCCGGGTAACGAAATTGATGCAAGCGATAAAGATGATCGAATAAATATTAGGAATTGGTCGGTATTCGGTACCTATCAGCCCGACGGGTTTGATACCTATGAAGTCAATGGTACGACTTACCTTGTTACAGCTAATGAGGGAGATGGCAGAGAGTACGAGTCAGACTCCGGTGACTATGTGGATGAGATTAGGATAAAAGATCTCGTGGCAACACAGTTCACTGACGAACTCAAAGAAAAGCTGGGCACTGGATTCCAAGATAGCGAGAACTTAGGTCGACTTCTCGTAATTACTGATCTAGGACTAGTTGATCAGGCTGCCTGTTCATCGCTTCCTGTCACGGGCCAACCCATTGACAGTAACGATAATGCGGTCGATGGCTGTGTATATGAAGATCTCTATTCGTATGGCGCTCGGTCGTTCACGATTTGGGATATGGATACCAAGAGACCTGTATTTGACAGCGGAAGCGACTTTGAAGTCATCACTGCTCAGCAGTTGGGTTCTTCTTTCAACGCCAGTAATGATGAGAATGATGGAGATTCTCGCTCCGATGCTAAGGGTCCTGAGCCTGAGGCTGTTGAGATAGCAGTCATTAACGACAACACGTTTGCCTTCATTGCGCTAGAGAGAGTCGGCGGTGTGATGGTGTACAACATTACTAACCCTCAAAGCGCCGAGTTCGTTCAGTATATAAATCCGCGCGATTTCAGTGCAGACAATGACGCTGTTGAAGCCAATTTGGCGGGTCCACTAGGTCCGGAGGATATCAAGTTCATCACTCAAGACGGCGAAATGTATCTCCTAGTATCCAATGAGGTATCAGGAACGCTGAGCATATACAGTGTTTCCGTACTATAAATAGATTCGTTAGACACAAGCCCGCCATGCGCGGGCTTTTTTTGCTTGTCGTTCCGCTTTTTTGAGATTTCGACTCTTGCGAGCGTTCGTCAAAGTAGTGGATGTAGTCGCATTCATTTCCGTCAAAAAAAGAAACACCAGGCTGATGTTTCGAGGGGCGACCCAAATGAAAAGATCCTTTATCAACCTAATTTTACTGTCGGCCAGTCTGAACAGGGGTAAAGCTACAGCATCGATCAAGTCCGAGAGCCAAATATGTAGTGATTTTGTAAAAAAATGCGTTTTTACACCCCCGTGGTTGCAACCATTACGCGAGTCCCAGCATACTTGCGCCCCTTGCGTTGAGGAGATGAGAAATGAAACCCACAGAACGCGGGTTTGCCCACATGCGCCTTGCAACTCGGTACTCATATCGCGGTATCCGATTAGCATGGCAGAATGAGGAGTCATTCCGCCAAGAGGTCCTCGTCGTTCTTATCGGTCTGCCGCTTGCACTTTGGTTGGCGCGAGATACGGTAGATTTCCTTTTGCTTGCTCTACCCCTCCTGCTACTCATGTGTGCGGAACTGGCAAATAGTGCCATTGAAGCGACAGTTGATCGTGTTGGGGAGGAGTACCATGAGCTGTCAGGACGCGCAAAAGATATGGGTTCCGCAGCCGTTTTTATGGCGATTGCTATAGTAGTTCTAAGTTGGACTACCGTGTGTTTGTCGATATTTTATTTCAATTAACGCACGCCTGCCTGGCAAATCGAAGGGCAATTAACTGACCTACAGTAGCCACTTAATTCATAGCTAGGTTATGGTTCAAAGGTCCTGATACCAGCCCTACCCTTTCTGCGATGAATTCTCGCCAAAATATTTAGAAAACACGAGTGGGGCTCTCTTGTGTTAATCTCATCGAGTCCTAATGTGTTGTGGCGAGTTCTGTGAGCCTTGACATGGTAGAGGTCGCCAGTTCGAATCTGGCTGGTCCTACCAAAATTTAGATAAGTCACTGTTTTAAATAGGTATCGAACCAACTGTGGTCAGCACAGAGTGCTCTCTTCAGAGTAGTGTCATAAAAACGTTCAAGGGATTTTACTACGACAATATTAAAACGCGCTGCAGTGGCTTATACACTTTTGTGCAGGCTCGGGAACACGTAATTCTTAGGGGGCTATTAGATCTTTAACGCCGTTGGAAGCTTTATGAGTCAAATACTCTGCGCAAGCCGTATGACCATCATCCTAATTTGCAGCCTCGTCTTGTTTTTTGGCGTCTTACTGCCCTCGGAAGTCCTAGAGTCCAGATCAAAACCACTCGTCGATGCACCTACAAATGACAACTTTGAACAGATTGTGTTTGACAGTGACGGACTCGCTCTTGAGGGATGGTGGATGGAGGCAGAGCGCTCCCGGGCCACTCTAATCTTCATACATGGTGCTGGACACAATCGTATATCGCGTTTTTTTAATACTCTCGGTTTCTATGACAGCCTTCAAAAAGCGGACGTATCAGTGTTCACCTTCGATCAGCGAAACCACGGTAACTCTCAATATACCGATGGCTACTTTCGTATGGGTGCCTCGGAATACCGCGACGTGCTCGCAGCAAAGCGCTGGTTGGACGCTAGGTTCGACTCCAATCAACCTCTAATCCTATGTGGTCTGTCCATGGGTGGTGCGACCGCGATTTACGCCTTGGCCACCGGGATGCAGGCAGACGGACTTTTGCTGTTTGACCCAGTACTCAACACTCGCGATGTACTTGAGCGCGTCGGATGGGTCGGTTCAGGACTACCGGCTGTCTTATTTCGCCCTATGGCCTATTTGGCGCCTATATTTTGGAATCTCCATTACGGCAACGCTAATGCACTCGAGGTTGCTAAGACCCTGTCCCTCCCGATGATCATTGTTCAGAACAAAACTGACCCGGTTACTCGATCTCTTTGGGGTGAAGAGCTGGCTGATGCGTCTGAAACAGCCACTATCGCCTTTGCACCTGAGATAGACCTCAATGATCCGTGCTTGGCAGGCAAGGGTCGCTGGAGCACTCACGCATCGTCGTTCCATTGCCACCCCGAATGGACCATGGCCCAAGTTGAAAATCTCCTGTCGCAACTTCGATAAGACCGTGGATATTGTTACTGCGGTTTCCTATTTAAAAGTTGGAATACAGTTTGAAGTTTCAGATGCTTCTTCACCTTGTCTTCAAGGCTTATAAGCTACGCTTTCTTATTCTTTGTGTGTTTATCGACGGAACTGCTTAGTGTTGCCTACAACGAGTACTAACCTAGGTAAGAAAGCGATGACAACCTCCCCAACCTATTTTGTAGATTATACTTCGCGGTGGGCTGTGTACGTTTGTGTACCCGTCTATATTGACATGGTAGAGGTCGCCAGTTCGAATCTGGCTGGTCCTACCATCTTTCTGCACGCTTTTTTTTAGCGTTTCGTTAAAGCATCGTTGCGCTATGATTTAGGCTAAGGCCGTTGGTGCACAAGCCGTATTCCGTTATCGATGACGTCGCGCCTTAAACAAAAAATTGCTAGCTTGTTCATGAACAAGCTTAGTCGTTTAAAATGAACTGCGAAGGCGTGGAAGCCCTCGCTGTTAATTACACTCAGGTCGCGAATGTCTTAGCTTGACGTGCGGTTGAGACTAAAAATAGGGTGAAAGACAAGTGAACAGTTACGCAATGAAAACTCGACTAAAACTACTATCACCTCTAGCAGTGTTAGCGATGGTCTTTGGTTGCAGTGCCGTCTGGGCCGCGGGCGATGTACATGAGCATGGGGCTGCCGACCTACTTTTGTCTTCGGAGGGCAAAGACGTGCAAATCACTTTCAACGCCCCAGCACAAAGCCTGGTGGGCTTTGAAACGGCAGCAGTGACAACGCAGCAAAAAACGGCGGTGGAGCGTTTAGAGGCCGTGTTGAGTGAACCAAGTGCCTTATTCGTTTTGGAGGGCACCTTCTGTGAATTGATCGACGCAGTCGTTGATGTTTCCTCGATAACAGGCGTCGTCGACGCCCCATCACCGCCAAGGGAGCATGGTGATCATGCAGAGGAACGCGCAGCTCACAAGGGTGAGCACGCGGAGCATGCAGACGAACATGCGGAGCATGCAAGTGACCATATCGACCACGACGAAGATCACGCGAATACGTCAGATAACCACGAGCGCGAACATCATAATCACAACGATGGCCGCGACGCACCCGACGTTGACTCTCATAGTGATGTTTCTGCTACTTACACCCTCAAATGCGACAGCGAAAATGCGCTGACGCGAATTGCACTCCAGCACGGTGCACTTTCTTTTGGCTTAGAGCGAATCGACGTATTTTGGGTGGCAAGCTGGGGTCAAGGCGCTGATCAAGCTACTCCAGAGTCCCCTATAGTCAACTTACGAAACTGAGAAAGTCACTCTCCGTAGGGCGATAGTTTATCTAGCTGCATGGTGTAAGCAGACTTGGCCATGCCATTATCGGTAATAACCGTACTCACCTCACCCTCTAACCAGAACGGCTCGTAGATCGCAGTCATCTTTACGCCTTCGGGCGCGTCCACCAGAATAATTTGGTTGGGTGGCGGCGGTGGCATGTGAAGGCATGCGCCAAAATAAGGCACCAGAAAGAACTGGCTTATGGTTTGTTCCTCGTCGAATTCGAGCGGGACTACAAAGCCAGGGATGCGGATCTTTTGACCGTCCATAGCCGGATTAACATCTGTTGGTGCGAACGCCCGCCGATACGGGTCTTCCTCCTCTGCACCTGGCGACTTTAACAGACTTTCCAAAACCTCGGGCGGAATCAGATCTGCCCACTCGACGGTCATAAATGCGCTCTTCTCCCCGGGGCTTACCGCGTCATTTTGCGCCCAGGCGCCATGACCCGCGATAGCTAAATGCGACAATCCCACCCACAAGAATGCTTTAAAAATTGACATCATTAAATTCTCCTTAAAGAGGCCTCTCTCGCCAAGCCAAATGACTGAAACATTCGAATTGTGAGGTATCATCGTATCTCAACACTATAGGGGAACGGTCGTCTGACCGCACATCATTCATGGTTGTCCAGTTGACTGGAGTCCAATTTTCGTACGAACGTGATTGCCAAAAGCAACTGTTGGATATTGCTCATTGGGGGGTTAAGCGTGGCGAACGCATTCTAATCCATGGCCCCTCGGGAGCAGGCAAAACAACGCTTCTCCATATTATGAGCGGATTACTGACCTGCACCCGCGGGGAGGTATCCGTTATGGACCAACGCTTGGATCAAATGTCCGTCCAACAGCGAGACCAGTTTCGAGCAAATAATATTGGCTGCGTTTTTCAGCGCTTTAATCTCATTCCTTACCTGAACGCCATCGATAATATCGGATTAGCCCACTCCTTTTCGGCTGGCGGCAGTGGGCAGTGGCGAGACGAGGCAACCGCACTCCTTAGTGCGCTGATGATTGACCGAGGCGACTGGGCCAAACCCGCGTCAAACCTCAGTATGGGGCAACAGCAGAGGGTCGCAATCGCAAGGGCCTTAATCAATTCGCCAGCGCTTCTGATTGCGGATGAGCCCACATCATCCTTAGATAGCGACAACCGCGATAACTTTCTCTCTTTGCTGATGGAACTGATTGGCAAGCGCGACATGACGTTGATATTCGTGAGTCATGACATGGCACTCGCGGAACACTTCACTCGCCTCGAAGCTCTATCCGAAATCACACAGAGGCCCGGGTGAATCATGTTTTTGAAAGTAGCAGTAAGTAGCTTAGTGAGCCGCAAGGGCTCTGCTGTAATGACGCTGATGGCTATTAGCGTCGCCATATTTGTGCTGCTGGGAATCGAGCAAATCCGCCAGCAAGCCCGCGAAAGTTTCGCAAGCACCGTATCCGGTGTAGACCTGATCGTTGGGGCAAAGACCGGGTCACTCAACCTACTGCTGTATTCCGTGTTCCGCATCGGGTCACCCACGGACAACATCAGCTGGCAAGCCTATCGGGAAATTGCTGATGCCGACGACGTCGCGTGGACAATCCCCATATCCTTGGGTGACTCCCACAAGGGTTACCGCGTCGTCGGCACAACAGAGGCCTTTTTCAAGTACTTTAGTTTTGGTAAAAAGCGCCGCCTCGCATTTTACAAAGGAGAAGCTTTTGAGGGTACTTTCGACGCAGTACTAGGCTCAGAAGTGGCAACTGCTTTGGGTTATTCCATGGGGACCGAGGTAATTCTTGCGCACGGCTTGGCGAGTGCCAGCTTCACCAAGCATGATAATCAGCCATTTGTTGTCGTAGGGGTTCTGGCTCCCACCGGCACGCCGGTCGATCACACTATTCATGTGCGGCTAGAGGGTATTGAGGCGATACATGCCGGTGGGTCTAAAGTTCCGATTGGTGCGTTTGCACCAGCGAATAGACCCACTACGAACTTCTCGGAGCCTGAGAGCATTACCGCCTTTATGCTCGGTCTAAAGTCGAGAATGAGCACTTTCAACGTGCAAAGGCAGATCAATGAGTTCGCGGGAGAGCCGCTGATGGCTATTCTGCCCGGCGTTGCGTTGTCTGAGCTGTGGCAGACGATGAGCATCTTTGAAAACGTGCTGCGACTGATCTCAGCTCTGGTACTGCTCGCAGCGGTGCTCGGTATGGGTGCTGTTCTGCTGGCTTCTATTCGGGAACGGCACCAGGAAATTCATTTACTTAGGATGATGGGCGCCAGCCCCTTTTATCTATTTTGTCTGGTCGAAATGGAGGCGTTGATCCTCTGCTTGTTAGGCATGCTACTAGGCGGAGTGTGCCTTTACACGGCACTTTTCGTGACAGGTGACGCCATATTCTCTCGATTTGGTATCTATCTGGACGCGACCTTATTGACGCCTGAGGCCGCGCTAATGTTGGTCGTGGTGCTATTGGCTACGCTGGTGGCCGCTGCCGTACCGTCCCTAAAAATGTACACTTCTGCACGAAATATCACCTGATCGCGCTAGGGCAGTCAAGACAGGCCAAGCAGTGAGCGAAGGAGCAAGGTGCTTTGGATAGTCAAAATACTGTCAGTCACCTTGTTTCTGAGCGTTTCGGGCGCCTACTGCGACCATATCCTGTTCAGCCCGAATAACACCGATTGGCAGTTGGTGCTATTGCCCGAACAGCAGGCTTGGTGCGACCGAAGCCAATATCCGCTGAGTCGTCGCGTGTTGTCGCAAGTTACTTCTACCATCGAAGGGTAGTGTCGAGCGGTTGCCTTGTAAACGCAGTGATCTGCCTCCAAGCGCCTTGTAAAAGTGTGAAGCTTCTAAAGTCGCTAGCACTTAATCTGACTGGTCCGCGGTGATTTTTGATAGCCTCTTGATCAACTCTTTTTCAGCCCGTTGCCGGTCGTATGGTTTCAAGCCCCGCCAAGTCCGTGCTTCTGTTTTTGTCCGTCCGCACCCCAAACACCAGCCTTTGGGTCCAGAGAAATCACATATATCTCGGCATGGACTCCGTTGCTTTTTCAACTGGACCTCCAAACGATTTGGCCAAAAATAAATCGGCTATGGTGCCAGGCTCTGCAGCACTTTATCGACACTTGACTCGAGTTGACGCAAACGGTTGAGCTCCTCAAGCAAGCGTTCCTCGAGATTTTTAAAATTCAAAGGCAGCTCTCTTTGGCATATGGAGTAACCACCACCAATAACCTGATACCCCTTCCAACTCCTGATCCGCGCTTGCTCAAGTTGCAGAAAGTCGTCAATAAACCGCGCTTGCGATGGACAGTCTTCCTCTGCGTGCATGCAGACTGGGAAAGCCTTCTTTCTGACCTGCGGCGCTTCAATATACGTCTCAAAGTGCACGCCTCCCTGACTCCCGTTATACCAATTGCTTTTTGCTAGTTGCAGATAGGTGCCCCGGTTATAGATCTCCCATTCGTCCTCAAACCAGCGGGAGGCTCGAAGTCTTTTTTCTACATTCCTGAAAATGTTCTTAATGTCCTTCACGACACCTTCCAAACTGTCACAACGCCGTCACCATCCAGTGCAGCAAGCGATTTACCATCGGGACGCCAACAAACCTTGGCCAGGACACTTTCCAGCATTGCCGCTCCCTCGGGCCGCCCTTGACCATCACTGTGTAGCGACCACACAAGGACCAACCCATCTCGGCCGCCCGATGCCAGTCTAAATCCATCTGGGGCAAAGTCGAGTGTGGATATCGCACGCTCATGGAGCTCTAGCGAACCTGGGTACGTTCCTTCGGGGCCATCCCCTTCAAAACTCCAGACGGTAACTGTTTCACCGCCCCCTGTTGCTAACAAGGTGCCGGTCGAATCAAAAGCAAGAGCCGCCGGCTTTCCGGGGTAACCCGCCATCATCGAGTCTTCCCCCGTCGATCGGCGCCAGAAATGCACAGAGTTATCTTGACTACCACAGGCGATGACATCGCCATCCGGGCTCAGCGCGAGTGACACCAGAGAGCCTTTCCATTCGAAACGCTGGTTAGGCTCTCCCGTATCTGAATCAAAAATAGTCACTCTGCCATAGCATGTCGACACTAGCTCATTGCTATTAAGCCAGCCAAGAGCACTCACGGTACTTAGGTGTTCGTCCGAGCGCCATTGCTCTGCGCCGTCGACGCCAAAAATTTGGATCTCACGGCCATGGGAGGAAGCCAGCCGGGCACCATCAGGCGACCAGAGCACGTTTTCCACCCAACCGCTACCAACTTCTATGCAGCATCTAGAGTGCGCACCAGTGAGGTCCCATATGAGGATTTTCCCGTCCTGCCCAGCAGTAGCAAAAACCGCCTCGACCGGGTGCATGCTCATTGCTAAAGCACCACCTTCATGCGCGCATGGTTCCGACCACAACAGTTCCCCCTGCTGAGAGTCAAAAACGTATAAGCCACCAGCGCTGTCGCAAACAACAAGGACAGCGCCATCGTGCGTCCAGCCAGAGGCTATGGGGTAATCCTGTATCGCAGCCGACCAGTCGCTTTGTAAAACACCCGTGACTTTTGTTTCTGTCATACCAGACAAGCGTCAAATCCTTCTCGTATGGCGTACTCGTCTAGATTGCGGCCAATAAAGACGAGCTGATTTTGCCTAGGATCATCACCCCAAGGGCGATCCGGTTGCGCATCTAACAGCATGTGAACGCCCTGAAAAACCATTCTCATTGGATCACCAGCGATACTGATGATGCCCTTTGTTCGAAAGATATCCACGCCACGTTCTTGCAAGAGCTTGCCCAACCAGCGATTAAGTTTCGCGGGATCTACATCCCCATCGCGCTCAATCGCAATGGATCCAACTTCGTCATCATGCTCGTGTTGCGCAACCCATGTTCTCTCTGCTGAGGGTGGTACCTCCTCGCCCTCAAAGTCTCTCAACTTCAGATCAAACTCTTCCGCAGTATGCTGAGCAAAAAGGCCAACTGAATCCTTAGCTGTCACATCAACATAAAACGATTTTCGGCCTGAGGATGACAGCTCAAGATAGGCATGCTCACCAGTCTCGACAACGCCATCGACCTCAACGGGGCGAGCTGGTTCGGCATATCGGCGCACGCACCACTCAGCTCCTTCACGTAAACCCGCGTCGTCCGGCCCCTGACCTGATCGAACTACCAGGGACATGGCAGGGTCTGGGCCATCGGCTAAATCCAACTGATAACGACCGGGCGTGAGCTCGTATACCCCCGTCCATTCGAAAGGATACTCAGGCTCAAGAAACGTAGGGCGACGCTCCAGCGCGTCCTCAAGATTAAAAGCACTCAGATTAAGCACCGTATCAACAGGGACCTCTGCCTGCTGACATCGCACCACTCTGGCCATGCGATTCATTTCTCGAAGGCGCGCTTCGAGATCGTCCAAGGTGGCGTCGTCCACAAGATCAGTTTTGTTCAATACTAGCACATCGGCGAAGGCAACCTGCTCCTCACTCTCGTCACTGCGGCCAAGCTGTTGATTGATATGTGCTGCATCAACCAAAGTCACGATGCCATCAAGAGCGAACTCTTCGCGAATCTCATCATCCATGAAAAATGTTTGAGCAACAGGCCCTGGATCCGCGAGCCCCGTCGTCTCAACCAAAACATAATCAAACTTATCTCGACGCTTCATCAGATTACCGAGAACACGAATTAAATCTCCCCGCACAGTGCAACATATGCAACCGTTGGACATTTCAAATATCTCTTCATCCGCCTCGATCACCAGAGCCTGATCAATACCAACCTCTCCAAATTCGTTTTCAATCACGGCAATGCGCTTACCATGCTCTTCACTGAGAATTTTGTTCAGGAGAGTCGTCTTACCTGAACCCAGGAAACCCGTCAGAATCGTCACAGGTACTTTTTCTTCAGCATTCATAAAAACCTCCTCACTCCATCGCGGTCAGCTGAGTCTGATCATAAATTTCTCGCCCTTCTGAACATCCCGGAGTTGAGCCACGCTCTAAGATCTCCAATATATTGTTAGCATTATGTCTGAGCATGTCCACGTAGCTGTTCGCAGGGCCTCCTGGAACTGACAGGGCGTCGGAATAAAGGCGCCCACCGACCTCAAGGCCAGTCTCAGAAGCAATTTGATTGATGAGTGCAGGGCTTGTAATGTTTTCGGCGAACAGTGCCGCCGCATCCACATTTTTCAGTTGTTTGATCAAGACGGCCAACGCTCGAGCGGTTGGTTCAGCATCCGTGTCGATGCCCTTTGGCGCTAGGAAGGTAAGGCCATAATCTGCAGCGAGGTACCCAAAGGCATCATGAGACGTCACCACAGTCCTGCTCGATTCCGGTAACCGCGAGACGCGACAAGCAATATCTTGATCGATGTACTCAAGTCGCTGCATATAGAGCTCGGCATTTGCGTTCACTTGATCAGCTAGCTGCGGTGCGATATCACTCAGCGCAGCCGCAATATTTCGCACATATATCATGCCGTTCTTCAACGAGTTCCATGCATGAGGGTCAATTGACCCATCTACCTCTATAGGCGTAATGCCCTCCGTGGCGATAACTACCACCGCATCGCTGGCTGATTCGGAAATCAAATTGCTAGCCCATGTCTCGAAACCGAATCCATTCACAAACACGATATCTGCGCCAGCGACCGTCATAGCGTCCGCAACCGACGGCTGATAGATGTGAGCATCTGCACCCGGCCCTATAATACTCTCAACCTCGATCGCTTCACCCGCAATTTCAGACACCATATCGGCGAGTATTGAAAAGCTGGCGACCACACTTAGCTCGCGTGCGAAAGATGACTGCGCCACGAGACCCAGTGCGCAGGACAGTGCATACACGAAAGTTCCTCGAAGTGAGGGCATCAAGATCGGACTCCTATCCTAGCGCTCTCGTTGGTGGGTCGTCAGCCTCGAACGACCTGAGCCTGATCCCTCGGCCAAAGCCAAATGGTCCAACCAAGGTGGAGGCAAAAAATACAGAGCCGGCCACTAAGATGATCGCTGGACCTGATGGCGTGTCTGGGAACGCAAAGGAAATAAAGAGACCTAGCCAAGAGCTCACCAAAGAGAAGACGACACCAAGTCCAATTTGTCCGGTGATACTTACTGCCCAACAACGGGCGGCGGTAGCAGGAAGGATAAGCAACCCAACTGCCATGAGGGTGCCCATCGTTTTAAAGGCACCGAGCAAGTTGAGGACTAGCAGGACCATGAAGGCTTGTTCAGTAACCCATGTCTTTGCTGTTTGTGACTCAAAGAAAGCCGGGTCGCATGTACTCATAATCAACGGCCGCAGAAGCCATGGAAAGGAAACCAGCGTGATAGTAGCCACCAAGCCCAGCAGCAACAGCGACTCATCATCGAGCCCTAGAATCGAACCAAATAAAAAGCTCTTCAACGGGACGGCGGACCCTGCTGCAGACAGCATGAATATACCCAGCGCCAGAGCAATTAGGTAAAATGATGCAAGGCTAGCGTCACCGCGAATGATAGTGGTGCGAGAAAGCACGGCTGATAACATAGCGACAGCCATGCCCGCCACCAGCCCTCCGACAAGAAGCGACGTCACGGAGAGGCCCGTAAAGACAAAAGCGATAACTATGCCTGGCGTAATGGCATGCGCCATTGCCTCCCCTGCAAGCGACAGCCTGCGGAGAACAAGGAACGCACCAATCGGAGCCATCGAAACAGATAAGACGGTAGTCGCTACAAAGGCACGCCGCATAAAACTGTACGCCCACATTTCCGAGACTAAATCAAGCACTGCGTTGCAATCCCAACGGGACTTGGTGGTCGACGATCCAGGCGGCCCGATCGCGTGAGAGGTAACCCTGGTCAATCAAATTTTGGGTCGTTAGCACTTCCCCTGGAGCACCATATGTGGCGCGATCCTCTCCCAACAGCAGAGCAGCATCGCAATGTCGCAAGACAATGGAAAGATCATGAACCGCAAGCACCACTGTACGACCTTCTTCTCGCCACTCCAAAATGAGTTCCTGAAGCAACCGCTCTGTCTTCTGGTCTATCGCCGCAAAGGGTTCATCCAGGACCACGAAAGGTGCGTCTTGCATAATGACGCGGGCAAAAAGTGCGCGTTGTAACTGACCGCCCGAGAGAATGTGCATTGGCTCGTTCAAGACTCCCTCTAGATCGACACGCTTCGCAGCATCCAGCAACTCATCGCTGTGCGCCCAACTACGCCGACTCCAAAAGCGAGCACCTCGCCACTTACCCATGGCGATCAAATCTCTGACGCGTAGGGGGAACAGCTGGTCGAATTCAGTCCTCTGTCCCAGATAAGCTATGGCATGAGGATTTTGATGGGGCCAAATGAATTTGCCCGACAATGGGCTGACAACTCCCAAGAGCGCTTTAATAAAAGTACTCTTACCCGAGCCATTGGCGCCCAAAACAGCGAGCATTGTCCCCGCGGGGATATCCATATCAGGCGCCCTGAACAGAGTTCGGCCAGGGAACCCGACAGTAAGATCACGGATATGGAGGTCGCTCGACATCAGCGGACCATCCAAATCAGCAACCAAAGGCTTACAGATAAAGTTATTGCAGCAGTGGTCAGAGCATCGCGCCCACAGTGAGTCAGGCAAAAGAAGCGCTGCTTTGCTGATCGGTTATTCGATGTCATAGTTATGACTTGGAGGAGGCAGGCGACCTAGCACACTGGCTTGGAGAGATGCTGGCCGGTCTCTCCTCTGCATCATCCCGTCGTCCGACTTTAGATAAAGCTCCAGACAGTTGAGGATGTCGGTCACGTCTACATCAGGGTCTTGGTCTCCAAACAAGTAAGTCCAGCTGTTATGCGCGGAGACAGCGATACCACAGGGCCTTGGGCAAAGACTAAGACATTGCACTGGTTTGACCTCAACACGGCCCGCCAGTGGACCGTGGTTTACAGAAGCAATAAGTTTTTCATATAGCCGATAGCCAGGGCGCTGTGTAGCAGGATTCCTGCTATGTCCACTCGGCCTACATGAGGTGCAAACGTGAAGGACGCATTCATTGATTGCGATCTGTTGTACGGCCATTTCTGTGAACTTAGGGTCCAGTAGTAAGTCAGATTTTTGGGACGCCACCTCAAGCCGGACTGGTAAATCTGTGCATTAAGGAGCGAGTTCAAGCGAAGTGATACATTATATCATTTGCGACATGTTGGGTAGTGCCAAAGACAGCGAGCGTTCATTGCGCTCAACCGGGAAGGATGTTTTGGGATTTGCTTCATTATTAGCATTCATTGACAGCGTTAAGTTCGCCGCAGCAAAGCCCAGGCACCCGCTGGGTTCAATCGCCAGAGGCAATGGCGATTGAAGACGCTCACCGTGTTAATCTCTGTGTTGGGCTGTGTACGTTTGTGCACCCGTCTATATTGACATGGTAGAGGTCGCCGGTTCGAATCTGGCTGGTCCTACCAAACATTGATAAAGTCGATCAACTGATCTTTATCCATAAGTTGATTAGCATCATCCAGTTATTTGATGACTTAAGCGAATCATGTGATGTTTTTATCAGCTTCATCGTAAAGTTCCATATCAGTTCATCTCACATAATTTGCTCAGCCTTCTCTCCAACTGCTGCTTCTGAGCTTCTGCAATGCGCTCACCATAGGTATGCCGATGAGCCTTTGAAAACTTAAGCTTCAGTTCCGACAGACTGATTAGACCAATGTGGAAGCCTACCGCCATAAAGCCATTTAGCCAGCGGCAGTCGACCTGATTAACTGAAACAGACTGAAGTTGCAGATGCTTCTCCAACTTGTCTTAAAGGCTAACGAATTACGCTTTCTTACTCTTCATATGTTTATCGATGGACATGCTTTGTATTGTCTAGAACGAGCACTAAAAGACTGTGAGCTGATAGCTAAGCCAGCGATGGCAAACTTCCCTAGCCTCTTTTGTAGGCTATACTGGGTGCAGAGTGGTGTGTGTTTGTGTACCCGTCTATATTGTCGGGAACATTCACGGCGTCTTATTTTAAGGGCCTTCAATCTTTTTGTTTTGGCGGTAACCATCTGTAAATGACCTACTGTCTAGCCATTAAATTGGACGAGGGAATCGTCTTTTGCTCTGACTCGCGCACAAACGCCGGCGCCGATCGGGTTAGCACCTACAGTAAAATGCAACGGTTTGCCGTCCCAGGAGACCGCTCACTGATTCTGTTGACCGCCGGTAACTTGGCGACGAGCCAGGCGGTTGTGACGCAGATACAGCGAGACCTTCAAGAAAACGCCACGTTTAACATCACAGAGGCCAAGTATGTATCGGACATCGCCGACTATGTTGGTCAGATCAATGTCGCCGAGCAAGAAAAGCACCGGCGCCCCGAGGGGCCCGATGCAGAAGCTTTTAACGCCAGTGCTTCTTTCATATTGGGTGGGCAAGTTAAAGGCCAACCCAGCGAGCTCTATCTTATCTACCCCGAAGGCAATTACATTACGGCCTCGGAACAGCACCCCTACCTTCAGATTGGTGAGACCAAATACGGCAAGCCGATTCTGGATCGTATTATTCAGCCCAACACGTTACCCGAAATTGCAATGCGCTGCGGCCTGCTATCGATCGACTCGACAATGCGCTCAAATGCCACCGTCGGGCCACCGCTGGAGTGTCTGTTCTATAGGAACGACAGCCTTGATGGCTTCGAGCACTACTGCAAACTGGAAGAGAGCCACCCTTATCTGAACCGCATACGTCAGACCTGGGACGAGAGCATTCGGTCAGCGTTTCAACAGCTACCCAGTCTCACTGAAGTGTTCGAAACCGACTGATCATCGCGTTCACATAAGCCAGCTTTTTATGCACCTGTGGGCTGATCACAAAGGGATAAGCATCCTCGCGACCGAGACTCAGATTCATCTCGTTCAAGCCCACGCTCACGGCTTGCCACTGGGAGATCCGCTCGGCCAGCGCAACGGACGATGGAGCAATATCGATTAAATGATGCGCATGGGCTGTCTCGAGTGCATCGTGCATCAGCAGGTAATGACTCCAAGTCTCAGCCCAGTCCTCTACAGGGTGCGAGCTGGCGTAGGCGCTGATATATTTCTGCTCCCAATCAGCCGGGGGCCCTTCTCGGTAGTAAGCATCCAGTGACGACCGATAATCAGCGTTCGCATCGCCAAACACTTCGGCAAACAGACTGGTCGCCATCTCATCTCCCGAGAGTCGTGACCAATAGTAGTGGCCCGACTCATGCCGGAAATGTCCCAACAAGGTTCGATAACGCTCCCGTAATTCGATTTGAACAGCGGTGCGGGCAACGTCGTCAGCCTCGAGCAAATTGATACTGATCACGCCATCAGCAAAGCCCGAAGTGATGAAAGTGTTTGGATAGGTATCAGGTTGGGTGCGCACGTCATCCAAAAAATCAAACAACAGGCCGTCGTCGCTCGCCTGCCAGCCATCAGTCATCGGCAAACTCAATTGGTAAAGCGAATAAAATAGTCGCTTCTTCGCGCGCTCCAAGGCCGCCCAACGCTCAGTATTAAATGGAAGACTGAGGTTAGGAATGGTGCGATTGAACTGACATGCCCTGCACAAGTCGTGGTCTGACTGAGAAGGCCTTAACCAATTGCACACGCCGTGGTCATGATTGCCACAGTAAACCAGATCAGCATACTGCTCCAAAGGCACCACACTCATGCTTTCGGGGTCAAAACCGACTCGGGCACCGCATTGAAGGCACTGGTGGTTATCAAAAAAAATCGGCGCACCGCAGCTACACTGAAAGCGCTTCATGCTCTCTCCCAGCTGAACCAGGTGGCCTGAATCGATGCATCAAGGCTGATCAACTGCAACTGGAAGTCATCGATATACTCATGGAGCTCCACACTTGAAAAGTGCTCGGTATCGAGTCGGGCTAGTCGCCGGCTTAGCCGTTCTACTGTGCGCATAGCCAGATCATGATTGTTCAACCGCATAAGCTCTTTGCGAGTCTCGCGGACGAAATATTTGATGGACCTAGGAAAGGTGCTGCTTAGGAAAATGAAGTTCAGCGCCGCATCTTTTTCAATGATAGGTCCGACTTCGCGGCGATAAGCCGCCGCTGCTGATAAGGCTTGCAGCAGCGCCCCCCATAGCAGTGGGTCAATCGTACCGAAGCGCCCTGCCCGCTCCATGATATCCCTAGCACCGACATCCATGATCCGCGTCGTCATATCAGCGCATTCCACCAATCGTCCCAACTTAATAAAACCGTACGCATGATCACGCGGCAGCGACGCTGCGAACAGGCCATTGATCATCTGACATCGGGAAATTACTTCAGACAGGAAGTTATGGCGGTTACGCCGTCCTGATGCATTTTTGGCGTGGTCCTCGACGAACAAATGGAGCCCATTCACGAGCTCCCATGCCTCTTCCGGCAATACGTCCCGGGTGGTACGGACGTTTTCTCGTGCAGCTCTGACAGCAAAAGGAATGCCGCAGCTCGACTTGTTGTCAGCAATTAGGAACTTCAACACATTGTGCTCGCTGCCTGTCCTAAAGCTGGCGCGGAACAATGGACGCGCATCAAGAATATCGATCATGATGTCCCACGGAGGCTCTGCTCCCTTTGGAATATCCATAATCAAATGGTTATAAGACTGAATCAGCCGCGCAGTATCCTGGGTCCGCTCCAAGTAGCGCGACATCCAATACAGCCGCTCGGCGACGCTGGACAGCATGCTCACGCTTTACCCTCGACAATCCAGGTGTCTTTGCTGCCACCGCCTTGTGAGGAATTGACAACCAGAGAACCTTTTTTAAGTGCGACACGCGTCAGTCCACCCGGGGTCACCCAGCTGTCCTTGCTCTGTAATATGAAAGGCCGCAGATCGAGGTGCCTAGGTTGGATCTCGCCATCAACATAGGTTGGAGCAGTAGAGAGTGACAGCGTAGGCTGGGCTATGTAGTTTCGCGGGTCTTTTTCAATGAGCCGTGAGAACTTGCGGTGCTCTGCGGCACTACTGTGTGGCCCTACCATAATCCCATAACCACCGGATTCATTAGCGGGCTTCACCACTAACTTGGCAATGTTTTTCAGCACATAGTTTCGATCGCGCTCTCGCATGCACAGATAGGTCGGCACGTTATGCAGCAATGGTTTTTCTCTCAGGTAATACCGAATCATGTCGGGCACAAAAGCATAAATCACCTTGTCGTCGGCTACCCCTGAGCCTGGCGCATTTGCGATCGCCACTCTACCACTTCGCCATGCGCGCATGAGCCCGGGCACACCCAACACCGACTCGGGGCGGAATACCTCCGGGTCCATGAAGTTTTCGTCAATGCGCCGATAAATCACATCGACTCGAACCGGCCCGTCCACCGTCCGCATATAGACAAAGTCATCGTCACCCACCATTAGGTCAGTGCCCTCGACCAGCTCGGCGCCCATGCCATGCGCCAGGAAGGCGTGTTCGAAGTACGCCGAGTTGTAGATACCCGGTGTTAGTACAACAATATTAGGGCGTTTGACGTTCCGCGGAGAAAGCGCCGACAGCATCTCGTAGAGTTTTAGCGGATAATCATCGACCGGTAGAATACTGTAGTTTCTGAATAATTCAGGCACCACGCGCTTGGTGATTTCGCGGTTCTCGACCATGTAAGACACACCTGATGGCACACGCAGATTGTCTTCCAACACAAAAAAGCGACCTCTGTGGTCGCGCACTAAATCACTGCCGCAAATATGGGCCCAGGCACCAAAGCGAGGGTTCATGCCTTCACACTCGGCCTTGTAATTATCCGACCCCAACACAATCTCTGCGGGCACGAGACCGTCGGCCAGAATCCGCTGCCGGTTGTAAATGTCATCGATAAAACAGTTCAGTGCTCGGGTCCGCTGCACCAAACCATGGCTTACACGGGACCATTCACCCGCAGAGATGACTCTAGGGATCATGTCGAAGGGCCAAGCCCGATCGATATTTTCTCCCTCCGTGTAAACGGTAAATGAGATCCCCATTTCCTTGATCGCCAGCGCAGCAGCCTTTCGCCGTGCCTGCATCTCGACAGCCGACAGACTCTTGAAGAAATTCACCGCACGCCGTCCTGCAGCCCGCGGACTGCCGTGCGGGGTAATCAATTCATCAAAAAAATGACCTGTGCTGTAACGGCTCCACGGCTTACTCATCAGGGAACACCCCGGGTCGGCTCAACTAGCGGTCGATTCTGTCTGCACCTGCGCGTAGCGTTATGACAGGGAATACTAACGGCCCATTGAACTTACACATCATCGCCGGCTGTGTCTACTGGTCCGGCTGACCTATTTAAATACCCGTGTATTGATCCGAAAATTAAGACGATATCAGTGTAAGACTTGCTTAGTTCGGAGTCGGGCGACCTGCTCTCTTATGGCCTGATTCAGCTCTTCAGCGGGCCCACCAGCGC
>PKCZ01000082.1 GCA_002862405.1 Pseudomonadota bacterium
GGCCACGGGTGTCTGATTCATGCCAATACGGTGATTGGATCAGATGGTTTTGGGTTCGCACCGACAAACAGCGGCTGGGAGAAAATTCTCCAGCTGGGTTCCGTCAGCGTTGGCGATCGGGTAGAAATTGGTGCCGGTTGTGCAATTGATCGTGGCGCGCTGGACAGCACAGTGATTGAAGACGATGTCATCATCGACAATCTGGTTCACATCGCGCACGGCGTCACCATTGGTGCGCGATCCGCGATTGCGGGGCAGGTTGGGTTTGCGGGTGGTGCAAAACTTGGTGAGCGCTGCACAGTCGGCGGTCAGGCGGGTTTTGCTGGACATCTTGAGATTGCAAACGATGTTCACATAGGCGGGCAGGGAAGAGTTTCTCGGAGCGTCACAGAGCCTGGTCACTACGCCTCTGGTACTGGCCTGATGCCGACCCGTGACTGGGCCCGTAATGCGGCTCGCTACGAGAAACTGAACGACATGGCTAAACGCATTGAAGCGTTGGAGAAAGTCTTGGCTGAAAAAGCCAAAAAAGATAGATAGGACACCAACATCATGATGGATATTGAAGATATTCGCCGTCATTTGCCTCATCGCTATCCGTTTCTGTTTGTAGATCGGGTTGTGTCGATTGATCCCGGCGTCTCGATTGAGGCTTATAAAAACCTCAGTATTAATGAGCCGTACTTTGACGGCCACTTCCCCGGTAACCCCGTGTTTCCGGGCGTTTTACTTGTTGAGGCTATGGCACAAGCGGCGGGTATTCTGGGTTTTGCGACCATGGGTAAAACGCCAGAAGATGGGTCTATTTATTATCTGGTAGGAACCGACAAACTGCGGTTCAAGCGACCCTGTGTTCCCGGTGATCGAGTCACTCTAGAGGCCTCGATCGTGAGCGAAAAACGAGGCATCTGGAAGTTTGATGTTTGCGCATCGGTCGAGGGTGAAACGGCAGCAACAGCCACTATTTTATGCGCGGACCGCTAAACGATGATTCATCCCACTGCCATTATTGATCCCGAGGCTGATCTACACCCCTCCGTGACGGTGGGTCCCTATAGCGTCATCGGTCCGGGCGTCGTGATTGGCGAGGGAACGATTATCGAGCCGCATGTGGTGATCAAGGGGCCTACCAAGATCGGAGCTCGGAATCACATCTTCCAATTTAGCTCGATAGGCGAGGCCACACCTGACTTGAAGTACAAGGGCGAGATGACGACAGTCACGATTGGTAACGACAACGTCATACGCGAGAACGTCACGATTCACCGAGGTACCGTGCAGGACCGAGGCGACACCTGCGTGGGAAACAACAACCTCATCATGTGCTACGTGCATATCGGTCACGACAGTGTTGTGAAGGACCATACGATTCTTGTAAACAATACGGCGTTGGCGGGTCATGTCGTTGTTGACGACTGGGCAATCTTGTCGGGATATACCTTGGTTCACCAATTCTGCAAAATTGGCGCTCATAGCTTTAGTGGTATGGGCACGGCAATTGGTAAAGATGTACCTGCTTATGTCACTGTGTCGGGGAGTCCGGCCGAAGCGAGAGCCATCAATACCGAAGGCCTGCGCCGCCGTGGGTTCAGTGATGCCTCGCTCTCAGACTTACGCCGAGCATTTAAGCTCATATACCGTCAGGGCCTGACACTCGAGATCGCGATGGAGCGATTGGAAGAAATGGCGGTCGATACGCCCGAAATAACACCGTTGCTGGAATCCCTAAAGTCGTCCGAGCGCGGTATCGTCCGCTAATGGGTTCATCGCAACATATCGGTGTCCTGGCCGGTGAAAAGAGCGGCGATATTCTGGGGGGCGCCGTGCTTCGG
Source organism: Pseudomonadota bacterium (assembly GCA_002862405.1). Lineage (GTDB taxonomy): Bacteria > Pseudomonadota > Gammaproteobacteria > Pseudomonadales > Halieaceae > Luminiphilus. Next base: position 1,833 of record PKCZ01000082.1, read on the forward strand.
GAGCTTAAGCGCCGCCATAGTGATGTATCGTTTTCCGGCATTGGTGGCGAGCTAATGGCTCTACATGGGCTTACAAGCCTGCATGACATGGAGCGATTATCGGTTTTCGGTTTGGTAGAGCCGCTCAAGCGGTTACCAGAGCTGCTGTCCATTCGACGTTCATTGGGGCAGCACATGATCAAGCATCAGCCGCAGCTCTTTTTGGGTATAGATAGTCCCGACTTCAACTTGGCGCTCGAGCAGAAACTTCGTCACAACGGCATCAAAACAGCTCACCTAGTCAGTCCCTCGGTCTGGGCGTGGCGCCCGGGAAGAATTCACAAGATCAAGAAAGCGGTTGATTTGATGCTATGCCTGCTACCGTTTGAGCGAGATTTTTACGAGCAGCACGGTGTCAGGGCGTCCTTGGTGGGGCACCCATTAATAGAGGAGTTATCAGCTCTCCCTGACCAGGAAACCGCACGGAAATACCTGGGCCTATCCCAAAAAGGGCAAGTATTGGTGTGCATGCCCGGTAGTCGCGCGAGCGAGATCGAACATTTGGGACCCGTATTTGCAAACGTAGTCATGAAATTATTGGCGTCCGACAGCGAGCTTGAAGTTATTGTGCCTGGGGCATCTCTCGAACGACTAGAGCAAATACAACACTTTATGCCCATTAAGGATGATCGTTTCTCCGTCATTGAGGGACAGAGTCGACTTGCGATGGTGGCGTCTGACTCGATCCTGTGCGCGTCGGGTACCACGACCCTGGAAGCGATGCTCATCGGCAGGCCCATTACGATCGCCTACCGTATGGCCTGGTTATCGTGGCAAATTCTGAGCAGGATGGTGACATCACCGTTTGTAGGCCTCCCCAATATCATTGCAGGCGAATCTGTTGTTCCCGAGTTCCTGCAAGGCGAGGCAACAGTCGATAACTTATACCAGTCGGTGATTGAGTCGTTTGGCACTGCCGGTGATACGCAGCGCATGCGTTTTGCTGAGTTGAGTACGCGTATTGGTAGCGATTTTGCGATGCGATCTGTGGATGCGATTGAGGAGCTCTTGGCGGATCATGCCGTCTGAAACCATGAGTCCGATAGGAGTAATGGCACCGGTCCTGACAGCCGGTTGTGACGAGGTAGGCCGCGGCCCGCTTGCCGGCGATGTTGTGGCAGCGGCAGTCATTTTTGGGCCATCGATTCCCGAGGGATTAAATGATTCAAAAAAATTGACTGAGCGTAAGCGAGAGCGCTTGTTCGATGAAATCAAGGTATCGGCAGTGGCCTGGTCGATCGGGCGTGCTAGCGTTGAGGAGGTAGACCGGTTGAATATTCTCAACGCCTCTCTCTTGGCAATGAAGCGGGCTGTCGAGTCGCTCGCGCCGTCGCCCGATCACGTACTTGTTGATGGCAATAAATTGCCTGCGTGGCAATTTTCGGCGGAGGCAATTGTGGGTGGGGACGGCAGCATTCCGTGTATCAGCGCTGCCTCCGTTCTAGCCAAAGTGACACGAGACAGGGAGATGGTTCAGCTTGATCAGGAGTATCCGGGCTACGGGCTTGCGAAGCATAAAGGCTATCCCACAGCTCAACATCTTGACGCACTAGCGCGCCTCGGCGTCTCCCCCATACATCGACAAAGTTTTGGCCCTGTTGCCCGTTTGATTTAGCGTTGAGAAGAGGTTTAATGGTGGGTATGTCCACCTCGTTCGTTCACCTTCGCGTTCACTCCGAATTCTCCCTGATTGATGGGCTTGTTCGGGTGGGTCCGCTCATGAAGTCTGTGGCCTCGGCTGATATGCCCGCGGTTGCAATAACGGATAGAAATAATTTTTTTGGTCTTATCAAAGCGTACAAGGCAGCCGAACGCGAGGGCGTTAAGCTAATTGTTGGAGCAGACTTTGAGCTGCTCGAAGCCGGTGATCGTCGCAGTCAGATTACCTTCCTCGCACAAAATCACGCGGGCTACCGAAATTTAACCGTCCTCATTTCGCGGGCTTACCAAGAGGGCCAGATTCTAGGCCGGCCGCTGCTACGCCGAGATTGGATCGAGTCACACAGCGAGGGTCTACTCGTGCTGTCAGGTGGCCGAAACGGCGATGTGGGGCAGCACTTATTGGCTGGCAGGGCGAGTGATGCAGAGCACGCGCTCTCATGGTGGATGAGCCACTTTCCTGAGCGTTTTTATTTGGAGCTCCAGCGGACAGGCCGAGAATACGAAGAAGACTATTTACATTACGCTGTGGCACTTGCGGCTCACAAAGATTGTCCTGTGGTGGCGACCAATGAAGTCTGCTTTCTTACGCCTGATGAGTTCGATGCTCACGAGGCGCGTGTGTGTATTGGCGATGGTCGAACGCTAAATGACCCGCGGAGGCCTCGACATTTTTCCGAACAACAGTACATGCGGTCGCCCGAAGAGATGGCGGACCTATTTCAAGACATCCCGGAAGCGATTGAGAATACCGTACACATTGCGCAGCGGTGCACTGTGGAGATTGAACTGGGCAAAGCCTATCTGCCTGACTTTCCTACCCCCGATGGGGTTAGTATCGAGCAGCATTTGGAAAACCTCTCAAATGAGGGATTAGATCAGCGCCTCGCATTACTCGAGGTTGATGATGAGTCGGTGTATCGAGACCGCCTGAAGTTTGAACTCGATATCATTAATCAAATGGGTTTTCCCGGCTATTTTCTGGTGGTGATGGACTTCATTCGCTGGGGTAAAGCGAACGGTATCCCCGTGGGACCGGGCAGGGGCTCGGGTGCTGGCTCTCTTGTCGCCTATGCACTCGAAATTACGGATCTCGACCCCATCGAATACGACTTACTGTTCGAGCGATTTTTGAATCCACAGCGCGTTTCAATGCCTGACTTCGACGTCGATTTTTGTATGGACAGGCGCGACGAAGTCATCGATTACGTGGCAAGCACCTACGGCAGGAACGCGGTATCGCAGATTATCACCTTTGGAACAATGGCAGCGAAAGCCGTCGTGCGTGATGTCGCCCGGGTTCAGGATAAGCCTTATGCGCTTGCCGATAAGATGTCCAAACTTATTCCTTTTGAAGTTGGAATGACGCTTGAAAAAGCGATCGAGCAAGAAGAACAGCTGGTAAATCTCCTACAAGAGGATAGCGCCGCTCAAGAAATTTGGGATATGGCGACCCAGCTCGAAGGACTTACCCGAAATGCGGGCAAGCATGCGGGCGGCGTGGTCATCGCGCCCTCAAAACTGACCGACTTCTCACCCTTGTTCTGCGACGAGGAAGGGCAAGGTCTTGTAACGCAGTATGACAAAAATGACGTTGAGGACGCCGGTCTCGTCAAATTCGACTTCCTGGGTCTCAGAACACTGACCATCATCGACTGGGCAGTGGCGATGATTAATAAGCGCGCTGACATGAAGTCGCCCGTCGACATTAATCAGATTCCTCTCGATGACAACGAGGTTTACGGCCTACTTCAGAGCGCTGAGACAACCGCCGTATTTCAGCTCGAAAGCCGCGGTATGAAGGAGTTGATCAAGAATCTGAGGCCTGATTGCTTTGAAGATATCATCGCTCTAGTCGCCTTGTTCAGACCGGGTCCGCTTCAGTCTGGGATGGTTGAGAATTTCATCGATCGCAAGCACGGGCGAGAGCAGGTTTCTTTTCCCGACGCGCAGTATCAACACGAGTGGTTGAAGCCCATTCTTGAGCCCACCTACGGGATTATTCTCTACCAAGAGCAGGTCATGCAGATCGCGCAGGAACTCGCCGGCTATACGCTGGGAGGCGCTGACCTGCTGCGGCGTGCCATGGGTAAGAAAAAACCGGAGGAAATGGCCAAGCAGCGTTCCGTTTTTGAGGAAGGGGCGACAGACAAAGGCGTTGATCCGACCCTGGCGATGAAGATCTTTGACTTGGTTGAGAAATTTGCGGGGTATGGTTTTAACAAGTCCCACTCTGCAGCCTATGCACTGGTGAGTTATCAAACGGCCTGGTTGAAGCGGCACTACCCATCTGAGTTTATGGCTGCTGTCATGAGTTCGGAAATTGATAGCGCAGACAAGTTACTAGGACTGCGCGATGAGTGCCGTCGTATGGGATTAACTGTGCGAGCCCCCAATGTTTTGGAGGGGCAGCACCGTTTCTCTGTTAATGCTGAAGGGCACATTATTTATGGTCTGGGCGGTATCAAGGGTTTGGGCGAAGGTCCAATCGAGGATCTATTAGTCGCCCGCGAGGAAAAGCCTTTTGCTGACTTATTTGATCTCTGTAGTCGCACGGATCCACGCAAGGTCAACCGGAGAGCACTCGAAGCACTCATCAAAAGTGGCGCGCTTGATGAACTCGGCGCTGAGCGCTCGGTGCTTATGTCAGCACTCGATGACGCCCTCAGAGCGGCAGAGCAGTCCGCTGCAAACGAGGCCGCTGGCATGGGTGATCTGTTCGGGGAGGTGGTACCTTCCTCTGGATCAGGAGACCCCTATCGCGATCATCGGCGCGCGCGCTCCTGGACACTGCGAGACATCCTTGCCGGAGAGAAAGAGAGTCTCGGAAGCTTTCTGAGTGGTCATCCGATGGATGAATTTGAGCAAGAGGTACGAAAGTTCTCGCCTCGTTCTATCAGGGAGTTAACCACCGGAAGTAAGCAGTGGGTCGCTGGGCTAATTGTGGATGTCAGATTGGTCAAAACACAGCGCGGTACGATGGCGGTCTTGCAACTTGATGACGGCACGGGGCAGATCGAGGCGACGGCCTACAGCGAAGTCTACGAGCAGAACCGTGACTTGCTGGTCAAGGATCAGATTGTACTCGCTGATGGTCGTCTTCAAATGGATGATTTCCGTGGGCAGCTATCATTGAGAGCAAAATCGTTCACCACACTGGAACAGGCGAGAAGCTCTCGCGTCAGGGAGCTAAAGCTGGGTTTGAGGCCTGACGCTATTCAAAGTGGCGTGGCATCCGAGTTGAAGCGAGCCTTTTCCGCTCACAGGGGAGACTGCCCGATTATTGTTGAGTACCGACAACCGGCCGGTTCGGCAGTGGTCAGATTTGGTGATCGGTGGCGGGTCTCGCCAACAGATACCTTGCTTGATCAGCTAAAGGAGCTGGTTGGCCACGAGTCGGTAGAGGTGATCTACGAGCGATAGATCATTAGTCCTTCAATTATTCTTTGAATGTTGCTGGCAAGGTCGCCGTAATTCACAACTATCCTGCTATTTTTCGCACTAATTCAGTGCATTTTTTCTCCAAATTCGATATTTACGGCATTTTTTACTTAAAGCGCTCTAAAAAATGGCGCAGAATTCGTCGCGAGGATAAAAAAACTGTGGCATTGGATTTGAAACAAATATCGGAGAGCTATGGTGGGAGAGATGTTATGAAAGTGTCTTGGATGCTACTTATGATTACAGCAGTCATGTTGTCTGCGTGCTCGCGACAGCCCCCGTGTTCTGTGACGTCAGGTGATAAGGGCGTTCCCAGCGCGGGTTGTTTGGCAGTGGACAACGGCGAACTACTGCTCGTTAAGATTATGGGTGGGACATACGGTCCGCCCGGCGGAGCGACAATGCGTAATGAGTCCGCACAATGCGCCGCCGAGCGAGAAACTTGGGAAGAGACGGGTGTGCAGGTGAGTGCTGGTGAGTTAGCCGCCGAATTTGATAATGGATTTAGACTTTACTGGTGTGAGGCAGTTTCAGGACGTGAGATTGAGATTAGCCGTCCTATCGAAATTCAGCATGCCGACTGGTACGCGCCTGAGCTATTCCAGCATCTAAAATGGCGCTACGCGAATCAGGCCGATATCATTCAGACTTTGATGATTGAGAGACAGTAATGACCAAGATTGAACTGGAAGCTGCCGCCTTTCGACGTTTGGTATCCCACCTTCAAGAGAGAACCGACGTCCAGAATATTGACCTCATGAATCTGGCAGGTTTTTGTCGTAACTGTCTATCTAAGTGGTACGCGGAGGCGGCCAACGAGTCTGGGTTAGACCTATCAAAGGACGACGCGCGCGAGCGTGTTTACGGTATGCCATACGACGAGTGGAAAGCGCAGTACCAAACCCCATTACCTGAAGATCAATAAGTCGACAGGGCTGGGCTTTCAGGTTACGTCCGCCTTGCCCTCCTGGAACGGATTAAGCGGGTTCTAAATAAGACTCGATGCTTGGACAGGAGCAAATCAGGTTCCGATCGCCATAGACGTTATCAACTCGATTCACGGGCGCCCAGTACTTATCGGCTCGCAAAGAAGCCACGGGCCATGCAGCTTGTTCTCTGCTGTAGGGACGGTCCCACTGATCAGCGGTAACCTCGTCCAGTGTATGTGGTGCGTTTTTAAGCGGGTTGTTGGTTGGGTCAGAGCGACCCTCCTCCACTGCCCTTATTTCACCGCGGATTGACAACATTGCGTCGCAGAACCGGTCGATTTCAGCCAGCGACTCTGATTCTGTCGGTTCGATCATTAGCGTGCCGGCGACGGGAAACGACATGGTGGGCGCGTGGAACCCATAATCGATGAGTCGCTTCGCCACGTCTTCCTCGGCAACCCCGGTCCGTTCCTTGAGGGGACGAATGTCGATGATGCACTCGTGGGCGACAGTGCCCTTTTTCCCGGTATACAAGACGTCGTAATGATTTTTGAGACGGCTGGCAATGTAGTTGGCATGAACGATTGCAACGCGACTGGCGTCGGTGACGCCATCCGGTCCCATCATTGCAATATACATCCACGAAATGGGCAGAATCGAGGCGCTTCCGTACGGCGTTGCTGAAATGACGTTATTGGTTGCATCTAGGCCTCTGAGGGGCGCGACCACGGATGAGGGAAGGTGCGGTGCCAAATGGCTTCCCACTCCGATAGGCCCCATGCCAGGCCCACCACCACCGTGCGGGATGCAGAACGTTTTATGGAGGTTTAGGTGGGATACGTCAGCACCGAACTTACCTGGACCAGAAAGTCCAACCAATGCATTTAGATTGGCGCCATCAACATAAACCTGACCGCCATGCTGGTGAATCAATTCGCAGAGCTCAACGATCGACGTCTCGAACACCCCATGTGTGGATGGATAGGTAACCATGATTGCTGCGAGGTCAGTGGAGTGGAGTTCAGCTTTGGCTTTTAGGTCATCCATGTCGACATTACCGCTGTCATCACAGTTCACCAACACAACTGTCATGCCTGCCATCACCGCGCTCGCCGGATTCGTTCCATGCGCTGACGTTGGGATGAGACATATATGCCGACGCGCTTCGCCACGATCCCGGTGGTAGCGCCTGATCGCCATTAATCCTGCGTACTCTCCCTGTGCCCCTGAATTGGGCTGTAGCGACAGGGCGTCATAGCCCGTGCACTCTGTGAGCCATTCGGTGAGCTCATCGAGCATGGCACGGTAGCCGGCCACTTGATGTTGCGGTGCGAACGGGTGGATACGAGAGAATTCGGGCCAAGATACCGGAATCATCTCCGCAGCTGCGTTAAGTTTCATGGTGCAACTACCGAGCGGAATCATCGCGCGTGTCAGCGAGATATCCTTGTTCTCTAAACGCTTGAGATAGCGAAGCATCTCCGTCTCTGTCCGGTAGTCGCTAAACAATGGATGGCTTAGGTAGTCCACCTCACGCAACAGCTTCGAGGGGATGCCCGAGCGTTCGCCCGCGGGTTCAGCACCAAAAATCCGACAAATCGCGCGAAGTTCCTCGTCCGTCGTTGTCTCGTCGAGTGAGACTCCAATACGGGATGATGAGATTTCGCGGAAATTGAAGCCAGCCGATTCAGCCGCTTGAATGACCTGTTCCGCGTCATCGACTTCGACGCAGAGCGTATCGAACCACGATGCATTTTGTAGGTTGAAGCCAGCGTCGGTCAGCGATGCCGCCAACGAAGACGTCATCTGGTGGACTCGCTCGCCAATCTCCCGTAACCCCTGTGGACCGTGATGCATAGCGAATAGTCCTGCCATGATCGCGAGAAAGGCCTGTGCCGTGCAGATATTGCTTGTCGCCTTCTCTCGCCGGATGTGTTGCTCGCGCGTCTGCATTGCCATGCGGAGCGCCTGGCGCCCTTTACTATCAACCGACACACCGATGACGCGCCCGGGCATAGAGCGCTTGAACTCGTCACGGGTTGCGAAGAAGGCCGCATGGGGCCCTCCGTAACCCAGGGGGACGCCAAATCGTTGTGAGTTTCCGAAAGCGACATCGGCGCCCATGGCGCCCGGTGATTTGAGGAGCGTAAGTGCCAACAAATCGGAGGCTACTCCTACTAGGGCACCCGCAATGTGACAGTGACCAATGATGTCACTGAGGTCTCGAACATCGCCATACGTTCCGGGGTATTGGGCTAATACACCAAAGGCATCTGTAACGTTAGCCAGTTCATCAGGCTCGACGATCTCTACGGTGATACCCAGTGGCTCAGCGCGTGTCTCAACCAATGAAATGGTCTGCGGGTGACAATCACTGGCAACCACAAAGCGCTTTGATTTCGATTTTCGGTTCATGCGTTGCATGAGCGTCATGGCTTCTGCAGCCGCAGTGGCCTCATCCAGTAGCGACGCGTTGGCAAGCGGCATGCCCGTGAGGTCAATAATCACTTGCTGGAAGGTCAGCAGTGTTTCTAGACGACCTTGTGAGATTTCTGGCTGGTAGGGCGTATAGGCCGTGTACCACCCCGGATTTTCAAAAACATTTCTAAGCAATACTGGCGGGGTGATGGTGTCGTAGTAACCCATGCCGATACAGCTTCTGAGCACTTTGTTTTTATCGGCGTAATGTCGGAGTTTTGTCAGCGCTTTGCTCTCGCTAAGAGCGGGCGGTAAATTCAGAGCGGTTTGAAGTTTGATGTTGTCTGGGACGGTTGTTTCTATGAGTTCTTGAACACTTTCAAAGCCCGCACTTTGAGCCATTTCTTCTTGTTGAACCGGTGTGGTACCAAGGTGTCGGTGCCTGAAAGCGTCAGTAGCATTGCGAGTCAACGGGAGATCTCCAACTGGGTTGAGCATTAATCACTTCTAGTGATTTTAGCACTTGTCATTCCGCTCCCCAGGCTGTTACGTCGCTTTTGTTTGGGTGAATTTTAATTAAATTTAGCTATTCATAGGTGATCGAGTGGATGTACCACTCCGTCTCACCTTCCGGGCTTTTCAAATACACGGTATCGCCCGCAATTTTGCCCAATAACGCTCTGCCGAGAGGCGAGTCACAACTCAGAAGTCCTTGACTAAGTTCAAATTCATCAGGGCCGACAATACGATAGTTGTGGGTTCGCCCCTCCTCATCCTCGAGGCCGATCCAACAGCCAAAAAAGACGCGATTTGTATCTGAGGGCTTCTTGTCGACAACATGAAGTTCATCCAGTCGCTTTTGAAGAAACCGGACGCGACTGTCAATTTCCCTTAGCCGCTTTTTTCCATAAATATAGTCACCGTTTTCAGACCGATCACCGTTGAGTGCAGCCGCATGTACAGTGGCGGTAACCTGCGGTCGCTCAACTTTCCAAAGCGTGTTTAATTCGTCTCGCAATCGCTGTGCGCCTTCGGGGGTAATGTAAGGCGAGCCTTTGGCTCGGGGCGGACGGTATCGCGACATGGACTTCAAAACCTGTGTTTGCTGCTAGACCCGCTCGAAAGAGAAAACGTAACAACGCTGGATTCGGGTCAGTCACTGAGACACCATTGAGCCAACGACTATTGGTACTACTATCAGGACTTTTATCGGGAATTTACCATGAGAGCAACTTCACTCATTTTTATAGTGGCAGCGTTTGATTCTGCGTTCGCCCATTCGGAAGAGTTCATCTGCCCCGAGCTTGAGGGGCAGTTCAAACCGGGCGGCCTTCTTTGGGGAGAAGTCATACCAGGAACCCCCGTTCGTTTCGAGAGCATTGATGTTCCGGTATTACCTGATGGTAGCTTCGTCCTAGGTTTGGGGCGAAATGCGCCTAACGAAATGGATCTGTTCATCGGAGAGGATGTGGTTTGCTCGCTCAATATAGCCACCCGCGAATACCGCATTTCGAGGGTAGAGGGAGTGCCGCAGCGCACGGTGACACCTCCGGCAGAGCAGTTAGAGCGTATTCGCCGCGAGCGAGAAAAAGTTCGAAGCGCGAAATCAAGGCGCATCGAGAATGAGGGTTTTTTGAAGGCAGTCAGAGCCGGCTTGTCGTGGCCTGCTACGGGACGGATCAGCGGTGTTTATGGCAGTCAGCGCTTCTACAACGGTAATCCAGGAAATCCTCACTACGGCGTAGATATTGCTCGGCCCATGGGCACACCTGTTTATTCGCCGGGGCCCGGTCTTGTGACACTCGCTGAGCCCGATCTTTTCTACAGTGGCGGCACCGTTATCCTCGATCATGGCTACGGCCTGAGCTCGTCTTTTCTGCACATGAGCCGCATCGATGTTGAAGTCGGTGATATTCTCGAGGTGGGAGACCGGATTGGTGCCATCGGTGCTACGGGACGTGCTACTGGCCCACACCTGGACTGGCGGATGAGTTGGTTCAATCAACGAATTGATCCTCAGTTACTGGTGCCCCCGATGCCCTAATGGGCATTAGCGCGTATACTTGGCGGTTCAGTGAGGAGATGCCCGTGCTCGATAAGAAGTTGCTGCAAATTTTGGTATGCCCCGTCACCAAGGCACCCTTGGATTATGACGAAGCGAAACAAGAGCTGGTCTGTAAAGCCAGCGGTCTTGCCTATCCGGTGAAAGATGGTATTCCCGTATTGCTGGAAGGCGAGGCACGACAACTAACAGCCGACGAGAAGTTGGGATAGATCTCGTGGAAGACACTATCTTTGGAAAGATTACGCGTGGAGAAATCCCAACCGATTTTCTCTACGAAGACGATCTCTGTGTCGTAATCAAGGATATCTATCCGCAGGCGCCCACCCACGTGTTGATTATTCCCCGCAAGCCAATCCCTATGCTGAGTATGGCGAGTGAGGGAGATCAGTCGCTACTCGGTCATTTGTTAGTGGTTGCTGGCAAAGTTGCGGAGCAATTGGGAGTCGCTGATGCGTTCCGCTTGGTCATTAATAACGGTGCAGGTGGTGGCCAAACGGTATTCCACTTACACCTACATATCCTCGCTGGTCGAGACATGAAGGAGGGTGAGCTTGCTTCTGGCTTGGCCTAGCAGAACACCTCCCGTTACTAATTTTGAGATCCACGCATGAAGACTGCTGAAATTCGAGAAGCGTTTCTGACGTATTTTGAGCGCCAACGGCACACGCGTGTCGCGTCGAGCTCGCTGGTGCCGCACGACGACCCCACACTCCTGTTCACTAACGCCGGAATGAATCAGTTTAAAGATACGTTTTTGGGACTCGAGCACCGCAATTACAACCGGGCCGCATCGAGTCAGCGGTGTGTAAGAGCTGGGGGAAAGCATAACGACCTCGAAAACGTGGGTTACACGGCGCGTCATCACACGTTCTTTGAAATGTTGGGTAATTTTAGTTTTGGAGATTATTTCAAGCGCGACGCCATTCAATTTGCATGGACCTTCCTAACGGAAGAACTGAAGCTGCCGAAGGAAAAGCTCTGGGTCACAGTCCATATATCGGATGACGAAGCGGCAAAGATCTGGATTGAAGAGATTGGTGTCGATCTTAATCGCCTATCCCGATTGGACGAGGACAACTTTTGGCAAATGGGTGACACCGGACCTTGCGGTCCGTCATCCGAGATTTTCTATGACCATGGTCCTGAAGTGCCCGGTGGACCTCCCGGCTCACCTGACGATGACTTGGATCGTTACATCGAGATCTGGAATTTGGTCTTTATGCAATTCAACCGAGATGCTTCGGGCGAATTACATCCCCTTCCTGCGCCGTCGGTCGATACGGGTATGGGACTCGAGCGAATTTCTGCTGTGCTGCAGGGCGTCCATAACAACTACGATATTGATCTTTTTAAGGCATTGATTGCGGCGGCCGCGGATATCCTCGGGGTCGAAGATCACTCACATACATCGCTCAGGGTGGTGGCTGATCATTTGCGATCGTGTGCATTCCTGATCTCTGACGGCGTTCTTCCGAGCAATGAGGGCAGAGGCTATGTCTTGCGCCGTATTTTGCGTCGCGCTATTCGGCACGGTAATAAGCTCGGTGCCACTGAACCCTTCTTTGCCGCACTGGTGCCTGCTTTGGTGCGCGGGATGGGTGAGGCCTACCCGGAGCTCGTCGCTCAAGAGGCCGCAATCATCAAGGCGCTGGCTTCTGAGGAGGAGCAGTTCGCGCGCACCTTGGATAAGGGTATGGATATCCTCGATGAGGCTTTAGCGTCGCTTCAGGGTTCCCAAATTCCGGGTGATGTCGTTTTCCGCTTATATGACACCTATGGCTTCCCCGTTGATCTGACCAATGATATTGCTAGGGAGCGTGGGCTAGAACTCGATATCGAGGGTTATGAAGTTGCGATGCAGGAGCAGCGTAAGCGATCGCAGGAGAGCGGTGCTTTCCACGTTGATTACAACAATGTGATTGCTGTGGATGGCGAGACTGAGTTTCTTGGGTATAGCGAAGTTAGAACACAGGCGACTGTCCGCGGTCTTTTTCAGGATGGACAGTCCTGTGAGCGCGCTGAAGAGGGCGATGAGATTGTTGTTATCCTGGACCGGACGCCCTTTTACGGTGAGAGCGGGGGTCAGGTCGGTGATACCGGTTATCTGACGACAGACTCTGTCAAGCTTGAGGTAAGAGACACCACGAAGGCACAGGGTCATCATTTACACCATGCGGTCGTTGTAAGTGGCGCAGTGGCTGCAGGCGAAACTGTCTCGGCTAGCATTGATCAATCGCTGAGAACACGAATTAAAGCGAATCACTCCGCGACGCATCTGATGCACGAGGCACTCAGGCAAGTGCTGGGTGAGCACGTTCAGCAGAAAGGCTCTTTGGTCGATGCCGACAAACTCCGCTTCGATTTTTCCCACGGTGAAGCCGTGACAAATGAGCAGTTATCGCAGGTTGCGAAAATCGTGAACGACCAAGTGCGAGGCAACTCCGAGGTACTCACCCAAGAGATGGGTATGGAGGCAGCCATAGAGGCGGGTGCTATGGCTTTGTTTGGCGAAAAATATGGTGATGAGGTGCGCGTACTTACGATGGGTACGGACCGCTTTTCAGTGGAGCTGTGTGGTGGTACGCACGTTGAACGTACCGGTGATATTGGCGTATTTAGAGTGGTTAGCGAAGGCGGTGTCGCAGCAGGTGTCCGTCGAATCGAGGCTGTTACGGGCGTCGGTGCACTGGAAGACATTGCAAGAACGGACAGAGCCCTTGCGGATATCTGCGAGGCAGTCAAAGGCTCGCCAGCAAACGCGGCAGACAAGGTGGTCAGTCTCCGCAAAGAGCTTCGCGAACTTGAAAAGCAAGTCACGCAACTAAAGCAAAAGCTCGCGACGGGTGCAGGCGCCGATTTGACAGCTGATGCTCAAGACGTTTCAGGCGTCAAGGTACTGGGAACAGTGATCGACGGTGCTGATGCGTCTACCCTGCGTCAGACACTTGATCACTGTAAAAATAAGCTCGGCTCGGGGGTTGTCCTCCTCGCTGCAGTTGACGGCGATAAGATATCCCTCGTGGCTGGTGTGACGGCAGATCTAACCGATCGCATTAAGGCCGGTGACCTTATGAGAGAGTTTGCGGGTCGAGTTGGTGGAAAAGGCGGCGGTAGGCCTGATATGGCACAAGGTGGCGGTACTGATGTCACGGCCTTAAAGCCTGCACTTTCCGGCTTGTCTGACTGGGTGGCTGAACAGCTCAACTGAGGACAAGCACATCGTCAAATGGCTGATTAAAGCCTCAATATGGGGCTTTTTCGTCTTTATGTCACCCTCTAAACCGTGTTTAATACGCGGCTTTTCGTCATAGACCCAATTTACCATGGCACTGATCGTGCAAAAATACGGCGGTACATCTGTCGGCTCGGTGGAGCGAATAGAGGCCGTTGCTGAGCGAGTTGCAAGGCATCACTCAGACGGTGATCAACTGATCATTGTCGTGTCGGCTATGTCGGGTGAAACCAATCGACTCTTGGGGTTGGCACGAGATCTGACCTCCAATCCAAGTCCTAGAGAACTCGATGTCCTCGTTTCCACCGGCGAACAGGTGTCCATGTCGCTTTTGGCGATGGCACTTCACAAGCGGGGAATCGATGCACTCTCGCTCAAAGGCAGTCAGGTCGCGATTCGTACTGACAGTTCTCACAACAAAGCGCGCATACAAAGTATCGACGATAGTCGGCTCCGAGCTGAACTGGATCAAGGCCGCGTCGCGGTGGTAGCTGGATTTCAAGGGGTTGATGAAAACGGTGAGGTCACTACATTGGGCCGGGGCGGGTCGGATACCTCAGCCGTTGCTTTGGCCGCTGCCGTTGGTGCGGACGAGTGTCAGATCTACACCGACGTTGATGGCGTTTACACGACGGATCCGCGCATTGTTGACGGTGCACAGCGATTGGAAAGCATCACTTTTGAAGAGATGTTGGAAATGGCCAGCATGGGTTCGAAGGTGTTGCAGCTCAGGTCGGTGGAATTTGCAGGTAAATACCAAGTGCCACTGCGGGTACTCAGTAGTTTCAAAGAGGGGCCTGGAACCCTCATAAAAATGGACGAGGACGATCCCATGGAAGCTCCAACGATTGCTGGTATTGCGTTCAATCGCGATGAGGCGAAGCTCACTGTCATTGGTGTCCCGGATACGCCCGGTATTGCTTATCAGATATTGGGCCCCATTGGTGATGCGAATATCGAAGTCGACGTAATTCTTCAGAACGTCGGTGATGAGGGAAAAACGGACTTTACATTCACTGTCTCGCGCAGTGACTTAGAAAAAGCAGAAGCCATTTTAGAGTCACATATTGCTGAATTGGGCGCACTTGAGTGGCGATCAGACAGCCGAATTGCCAAGGTGTCCGTGGTCGGAGTTGGTATGCGCTCTCATGCAGGTGTGGCTGCTAATATGTTCAAAGCCCTGGCTGAGGTCGGCGTTAACATTCAGATGATCAGCACGTCCGAAATCAAAATTTCAGTTATTATCGAAGAGAAGTTCTTGGAGTTGGCTATACGCACGCTGCATTCAGCGTTCGGGCTCGATCAACCTGAGGTTGGAGAAGCGCAGGACTGAGGTGTAGTCTGTCCCTGTGTCTAATTAACAGGGAAGTTAACGATGCTTATTCTTACACGGCGGATTAACGAGTCACTGGTCATCGGTGACGATGTCACCGTCACTATTCTTGATGTCAAAGGAAATCAAGTCCGTATTGGGGTTGATGCCCCTCGGGATGTATCTGTCCATCGTGAAGAGCTTGCGCACAAGGATGATAAGACACCCACTTTGCGCGCGGATAAAGACATCAGATAACAGGCAGGCCAACATTCAGTCGGCCCCGTGCCCGTATTTCATTTCCTGAACTCCGCGCGGTTGGGTCAGATTTACATCACATAGCGCCTTCGTTAGTCTGCTTGGGAGAGCAATAATAATGAGCCACGCAGGAGGAGCCCGTGACCTCTGACCTAACGATAGAACCGTTGACCCCCTTTGTCGGTGCTGAAATCGCCGGTGTGGATCTGAGGGTGGCAACCAAAGAGCATGTGGCGGACATCCGAGCTGCGCTGCTGAAGCACCAAGTCGTATTTTTCCGCGATCAGACCCTCAATCAAGAGGAGCATATTCACTTCGCGAGGCAGTTTGGTGAGCTGGAGATTCATCCAGCGACGCCAAAAGGGCAGAACAACCCCGAGGTACTTCATATAGCCCACGGCCCCGAATCTAGAGGCCGAGAAAATATGTGGCACTCCGATGTCACTTGGCGCGAAAAGCCGTCACTAGGCTCCATACTCAAGGCTGTAGAGGTGCCGGCAGTAGGCGGCGACACGTTGTTTGCAAATATGGCCGAGGCGTATGAGCGGTTGGCGGACGACATCAAAGATAAGATTGCAGGAAAAATTGCGGTGCACGACATTGCACGGGTGTTTGCTGGTCGTCTTAACAAGACAGCCGAGCAATTAAGGGAGACTTATCCGGTGATGGAGCATCCTATTGTTCGAACGCATCCAGAAACGGGTGCTAATGTACTCTATGTGAATAACGCCTTCACCAGTCACATTAAGGGTATGGATAAGGACGAGAGCGAGGAGTTACTCCAGGCTCTCTATCGCACTGCGTCAAACCCTGAGCTCCAGTGTCGTTTTCGCTGGAAAGTAGGCTCATTGGCTTTCTGGGATAATCGCGCCTGTCAGCATTTTGCGAGCTCGGATTACTTTCCGCAGGTCCGAAAAATGGAGCGGGTGACAATCGCCGGTGACAGGCCGTATTTTAAAACGGCCGTTTAACCTTCACGTATGAAGTATGCTCTTCCGCAGATTAAAAGGCTTTTCACTGTGCCCAACGGGCTCAAGTTTGGCGCCGAGACACCCAAAAACGCGAGTAGTTAAAATTAGTCATCAGAGTTCGGGTAAACCAATTCACCATCAATATAGGTCCGCTCGCATAAATCCACTTGGCTTGGGACGACGCAACTTGCTCACCCAGGGCTAACGTACCCACGTGGATTAATGTCCCCTTCCGAGCACCCAGTGCTTCAACCAAAGGGCGAGTTTTCTCTGCGGTGTAAATGGTTCCGCCATGGATAACCATATCTTCAGACGCTGTTACAGACAAAGCAAACCACAATGAACATGTCCTTATTATAAGTCTTCCCAAAATGGTTACTTTCATCGTTATACGTAACCAAAATATTGGCGTTGAGAGTTTTACGTGATTCACTGAACCCCTGTCTACCAAATCTAGCCCAGGGTCGTTCTAGATGATTCGCCACTTTTATGCCACGGATGCTATTGATTCAATCGTCTCGGAGCTTCGCCGAACAGGTGTTGTTATTATCCATCAACTGGAAACTGATGAAGTCATCGATCAATTTAATAACGATTTAAGACCTGAATTCGACCGCCAGGGTCATCTGTTTCAAGGCGACTTCAATGGGTATAAAACGCTCAGGATTGGTGCCGTCACTAAATATTCTCGAATGTTTCCTCGCTTGCTCGCTAATGATGTTGTGTTGGCAATCGCAGATGCCGTATTGGGGGCTTATTGCGATGTTTTCCAGGTAGGCAGTACCACGGCCATCGAGATCCTGCCGGGTGAGTCTAGTCAGGTATTACATGCGGATGACACCTGTTACCCAAGTCATCTAATGCAGTTCGAGGCACAGATTTCAGTTCTATGGGCCTTGGACGACTTCACAGAGAAAAACGGTGCTACCCGCGTGATTCTCAAGTCTGACAAACCCGATCATGAGTGTGAGTATGAGGAGGCACCTATCTATAAAGCTGTCATGCCGCGGGGCTCCGTCGTTATTTATTTGGGGTCCACCATCCACGGTGGCGGGGCCAATGAAAGTGATAAACCCCGAAAAGCACTTGTGAACACCTACTGTCTCGGATGGCTGCGACAGGAGGAAAATCAATACCTTTCGCTCGACAAGGAGGACGTTGATCAGTTATCGGACCCCGTTCGGCGGCTTCTCGGTTTTCAGGCGCACGGGCCTTTTCTCGGAGTATGGCCAGATGACCCTGATGGGTTGTGGTATAAAACTTAGCTGGCTAACCAGCCAAGCACATACCCGTCTCAAGTGGGTTTCTTTATTCGTGTGAAAAAGTAGTACGCGAGCGGGCCCGTGGCAAGCCCAAGGAAGCTTAAGGCCAAGTACCAGCCAATAGACCATCCAAAAATTCGGAGCTCATTGGTCCCAAAAAATATTAACGAGCGGTCAATTCCAGCCAGGTAAATGACTAGCACAATCAAGCTCAATGGTGTCGCTATCATCAGCGACAGGCCCGCTGTTCCGAGTGGAATTCGATAAGGACGCAGTAACTGAGGTTCCATGACTCTTAGACGGACTAAGGAGATCAGAATGAGCGCATAGGCCGCCACCATTAGCATCACGTCAATAATGACCAGTGTCTGAAAAGGTCCAATGATTAACAAGCAGTTGATCGCAGCGACCGTGACGATTGCTGCTACGGGGGTTCCAAAGCGAGGACTTACTCGCAGTAGAAATTTGGGGAATAACTTGTCATCGGCTAGTGCGTACAAGGGTCTTGCGCATGAGCCCATATAGTCAAGGTAAAGTGCTAAATTCCCTAGTAATGCCGATGCCAGTAGTGCATGACCGAGTGCTGTACCGCCTAAGGAGCGTCCAATGTCAATAAATGAAACACTGTCCCCTGTGCCCGCTACGCCAAAGCGATCCCATTGACCAAATGCCGCTAAACTGGCAAAGGTCGGCAATAAATACATTAATGCCACAAACGGAAGTGCGAGCATCAGAGCCTTTGGAATTATTCTTTCAGAATTACTCATCTCTCCCGATAGGGTGGAAAGGGATTCGTATCCAGAGTACATCCACAGACCCACGCTTAACCCCAGAATTAACGCACCGTCGCCACCCATTAAGTTTTGACCCGGAGGTACGATGGGATGGAAGGGATTGAATTGCCAGTTTGCAAGGCCGACGATGATTAGCACTAAAAAGGGCGAGATGATTAGTATCGAGAAGATGACCGAACTGAGAGCAACTAGCCGCAGTCCCAGTATATTGATCACCGCAAACGCGCCGATGACGAGCCAGCAGGCAAAGTAAAATAGGTTTTGGTTAAACCCCACATAACCTTGCAAATAATTGGCCGCGAGAACAACGTAAAGCGATGTGTCAACCAGAGTAGCGAGTGTCCACCACCATGCGCTGAGGAATCCCCAGAACGGACCCAGCGCGCGCTTTGTCCAGTCGTAAAAGCCCGTATTAGGCATTGCTGAACCGAGTTCGCAGGCGGCCAGCGCCATGGGCATGGCCCAAAAAAAAGGCAGCGTAACGAGTAGGAGTAACGTTAGACCGGGGCCCGAGGAAGACACCATTTCCTCGATACCAAAAGAGCCTCCTGATACGAAGATGTACACCATGAAAAACGCACTGAGCAGTGGAAGTGGCGTTTGTCTGAGTGAAATTTCACCAGTCTCAGGATTTTGAATGTGCTTCAAGCTCCACCCCCTAGACCTACCGTTGTTCTGACCACATGTAAGGTAGTTTAGACCTAAGCGCGATGAAGCCGCGGCACCTAAACTTTTCGTGTGAACACGCTACATGGCACTAAGGCACCTTCAAGTCTTCGATAGCTGAAGCTATTCCAGGGGTGACGCCACCATCGATGGGATCAGGGCTCAAGGTGTGACAGCTCGCTCTAAAGTATGCAAATACCATTGAATGAATTGCTGCAATGTAGCCTCGAACTCCGGATGGTATGGCCCGGGCTCGAAAAAACGTGAATTCACGCCTGCACTATTTCGGGTAATTATGTAGTCGTCTTCCTGGGTCGTGTGATGCCACAGCCATGTAACCTCATCAACATTATAGTCTCTGTCCTCCAAGGCATCTCCTCTGACAAACCAGACAAGTTCCATATCAGTTTCAGTAAGTGATCGTGGAAGTATTCGGTACAAAACACAGTGATCAGGGTAATTCAACATGAAAGCCAAGGGGCCTAATTGGAAATCTCCAGCACCACCATCGTAGTTTTTGATGTTTCCCATCAAAGGAGCGACGGGTTTCCCATCTTTACTCCCTGTCACAAACCCATCAAACAAACCGTACCTCATGGTGTGAGCACAGGCACCGAAACTTGGTGCGTCAAGGTATATCTCGGTGTGCTCTTTTGAAATGCCAGGAATGCCGGTTACTTGATCGGCGCTATCCAGCATTTTCTGTACGATAGGGGCAGACTTCTCGTTGAGATCCTTTAGTGTGTGCAGCTTCGCATACGCGCGATGAGACGTGGCGCAGTGATAGCACTCCAGGTAGTTTTCAACGACGAGTTTCCAATTTGCGTTTATTCGGTAGCGATTTCGATGCGCAACTTTTGCATTGGCTAAGTCATAAGCACCCAACGGGTCTTTGATGTTGTCCAGTGATTCAAGTAGATCTCCTGCCTCTGAATCGCAATTGACGAATATCAATCCCATGTACTCGACACACCTAACTTGCTTTAACCCGTGACGGCTCGGATCGAAGTTGGCCATCACATGTGTTTCTCTCGCGGCCTTGAGCGAGCCATCCGTGTTGTAGACCCAGCCATGGTAAGGACAGACGAATGTTTTACGATTGCCTACGGGGTCCTCACAGACTCGCGCGCCCCGGTGCCGACAAATGTTGTGCATGGCACAAATATGTCCCTTGTTGTCGCGCACCACGATGATTGAATCTTCACCAATCTCAACTAATTGATAGTCACCCGCTTTTGGAATCTCGCTGCTATGCAGCGCGTAAAGCCAGCTTTTAAAAATAAGATTCTCTAGCTCAATTTCGTGTACCAAATGAGATCGGTAAAAGTAGGGGTCCATGGCATGGCCCGGGCGCAGTTTCTGAGCGTCCAACTTCGACCGTATTCGGTCAGATGAATCGTCACCTGAGGTTGCAATAGTAAACATGATTAGTCTCGCACTATCTTCTGGGGGCTGCTGATTAATGCGGTGGAGCGGGTGTTTGCCATCGACGAGCTGGTTTGAAAATCGGTGCTTCAATAACTTTGCAGGGTGCGTAGAGCTGTGTCCAATGGAGCTCCCTCTGGTAATAAATTTCTGCGATTAACTTATCCCCGACTACCCCGTGTGGCATTTCTAATTGAGCATATGCCAGATTTGCCTTCGCCGTAGGGCACCAAGCCGCAGAAGTTACCGTACCCACTACCTTGCCATTTTTCATGATAAAAGAGTGTTCGGCTGGCTTGTTACCATCGACATCCAAGAGGACAAATCGGTACTTAGAACCTTTTTCCTGCACTGTTGCTAACGCAGCGCGTCCATTAAAAAGTGGTTTATTGAAGTCCACGAGCCACCCTAACCCCAATTCAAAAGGATTACGGGTGCGGCCAACACGAACAACCTCTTCTGCGGGCATAAAGTCGGTATTGGCTTGAAGGAAGCCTGCTTCAATGCGCGCTAACTCAAGGGCGTGGGATCCAAATGGTTTGATTAAATAGTCACGACCTAGCTCGAAAAGCTGATCCCACAGAGCTTCAGCACTTTCCGGTGGCACCCACACTTCGTATCCCAAGTCACCAGTAAATCCAGTTCGGCTTACCATCAGTGGCCGGCCCTCGAATTCATAGTGCGCCATTCCAAATGGTTTGAGTTGATTCAAATTCTCACAACCCAATAACGTGAGAGTGGTGCAGGACGTGGGCCCTTGGACTGCCAGTGCGGCGATATTAGTCGAAACGTTTTCGACAGTGACATCGAATCCCAAGCTATTCCATGCGAGCCAGTCGTCTGCTCGCTGATAAGAGCAAAGCCGGAATTCATTATCGGAGAAACGAAAGATGGTGCCATCGTCTAGAACCTGTCCGGCGTCATTACACCAGATGGCGTAACCAACACGATTAATACCAATCTTTGCAACATCTCTCGTCACCAGACGGTTGAGGTAAGCCTCTGCATCTGGTCCGGAGATTTGATATTTGTTCATCGGCGATAAATCAAAAACACCAGTGGTACTGCGAACCGCAAAATACTCCAGTTCAACGTCGAAGTAGGCGTTGGGCGTGGTGTAGCCCATCCAGTTCCCCCAGTCATTTAGTGCACACGCGGCCTCGACGCGGGAGTGAAATGGTGTTTTTAGGAGCATCGTATCTCTGGTCGGACTACTCATGCTAATGCTCCCCCTTTGATGATCTCTTTAGCCGCATTGCGTCCAGGCAAACCGAGTAGGCCGCCTCCTGGGTGCGCCCCTGCACCACACAAGTAGAGGCCCTCCACCGCTGTCTTGTATTGAGTAGATCCCGGAAAAGGCCGCATCATTAGGGCTTGATCTATCGATAACTCACCGTGATGCCAGCTTCCACCGGTGACATGGTGAGTCCTCTCAAAGTCCTCTGGGGTAACTAATTCGCTAGCGACGACGAGGGATTTTAGATCGGGTGCGTACGCACTGATCTCATTAATCAATTGGTCCGTCAGCGACTGCCGTGCTTCATCCCAGCCTACTTTGGGCGAAAACGGTACGTAGTGAACAAGGGCAGACAGCACGTGATGACCCTCTGGCGATAAACTTGGATCGTCAATCGAGGGGATGCTGATGTCGAATAAGTGCTGATCACTTATCTCGCTGTATTTCATGGGATTAAGCGCAGTTTCCATGTCGTCCATAGGGGGAGCAATGATTAGCCGTTGGGATAGGTGGGCATGGTTGAGGCCAGTGAAAGTTGGCAGTGCCTTGAGTGCGATATGTAACTTCGCCGTGCCACAGCGATTTCGATATAGTTCCGCACGTTTTGCCATGCCTGCTTCCATTTGAGCGTAGCCAAGCATCGACTTGAAAGTGGTGGTTGGATCCGCACTGGATACCACTATCTTACTCGAAAGCATGGTTCCATCGATAAGCTCTACACCCGATACGGCATGCCCTGTTTTTTTAATCGCCTTTACTTTGCAGCCTAGTTTGATTTCGACGCCAGCAGCCTCTGCCGATGAGGCCAAGGCCGAACCTAAGGCGCCCATCCCACCAATCACCTGTCTCGTGCCAGATTCACTCAGAAACTCGCCGGTGGCTTTGTGCAGGTAGGAGAAGACGGTGTTTGGAGATCGCGGTCCCATAGTGGAGCCAGTTATCGCATCGAGTGCGATCGCACTTTTTAGCGCGGGGTGTTTGAAATACTCGTTCATCACATCGTAGATATTGATCAATGCAAGCCGCATCAAGTCCTGCATATGCGACTTACCCAGCATCTTCAAACCTAACCCTAATTTGAGAAGAGTAATTCGGTCAGTCCAACTTTTTTCCACAAGTTTTGGGGGACGCCCGTTATAAAGTGTTGCCAACACCTTGGCAAAGCGCCTCATTTGCGACCTAAAGCTTCTATAGTCCGTTAC
>PKCZ01000060.1 GCA_002862405.1 Pseudomonadota bacterium
GGTGTCTGTGCAGACGCGATTGCTACGCTGGAAGGTATCGATCGCGATGCAGTCGATAACCTAGCGTTGGTGAGCCAAGCTCGCGCAGCTCGCGCTATTGCAGAAGGTCGTTTTGACAAGTCGCTGATTACCGTCAAGAACCCCGATGGATCTGTTGCGCTTGAGCACGAAGAGTTCCCTCGTCCCGATACCACCAAAGAAGGGTTGGCTGATCTAAAGACAGTATTCAGCGTCGTCCGGGACGTACCTATCGACGAGGACGGCACAACTTACGGGGCTTTGATTCAGCGTCGTTACCCCGAAATTACCGAGTTCAACCACATTCACCATGCGGGCAACTCGTCAGGTGTCGTGGACGGCGCAGCGGCACTGTTGCTCGCGTCTGAGTCCTACATGGAAAGAACTGGCATGACGCCGCGTGCGCGTATTGTTGCGACAGCGAATATGGGTGATTGTCCAACACTTATGTTGAATGCGCCGGTGCCTGCAGCGGAGAAGGTGCTCGAGAAAGCTGGTTTGACCAAAGACGACATCGACGTGTGGGAGATCAACGAGGCATTTTCTGTCGTAGCAGAGCGTTTCATTCGTCGACTCGATCTTGATCGTGAGAAGGTGAATATCAACGGTGGTGCCATGGCCCTCGGTCATCCCATCGGTGCAACAGGCTCGATTCTAGTCGGCACTGCGCTCGATGAATTAGAGCGTCAGCAAGGCCGCTATGCCCTGATCACCATGTGTGCCGCTGGTGGTATGGCACCCGCGATCATCATCGAGTGTGTCTAAATAGAGGTTTGAGGACAAGCCCGGCCTTGCCGGGCTTTTTTTGCGCGTATGTTTTTTTATCCCAAGAACAAGGGGTAGCTACTTCGCATTGACCTAAGGCGACAGGTCAGTGATTTCGCGTTAGTCGAGGGCGATGCCTCTGTGATTACCCACACAAAGGGGTGCGACCACCCGCTGTTTTAGTAACCCACAAAATTTATAGACACCTTTGTCTTGGAAAAGGTTAGCTATTGGCTTCGCGCCACGCGGCCGCTAGGGCTGCGGTCGAAGCATCAAGATCATCAAGCCCTACGCCACTTTCGAGCGTTGCCCGAATCTGCTTTCCAATGACCTTGCCTAGTTCAACACCCCATTGATCAAAAGCGTTTAGCCCCATCAAAACAGACAGGAAGTAGGTTTTATGCTCGTAAGCGGCGATTAGCGCACCCACGGTTTGGGGGTTCACCGAGTCCATGACCAGCGTACTGTGCGGGTGATTACCGGGCATCTCAAAGTGAGGTGCCAGCTCGCTGGGCAAACCTCTATTTGCAGCAAGCGCCTGTGACTCTTCTGCACTTCGGCCAATCAAAAATGCGCGGCTCTGCGCAAGCGCATTCGATGCGAGTTTACGGTGTGCGTCTTTGTCCACGTCGCCATTGGTTAGCGGCAAGACAATGTCCGCACTGAACTGTCGATTTCCCTGGTGTAACAGCTGGTAATAGGAGTGTTGGCCAATGGTCCCGGCGGATCCCCACAGCACTGGCGCTGTCGCTTCGTTTATGGCTTCTCCGTTCAGTGTCACGCGCTTGCCGTTACTTTCCATGGTGAGCTGCTGCAGGAAGTCGGCAAGATGCTCAAGTCGCTGCGAGTAGGGCAGTACAAGGTGTGTCCCGGTGTTTAGATAGCGCGTATTCCATAGCTCGATAAGCGCCATCATCATCGGCATATTCTCAATGCATTCCGCTGCCCGCGTGTGCTCATCCATCGCCTTGGCGCCGGCAAGGAAGCTTGCAAACGTGGACCAACCAAAACCCAGCGCGATTACAAGGCCAATTGCGGACCAGACCGAATAACGACCACCCACCCAGTCCCACATTGGGAAGCAGGCAACTTCGCCGATACCAAACTCGGCAGCCGCAGTAAGGTTGGTGGTAACAGCAAATACGTGCTGACCAACGGAGGCCTCAGACACTCCGCCGTTGACAAGCCAGGACCGAGCACGCTGGGCATTGGTGAGTGTCTCTTCGGTTGTGAAAGTCTTGGAACAGATGACGAGAAGTGTGGTTTGCGGATTGAGGCCGCGCGTCACCACATCCAGATCGTGAGGGTCAACGTTGGATATGAAGTGGGTCTTCAGCTTTGGCGAGGCATCATCCAATGCATGGCAGACCATTCTCGGTCCAAGGTCTGAGCCTCCAATGCCAATGTTAATGACGTCCGTGAAACGCTGATCTGAAGCACCAACGTGATGGCCTGAATGGATGGCCTCGGTGGCCGCGCGCATGCGGCTGAGCACTGAGTTTACTTCACCGGCCAATGCGGGCAATGCATCGTGAGCTGTACCACGCAGCAATGTGTGCAGGGCGGCGCGCTCTTCGGTGATGTTGACCTCAGCCCCCGTGACTAATCGCTCGTAGGCGCCTGTCAGATTCGCACCTGCTGCGGAGGCAGTCAGTGCCTCGAGTGCCTGCTCGTCAATCAGTTGCTTTGATGCATCTAGCGCCAAACCTGCACCAGTGATAGTTAGCTGGGAAACGCGGTCCGAGTTTTGGTCGAGGAGACTCGCGACAGATATTGGGCGGAGTCTTTTCGCCTCTGACAGAAGGATGGCGTGGTCACTGCTTTGCAGCATGGGTTAACTCTCCCGAGAGATAGAAAATTCAGCGAGTTTCTCGAGGCTTACTCTAGCGGGACTCGATGACAGTTCTGCAAGTGCCGATGTCGCCCGTTCACAGTGCTCAACAGCGGCATTACGCGTTTCGCGGATGCCACCGGAGCTGTCGGCGAGTGCGACAATCTCACCGAGTCGGTCAGCAGACTTGGTGCGCAGCGCATCAGCGATCAACGCTGCCTCATCGCTCGTGCCGTGATTCATGGCATGAATTAACGGCAGTGTTGGCTTACCTTCATTGAGATCATCCCCAACATTTTTACCCGTCGTCTCAGGGTCTCCCTCGTAATCGAGTACGTCGTCGATCAATTGGAAAGCAATGCCAAGATTTAGACCAATGTCGTGCATTCGGTCAAGGGTTTCGTCGCTCTCGCCACTGAGCATGACCGCGCCCTCGCAGGCAGCAGCAAACAGAATGGCGGTCTTTCGGGTGATGACATCGAAGTACTGTTCGCGCGTTGTGTCGGGGTCGCCAGCACGCACTAATTGCATTACTTCACCCTCAGCAATCAGATTGGTGACATCAGCCATTAGCTTGAGCACACGCATGTCGTCTAGCTGAACCATTAGCTGGAAGGCTCGGGTATACAAAAAGTCTCCGACCAACACGCTGGGCGCGTTGCCAAACTCGCTGTTAGCAGTTGGGCGACCGCGTCTGAGCGTTGAAATATCTACGACATCATCGTGCAGTAGCGTCGCGGTGTGGATGAATTCGATGATGGCCGCGAATTTGATGTGCTTTTCTGTCACCTCGCCCACAGCTGCGGCAGACAGTAACGCCAACAAGGGGCGCAAGCGCTTACCGCCAGCATCGACAATGTACTGTCCGACGTTTTCGACCATGTCGACATCTGAGTGAAGCTGGTCAACGATGAGCGCGTTTACTTTGGCGAACTCAGCCTCAACACTGGCTCTTATTTCATTTATCACAGGACTATTATCACTGGGTCGTCAGGGGACCTTTTCGAGGCGAGGCGGGATTATAGGATGTCGCCGTCTTTGTTGTCACGAAGTGGGATATTCACCCTATCTTCGCCTTGCGTCAGTCCAATAAACCACGTATTCTCCGCGCCCTTGTTTGTGATCAACACTCGAGTGCCTACGCTCTGCCCCGCCTCGGCGGTTTTCATACAGCGAGCAGGCTAACTGGAAGGAAATACACATGTACGCAGTAATTGTTAGCGGTGGAAAGCAGCACCGCGTTGAGGAAGGCGAAGTCCTCAAGCTTGAAAAGCTTGAAGTGGCTACGGGCGAGTCGATCGAATTTGACCAAGTATTGATGGTTGGCGAAGGCGCTGACGTAAAGATTGGTGCACCGGTTGTCGAAGGTAGCTCGGTCACTGCTGAAGTCGTGAGCCACGGTCGCCACGAAAAAATTAAGATTGTGAAGTTCAACCGTCGTAAGCACTACCGCAATGAGACAGGTCATCGCCAGTGGTACACGGAAGTGAAGATCACAGGTATCAAGGGATAATCGGGGAGTAATCTAATGGCACACAAAAAAGCTGGTGGTAGTACCCGTAACGGTCGCGATAGCGAAAGCAAACGCCTTGGCGTTAAGGCCTTTGGTGGTCAGGCAGTCTCTGCTGGCAGCATCATCGTTCGGCAGCGCGGTACAAAGTTCCACGCAGGCGCTAATGTTCGTGTAGGCAAAGACCACACATTGTTTGCAACAGCAGACGGTAAAGTTGAGTTCTACACAGGCGGACCGCAAAATCGCAAACAAGTTCGCATTGTGACAGGTTGATAGCAGCATAGTTTTCGGAAAAGCCCTGTCAGTCGACGGGGCTTTTTTTTTGGTTCACGGCTGATGTGTGAGCGAGAGCTTACGGGAGTGAAGCGTGAAATTTGTCGATGAAGCAGTAATTGAAGTTCATGCTGGTAAGGGCGGGAACGGCTGTGTCAGTTTTCGGCGTGAAAAATACATCCCTCTCGGTGGCCCGGATGGCGGTGACGGTGGCGATGGCGGCAGTGTGATCCTGGAGGGAAGCGCATCGCTTAACACCATGGTCGACTACCGCTTCACACGAAAGTTTCGTGCTCAAAACGGTGAGTCTGGTCGCGGCCGTAACTGCACCGGCAGAGCGGGTCAAGACATTGTGTTGCCGGTGCCACTCGGCACGACCATTATTGACGAGGAAACCGACGAGATCCTGGGTGACATACAAGCGGCGGGTGACCGACTGGTTGTAGCACAGGGCGGTTTTCATGGCATTGGCAATACGCGTTACAAATCGAGTATCAACCGCGCACCGCGACAGTTTTCCGAGGGAACGCTGGGTGAGTCGCGCACGTTGAAACTTGAGCTTAAGGTGCTGGCAGACGTAGGCCTCTTGGGGCTTCCCAACGCTGGTAAGTCGACACTGATTCGTGCCATATCGGCAGCGAAGCCGAAAGTGGCCGACTACCCCTTCACCACGCTGGTACCCAATTTGGGCGTAGTGAAAGTCGATGCCTACCGTTCCTTTGTTGTTGCCGATATTCCGGGGTTGATTGAGGGCGCCTCAGACGGCGCAGGCTTGGGTATTCGCTTTCTAAAGCACCTCACACGCAACCGTATTTTGCTCCATCTGGTCGATGTCGCGCCCTTTGATGAGAGCGACTCTGCTGAGCAGGCGCTATCGATTGTGCGCGAGCTTGAACGTTTCAGCCCGACTCTTGCAGCCCGACCACGATGGCTGGTGTTGAACAAGATCGATCTCATTGATGAAGAGACTTTGGCTTCCCGCCGCGAGGCGATACTCGAGGCGCTTCAATGGGAAGGTCCGGTTTATGAGATTTCAGCGATCAGCGGTCGAGAAACAGACCGTCTTAGTGGTGACCTAATGACCGCCATCGAATATTTGAACGAACAGGAAGCGGAAGATGAGGAGCTGAAGCTCCACGAGCAGGACGTTCAGATGCAAATGCAAAGCGAAGCCCGTGAGCGCATTGAGTCACTGCGACTTGAGCGGAAGGCGGCTCGTTTGGCAGCGCAACGGGATGATGACGACAATGCTGATGATGGCGATGTTGAGGTTGAGTACCGAACTTGACCAATAGCAGTCGCCAAGCACTCACTACCGCGCGCCGCTGGGTCATCAAAATTGGTAGTGCCATCCTGACCGATAATGGTCAGGGGCTGAGTAGCGAGTTTATTGCGAGGCTTGCCAGTGATGTTATTGCGCTGCGCGAGCAAGGCCGGGAGGTCATCATTGTCTCTAGTGGTGCTGTGGCCGCAGGACTTGCGCGTTTGGGCTTGGACACCCGTCCGTCCGCGCTCGATGAGCTGCAGGCAGCAGCGGCCGTGGGCCAGTCATCGCTCGTGCAGGCGTATGAGGCGGCGTTTGCACCATCTGGGTATCTTTGCGCACAGATCCTGCTCAGTCACGATGATGTGAAATCGCGCGAACGCTACCTTAACGCTCGCGCAACGCTTCAAACGCTGCTGGATAAGGGTGTGATCCCCATCGTGAACGAGAACGACACGGTGGTGACTGACGAGATTCGCTTTGGCGATAATGACACCTTGGCGGCGCTGGTAGCCAATCTCATTGATGCGGATGCACTCTTGATGCTTACAGATCAGCAGGGTTTGTTTAATGCCGATCCTCGAACAGTGTCTGATGCCACCCTGATTCAAGAAACGGACGCACATAATACATCGCTCGATGCCATGGTCTCAGACGGCTCGACTTTGGGGCGCGGTGGCATGGTGAGTAAATTACGCGCGGCACGCCTCGCCGCGCGCTCTGGCGCACTCGCTGTCATCGCCGACGGCAGAGAGCCACAGGTGGTGCGCCACATTGCTAATGGCGCGATCACCGGCACGCTATTCACGACGGAAAAGCAGCCTCAGCCAGCGCGAAAGCAGTGGCTTGCATCCCTTTTGTATCCCAAAGGTCAGCTGGTCCTAGATGCGGGTGCCGTTAAAGGCGTTTCCCAGACCGGTCGGTCCTTACTTCCGGTGGGCGTCACGGCCGTGACTGGGGACTTTTTGCGAGGTGACCTGGTCCGCTGCGTTGATTCTGATGGTGAGGAGATAGCACGAGGCTTATCAAATTACAGCGCTGCTGATTCAAAGAAGCTACTCGGAAGAGCATCAGCTGATATCGAGGCCATTCTTGGATTTGGTGGTGAGGAAGAACTCATCCATCGAGATAACCTCATCACCACGCGATAGTGGATAGGATTTCATGACAACGCTTCTGGCTTACAGCACCGCTTTATTTATTGCCTCCTGGATTGGAGGGTGGTTGCCACGGCGCTATGCCCTCACACATCTGCAAACTCAGCTTGTGATGAGCCTCGTGGCTGGCTTGATGCTGGGTGTCGCCAGTTTGCACCTGATTCCCCACAGCGTTGAACTGGGTCAGTCCATCGACCACACCATGTATTTTGTCGTGGGTGGTTTGGTCTTTATGTTGTTGTTATTGCGTTTGTTTCACTTCCATCAGCACGATATTGCGACAGGTGGTGAAGATTGCGCACACGCAATTGCTCATGATCATGCACACGCGCACGACCATGCGCATCCGCCGCGCGACGTGGGCTGGATGGGTCTGTTTCTGGGGCTGAGTATCCACACCATTCTAGATGGGGTTGCCTTGGGTGCGATTCTCCGTGTGGAGGTGGGTTCACTGTTATTGCCCGGTCTCGGCGTGTTTATCGCCATCCTGCTTCACAAGCCGCTGGATGCACTGTCGATCGAGACCATGATGCGCTTGGATGGCTGGAGCGAAAAACACCGGGGCATCGCTAACACGTTGTTCGCGCTACTTTGCCCGATCGCGGCGATCGTATTCTATCTGGGATTCAGCGGACCGATTGCCAGTGTTCTACCGGCGGCTCTCGCGTTTTCCGCAGGTGCTTTCATCTGCATCGCGCTGGCGGATCTCCTGCCGGAAGTCCAATTCCACAGTCACGACCGCTTTAAAATCACGGCGAGTTTTGCCGTGGGTCTGCTAATTGCCCTGGCGTTGGGCGTATTGGAGCCCCACTATCATCAATAGCCCATCAACACGGCGGTGATCTACCAAATAGGGTATCGGACTTTAGTTCGGATCTTCTCGAGGCCGACTAACACAACCCTAGGAGTAACTATCGGCTCAATTGCCACCTAGGCGAATGGCTTCTGCCTTGGTCACGTTGGCATCGTATTTGGGGGCTGTCCAACCGTTAAGCTGCTCGGTGACTAAGGTCGTCAGCAAGTCGGTGTGGTTGGCCGTGGCGTTGAGGCAGGGGATGTATTCATAGCGCTCGCCACCGGCCTCGATGTAGTAGTCGCGGTTTTCCATACCGATTTCTTCGATGGTCTCGAGGCAATCAGCAGAAAAGCCTGGGCATATGATTTGCAGTGACTTAACGCCTGCTTCCGGCAGGCCCTGCAGGGTTTCGTCGGTGTAGGGCTTTAGCCACTCGTCGCGACCAAATCGGGATTGAAACGTCGACATGTAGTCGTCTGCAGCGAGTCCCAGCTCGTCCGCAACAAGACGCGAAGTCTTCATACACTGGCAATGATAGGGGTCGCCTTCCAACAGGTAGCGCTTTGGCATGCCATGGTAGGACAGCACCAATTTATCGGCTCGTCCATGGGACTCCCAATGCTCGCGAATGCTATCGGCAATGGCTTTGATATAGGCGGGATGGTCATGATAAGAGCTGACAAACCGTAAATCCGGCAGCCATCGTTGCCCCTGAAGCTCATCGGACAAGGCATCAAAGGTTGAGGCTGTCGTTGGTCCCCCAAATTGAGGGTAGAGCGGGAGTACCACCAGCTGTTGAACTCCCTCACCGAGAAGCACTTTCACCTGTGAGCCGATAGAGGGCTGTCCGTAGCGCATCGCACCCTTAACAACAATATTATCGCCCCATTGAGCTTGCAGCCGCTCGGAAACACCGGCGACCTGATCTTCGAGGTGGTAGAGCAAAGGCGAGCCTCGATCCGTCCAGACTTCAGAGTAGGCTTCCGCTGACCTCTTAGGACGAGTCGTCAAAATGAAGGCATGCAGAATCATCCACCACAGCAGGCGGGGTACTTCGACGACACGGGGATCCCACAGGAATTGCTTAAGGTACGGGCGTAGCGCTTTCGCTGTTGGTGCCTCAGGTGTCCCGAGGTTTGTCAGCAGCACACCTATTTTAGGTTTGGTTCCGTGGTCGAAATTCGACGCACCAATAAATCGCATGTTGGTTCCTGTGATTTTGCTTTGAGGCCTAGTCGATGCCTTACACACTACGCATACCTCGTATTCGCGGATGCCATTCTAGCGTGTTATTCGATTTGACTCGCCCCCTTCACCCGCTTATAAAACCGTGAACAAGAAAAATAGTTTTGGGAACCCACTATGAGCCTCACGTTTGACTCAGCACGCATTCCAAATCCGCATTTAACCGAGGATCACTTGGCCTGGCGGGATGCGCTCCGGCGTTTTATCGATAAGGAAATCATGCCTTATGCAGAGGACTGGGATGAGGCAGGCCATATCCCCATGGAGCTTTGGCCAAAGGCCGCTGAAGTAGGGCTGCTCGGCGCCGGTTATCCAGAGCAATACGGCGGCATGGAAACCGACAGCTGGCACAACTGGATCATCAATGAGGAGCTATCGCGCGTGGGCGTAGGCGGCTTATCAGCGTCGCTGATGGTTCACGGCATTGGCCTACCCCCCGTCATCAATTGGGGCACTGAGGAGATGAAGGCTGAGATCGCGCCATCTGTGCTACGTGGTGAGTCCTGGATTTCACTGGGCATCACTGAGCCAGGTGGTGGTTCGGATGTTGCGAGCTTGAAAACCACGGCGGTACGCGACGGCGATCACTACATTGTGAATGGTTCCAAAACCTATATTACGGGTGGTATGCGCGCCAAGTACGTATCTACTGCGGTGCGAACCGGAGGCGAGGGCGCGACGGGCGTTTCGATGTTGCTCATCCCGACCGATGCAGAGGGGTTTTCGCGAACGCCACTCGATAAAAAGATGGGTTGGTGGGCGTCAGATACGGCAACTTTGTATTTCGACAATGTCCGGGTACCCGTCTCAAACCTCATCGGTCAGGAGAATCAGGGCTTTAAAGTCATCATGACGAACTTTAATTCGGAGCGCATGGGCATGGCCGCCTCCATGGAGGCCTTTGGTCGTGTTTGTATGGAAGAGGCCGTTGCCTGGGCCACCGAGCGTCAAACCTTCGGCAAGCGTTTGGCGGACCACCAGGTTATTCGCCACAAGATTGCTATGATGAAGCAAAAGCTCAACGCGACTCAGGCATACATTCGTATGTGTTACGAAGCCATTGAGGCGGGTGAGCCCAACGCGGGTGATATCGCACTGCTCAAGGTGCAGGCAAGTGAAGTCATGGAATTTTGCGCGCGCGAGGCCATGCAGATCCTTGGTGGCATTGGCTACATGCGCGGGAATCGTGTTGAGCGAATCTACCGCGAGGTCAGAGTCAATGCGATTGGCGGTGGCTCCGAAGAGATAATGAGAGATTTGGCGAGCCGTCAGTACGGGCTCTAACAATAAGCAAGGTGAATGATATGAGCGCAACCGAAACGAGCTTGCAGAACTTTCAAGCCGACATCGATAAATGGATGTCGGAGAACATCCCCAATAAGCCTGGCTTCCTGTTGCCGCTGACGTTTCTGGAGGTCGGCACTGAGCAGCAGCTGGACTTCCTACGCGAGTGGCAGCACAAGTTATGGAGCGCAGGATTCCTTGGTATGCACTGGCCAACGGAATATGGCGGTCAAGGTGCTGACCCTGCCTATCAGGGAATTGTCGACAAAGCCTTGGGTGCTCACAACGCGCCGATCATTTTTAACACCATTGGTCTCAACTGGACTGGGCCATTATTACTCGACGTGGGTACCGAGGAAGATAGGAAGCGTTACATCAAAAACATTCTGACCGGAGAAGAAATCTGGTGTCAGGGTTTCTCGGAGCCAGACCATGGCTCCGACCTAGGTAATGTACAGACAAGAGCGGTTCGCGATGATGACGAGTTCATCGTGAATGGCAGCAAGATTTGGACGACGCTCGGCAATTACGCGGACCATATGATTTTGCTGGCGCGAACCGATACCAGTACGGCAAGAAAGTACGACGGTCTGTCGTTCTTCCTAGCCCCAATGAAAGTTGCCGGTGTTGAGGCGCGGCCTATCAGAAAAGTGACGGGTGAGTACGGCTTTAACGAGACCTTCTTCACTGACGCGAGGATTCCCGCATCTTGCCTGTTGGGCGATGAGGGCGGTGGTTGGCGAATGGCGATGAAAACGCTCGAGTACGAGCGTGGAGTGATCGCCGGTCAAGCCAGCGCTCACTCAATGCAGTCGATAGGCCTTGAAGACCTGATGTATGCCATGCACGATTTTGAGCGAGATGGCGCTCCTATTCTGGAAGACGCGATGATCCGCGATGAGCTCGTCAAACTGGCCATTGAGGCAAAGGCTAATTCGATTAGCGATCGGCGCGCGAGTATCCCCGCGCTGAACACCGACTACCCCTTCGGCATTGCCCTGTCGAACAAGTACCGACACACCGAATACGCGCGACGGCTCAAAATGATGGGTGCCCACGTCCAGGGTGCGCAAGGCGCGCTCTTTATGGACGACGATAAGGCGTACATGGGTGGGTTCTGGCAGCGGGCTTACTTTGCGAATTTCGGAACCACCATTGGCGGGGGTACTACCCAGATTCAAGCCAACATTATTGGCGAGCACGTGCTCGGCCTGCCCAAGTCGTAAGGAGGTCAAGTGATGAGCGCCATTATTGGAAGTAAAAAGATCGATTTTTCCGAAGAGCAGGGCATGTTGCTTGACGTTGCGCGGGAATTTGTGAAGGACAAGTCGCCCGGCAGCGAGGTGAGGAAGCTGCTAGAGAGCGAAGCGGGCTTCTCTGAGCCTGTGTGGCAGGAACTGGTGGACCTCGGCTGGACTGGCATTAACCTTCCGGAATCTGTGGGTGGTTCAGGGCTAGGGATTGCCGCTTTGATTCCTGTTGTTGAGTCGATGGGTAAAGGACTCATGGGTACGCCGCTGGTGTCGACCGTTTTGGCCGCAGAACTCATTCGTCGAGCCGGTGGTATTGCCGAGGAGGATGTACTCGAGGACATTTCCGGCGGCTGTGCTGCAACGGTTGCCTATCTGGACGGTAGCGACTGGGGTGCCACCAATACGGGCGTCAGTGTTGATGCGAACGGTGTCCTGTCTGGCAGTAAGTTCATGGTGCCCGACGCAGCGCAAGCCACGTGGATTGCGGTTGTTGGGTCAGATGCAGCAGGCGATGCTGTAGTTGCGCTGGTGGCAGGCCGTGATGTCGCGGCGCAGGCGCAAGCCTCCCACGCCTTAATTGACCTTACTAAACGTGCTTCAACGCTCGACTTTACCGGAGTCAAAGCGCAGCGTGTACTTTCGGGTGACAAGGTGGCCTCGGCCATCCGAGATTACCTGCTCATTGGCGCGCTGTTGACGGCTGCAGAGGCGGTGGGGTCTACCTCCGCTTGTCTGGCGGGCATTGTGGATTACCTCAAGACACGAAAGCAGTTTGGCAAACTGATTGGCTCGTTCCAGGCGTTAAAGCACCCTACGGTTGATATCTATGTGGGTATGGAGCATTCCCGGTCACTGGTCTATCACGCATCCAGCGAGATTGACGATGGCCCTCTCAGCGCTGAGGCGGAGGTTGCCTGTCGTATGGCAAAAGCCAAAGCGTCAGACACCATCCAATATGCGGGTGATCGATCGGTGCAATTCCACGGTGGTTTTGGTTTTACCTGGGAGTGTGATTCGTCCTTATTTATAAGACGTGCGGCCTGGAGCCAACAGCAATTCGGTGACGCAATGCATCATCGTAAGCGCTTGGCACCCTTACTTCTCGACGCCTGAGTTACTTCCTTTTGGACGGTTGGCGATATTAGCCACCGTCCTCATCTCGTTTGTCCAAGCCTCCTTGTGGTGCTAATACTGCCTTAGCCCCTAGGTGACTCCCACGTCATTGCCCAGTGCTGTGGTGGCGCTAATCAGTGGCTGGAAGGTGCTCCAGAAAATAGCGGATGGTATTGCCACCCATGACAGCGCGAATATGGTCCTCTGACAAACCTCGCTTTAGAAGTGCTGATGTTAGATAGGCAAGATCATTAGCAGCTATGGGCGTCGTTACCGCACCATCCCAATCAGAACCCAGTGCAACCGCATCAACCCCGAAGGTCTCAACGCCATAGGCGATGGCATCGGCTATGGCGGCGACGTCTGTACCACAGACCGCTTCGGACCAGAATCCCACACCAATCAATCCACCGCGCTCAGCAATTCGCATCATCAGGTCGTCGCTGATATTCCGTTTTTGGTCACAATGACCTTTAAAGCCGGTGTGACTCACAATGAGAGGGCTGTCGATAAGATTCAGCACGTCGCCGACAACCTGTGGCGATGAGTGTGATACATCGATCATGATCCCCATGCTGTCCATCAGGCGCACTGCCTCGCGGCCAAAGTCCGTTAGACCGGTATTTGACTCTCCATGCAGCGAGCCACCTAGCTTGTTATCAAAGAAGTGCTGAAGCGACATCATGCGAAAGCCCGCATCATAGAGCCGCTTTATGTTGTCGAGATCGCCATCCAAGGAGTGAGACCCCTCGGTGCCAAGGAGTCCGGCAATCAGCTTGCTATCGTCCTCTCGCGATTTCAGCACCTGTTTGAGCTCTTCTGAGGAGGTGACCACGGCCAGCGAATCGCTCTCAGCAGCGAACACGTGTAAACGATCTGCCTGATACATCGCGCGCTCGTAAAGTGAGTTTCTTGTACGGAGTGGCCAGCGCTGTATCAGAGCGAGTAGAGTAATGTTGTCACTGGCGTCAGCCGAATTGGAGTCATAGTTCTGACCACTGGGGGACTTTGTGACGACGGTCAGCATCTGAATCGCCATATTGCCATCCAGCATGCGGGGCACATCAACCTGACCTCTATCGGAGCGCTCCAGCATGGATCGGTACCAGAGCAACGTGTCGGCGTGCAGGTCCGCTATATCGAGTGACTGGTGCAGTGCCACGGCATCGGCAGAGGGCGCCTCGCCTTTGTCCCCTGCGACGCGATTTTGAGCAGTCTCGAGCGCAGCGGGCCCAAGGGTATAAATTGCCAGCACCAGGGCGAGCGCCAATACCGTGATGAGTGTCAGGAGCAGTCTGAGCGCAGTCATGTCTAACCTTTTTATTGTGGTTGATGCGTCTGAACCAAGGTGTCGATCGTAAGCGTAGCCATGAATGAATCCAAGCTCATCCTGGTCCTTGGGGATCAACTCAGTCTCGATCAGCCGGCCTTAAAGCAGTCCGAGCCAGGGCGCGACATTATTGTGCTTGCCGAGGTTGCCGAAGAAGCCACCTACGTGCGCCATAACCGACACAAGATCGCGTTGTTGTTCGCTGCCATGCGTCACTTCCGTCTCGAGCTTGAGACACTGGGGTACGACGTTCACTACACCGCCATCGATCAAGGCGTAGCGAGTCTAAAAGAAGCGGTGCATAACGTCCTGTTGCAGACCGCCGCTAAAGAAGTCGTTGTCTGTGAGCCGGGTGAATATCGCCTCGTGCATCAGATGCGGAATGCATGGTCTTCCTCGCTGGGTGTCCCCGTGACAGTTCTTGAAGACGACCGATTTCTGGCGTCCCATGAAGACTTCGAGCGCTGGGCTCGCGGCAAAAAGCAGCTGCGAATGGAGTTTTTTTATCGCAAGATGCGCGAGCGCTACCAGCTGTTAATAGACGATGGCCAACCCGCCGGTGGCAAGTGGAACTACGATGCCGATAATCGCTCGGGTTGGCGTAATCAGCGGGAAATTCCAGCGCGTCCCGCCGTACCGGTCGATGTCATCACATCATCCGTGATTGCTGAGGTTAATCAACGGTTCCCCAACAACCCCGGCGATCTGAGCCAGTTCCGACTGGCAGTGACCCGAAGTGAGGCAAAGCGTCAGTTCGATTGGTTTGTAACCTACGCGCTAGCGGATTTTGGGACCTATCAAGATGCGCTGGTTGAAGAATCTCCCTGGGTCTTCCACGGCCTGATCTCCATGTACATCAACTGCGGGCTGCTTGACCCACTCGCGGTCTGTCAGCGCGTTGAGATCGCCTGGCGAGAGGGTGAATGCTCGCTCTCGGCAGCGGAGGGTTTCATACGGCAGGTATTGGGGTGGCGCGAATACATACGCGGCATTTATTGGCTATTAATGCCTGAGTACAAAACCCGAAACACTTTGGGTGCAACGCGTCCCCTGCCTGATTTTTTCTGGAACGCAAATACCGATATGCGCTGCTTGAGTCGCGCAATAGAACAGTCCCTGGACCATGGCTATGCCCATCACATTCAGCGCCTGATGGTCATTGGTAACTTCGCACTCTTGGCGGGTCTAGATGTCATGGAGGTCTGTGACTGGTATCTCGGTGTCTATGTGGACGCTTACGAGTGGGTAGAGCTACCCAATACCCTCGGCATGGCCCTGTATGGTGACAATGCGGTGATCGCGAGTAAACCTTACGCCGCGAGTGGTAAGTACATACAGAAGCAGGGCAACCACTGTCAGCAGTGCCGTTACAAGCCATCTAAGACCACCGGCTCCGACGCCTGTCCCTACAATAGTCTCTATTGGCGTTTTATCGACCGGCATCTCGATACCTTCGGCAGCAATCCAAGAATGGGTTTGATTGCCGCCAACTGGCGCAAGCGTGACCCAGAAGAGCGAGCGGTGATTGTGCAGTGGGCCGATAAAATGATTGAGGAGTGGGCCTAGCTACGGCTTTTTTTTCAGCGTGTAACGACGGCCCGAACAACGTTTCGAGCAATACACCACAGAGTCCCAGTTGAGCTTCCACTTCGCACGCCAAGCGAACGGGCGGTCACACACAGGGCAGACTTTGGTTGGGAGATCAGACTTTTTCACTGTCGATAGGCCAATCGGCCGCGTCAGTGATGTAGTCGGGTTGCAGAGGTCGAACACCGCCCCACTTGGCCACAAAAATGCCATTTGGATCATGTTCAGCCGTTTGTTTTCCCAGATTGAAATGACGTCCACCTCGCGGATCGCTTCCTACCCCCGCAATGTACTGCCAGTTCCCATAGTTGCTTCCGACGTCATAGTCGATCAGGTGTTTCTCAAAAAAGGCCGCCCCGAAGCGCCAGTCACCCTGCAATTCGTTGATAAGACAGCTCGCCGCGACTTGACGCCCGCGGTTGCTCATCCAGCCAGTGGCCACCAACTGTCGCATCAAGGCATTGACTATGGGGTAGTTGGTGTCACCTGCGCACCAGCGGGCGAAATTGCGTGGCTCGAACGTGGATCGTCGCGGCTTACCCGTTAACCCTGAGAGTAGAAAAAGCGCCTTACCATCAACCTCGGCGCGCCAGTAGAAGAATTCACGCCACAACAATTCGAAAAATAGCCAATACGTGGACTCATTGGCGACTTTACTTTTCTCGAAGTCAAAAATGGTATGCGCCACCTCACGAACTGATAGGTTGCCGTTGGCTAGCCAGGGAGAAAAGGTGCTTGAACCATCAAATCCATCCAGGCAATTACGGGTCAGTTTGTACTGTGTGATGGATTCGTCGTCCCAAATAAATTGCTTAACTCTACGCAGGCCTGCCCGGCGACCTCCGGGGAGGGGTAGACCAGGATGCGGCTTGTGCATGGAAGGTGGAATGGCATCGAACTGTGCCGACGGTGGCGGTGGCAGTTGTTCTGGTGCTGCCTTTGGACCTCTGACGTTCAGTTTTTCAACCTTTCGTCGGAAGGGGGAGAACACCTTTGGCAGGTCTTCAAGTGGCATCGGCAAATCAGCTTCAGTAAATAAGGTATTACCGCGATGGATTTGAATGGGGATATCCAGTTTTCCCCCAAGATAGGCGACAGATTGCCTCTCTTCCCAGCCCGGATGGTCACTGACGCTGACTTCGGTGATGCCGTAGCGCTCGACGAGGTGCGGTATGACTAGTTCGGGAGATCCCTCCAGAACCAGAAGATCTTGACCGAGCGCCTGAAGTTCTTGTCTAAGCTCTATCAACGACTCACGCAAGAAACGATCTCGCTGCGCGCCGATACCTGTGAGGTTGCACCATGGCTTTGGCTTGGGCATGAGGAACAGGCATAACAATGACTCCGCGGCTGCATGACTAGCGAGCGCAGGGTTGTCATTGAGCCGTAGGTCGGTTCGGAACCAGTGAAGATGACGCATGCAGAAAGACCTCGTGATGAACCCGTACTGTACAAGAGGTCGACGCGACGATGAGGAGGGTCGAAACACTTCAAGTCGGACGTAGGCTCGACGGGCAACCGGGCGTTGTTTTGCATTTAGGGCGAATGAAAGTCTATTCTTCTCCGTGTATTTTGCGTTGCTGATAGCGAAGCGATGACACGGCGACTAAAATAAAAATTTTATGAACGGATTAAATAAGAGGTTTCCTGCATGAGCTCACACGACACGCTACTCAGCCCCACAACCGTTGGGGGACTCGAACTTAATAATCGTGTGGTGATGGCGCCCATGACGCGGAATCAGTCGCCGGAAAATATTCCAACGGACGCCAACGTCGAGTACTACCGCAAGCGTGCTGCCGGCGGTGTGGGTCTCATCGTGACCGAGGGGACTTGCGTCGATCACATCGCGGCCAGTGGATACCCGGGCGTTCCTTATATCTACGGTGACGACCGGCTGGCGGGCTGGAAACGTGTTATCGACGCGGTTCACGCCGAAGGCGGGAAGATTGCGCCTCAGCTTTGGCATGTTGGCGGCATGCGCAAGCGTGGTGTCCTCCCCGAGGGCGACGTCGATGGGTACGCCCCCTCCGGGATGAATGTCCCGGGGAAGGTCAACCGTCACACGATGACCGCCGCTGATATCGACGAAGTGATAGCGGCCTTTGCCAAGGGCGCTCGTGATGCTCATGCGGTCGGTTTTGATGCCGTGGAAATACATGGCGCCCATGGCTATTTG
The DNA here is from genome assembly GCA_002862405.1 of Pseudomonadota bacterium. Lineage (GTDB taxonomy): Bacteria > Pseudomonadota > Gammaproteobacteria > Pseudomonadales > Halieaceae > Luminiphilus. The sequence continues at coordinate 17,609 of PKCZ01000060.1, forward strand.
CTCGATCAGTTCTTCTGGGAAGGCACCAACCAGAGAGATGACGAGTACGGTGGCTCGATGGCAGAGCGCGGTCGTTTCGTGTCGGAAATTATTGCAGCGTGCCGCTCCGAGGTCGGTAAGGACTTCCCAATTATTCTCCGATGGTCACAATGGAAGCAGCAAGACTACACGGCACGTTTGGCACCAACAGAGGCATTGCTGGCTGAATTTCTAGAGCCATTGGTCGATGCAGGCGTCGACATTTTTCATTGCAGTCAGCGACGTTTCTGGGAACCGGAATTCGAGGGTAGCGATCTTAATCTCGCTGGCTGGGTCAAGAAGTTGACCGGCATGCCCACGATTACGGTGGGGAGCGTCAGTCTTGACGCCGACTTCATTCCGGACCCCGGTGAGGTTGGCTTCAAAGCTGCCAAACCTGCGTCGCTCGATCGTCTCAATGAAATGCTGGATCGAGGTGAATTCGATCTGGTTGCTGTCGGGCGGGCGCTCATCGCTAACCCCGACTGGGTCCGAGTGGTGGAGCGCGGCGATGTCAGTGGACTGGTGGCCTTCGAAAAGCCCATGTTAATGACGCTCGATTAAAGTGAGCGGCTCGACCTGTTTTGACAAAAAGCTACCCTTAAGAGGTTAGCTTCCCGTTAAGTTCGTCTTTGTAACGATAGTGTCTTAATGCGGTAATTTAATGGACACAGCGTCCGAGTAAATTAATGGACGGTTTAAATCTATTTCCTAACTCAGGAGAAACTCGATGGTATTTCGCGGACTCAAAACGACACAAAAGTCGTTGGCAGCGACAGTTGCCACTGCAATGCTGTCTTTCGCGCTGGTCACACCAGTTGCGCAAGCACAGGAAATAACAGCTGAGGTACGTGGTGTGGTGGTTAATACCTCTGGAGCGCCTTTAGAAGGTGCGACGGTCGTAGTAACCAGCCGAGCTACAGGCATTTCTAAAACGGTCGAGGCAGGCGCTAACGGTAGCTACTCGGTTAGAGGCTTACCGGCGGGCGTGGCCTATGACGTTGAGGTCAAGGCGACCGGTCTTCAAAAATCGATGACGCAGAATGTGACGCTCGCGGTAGGTCAATCAGCAGTGCTTAACTACAACCTATCTTCGGTTGAGGAAGTGGTTGTCACGGGCTCGCAGGTCGTACTGGCTGAAACAGCAATTGGTCCCAATGCGATTTTTGATCTCGCATCTCTGCAGGAGTCACCTGCGATTAATCGCGATATTAAAGACGTAATAGCGCAGGATCCTCGGATGTTTGTGGACGTGACATTTAACGACGCAGTGCAATGTAACGGTGCAAATCCTCGTTTTAACAGTTTGACAGTAGACGGTATTCGACTCCAGGACGGTTTCGGCTTGAATTCCAATGGATATCCAACGCAACGTATGCCGTTTTCCTATGACGCCCTGTCTAATGTCGCGGTTGAGCTTGCCCCGATGAGCGTAGTTTATGGTGGTTTCTCTGCTTGTAACATCAACGCGGTTACGAAGCAGGGCGCGAATGACATGTTCGGCTCTGCTTTTTATGAGTATGCCAGCGATCAATTTAGGGGAGATAAATTAGAGGGGGACAGCATTGCTCAGCAAGCCTACACGGAGTCTAAGGCGGGTTTTGAGCTCGGTGGTTCATTAATAGAAGACGAGCTGTTTTTCTATGTCAACTACGAAAAGTATGACGGGGCTGATATTAATTCTCGCGGCGCACTTGGCTCGGGTGCGGTGAATGAAGTGCTAGTTACTCAGGCTGAACTTGATCGAATTGCCCAAATCGCCAGAGATGTATACCAGTATGAACCAGGCACTTCGGTAGCCGAAGCATTTGATTTTGAGGATGAGAAGTACCTTGCCAAGATTGATTGGTATGCTACTGACACTCAGCGATTATCAATGACCTACATGTACAATGACTCCTTCAATTTCTCGCCGTCAGACGGTGCTCCAAACGAGTTTGAGTTTAGCAGGCACTTTTACAAACGAGGCGCTGAGTTGACGAGCTATGTCCTAAATTTGTACTCAAGCTGGACAGACAACTTTGAGACGGAGATAAGATACTCCTTTAGTGATGTCGATTTTCTGCAACAAGCGGTCTCAGGAAATGATTTCGCTGAGTTTCGAATTGAGTTGTCGGACGTTGATGTCTACCTCGGCCAGGATGATAGCCGTCAGGCGAACAGCTTAAATTGGGAAATTGAGCAGTTTGTTGCTCGAGGCTACTACTCTCTCGAGGACCACAGAATCACCGTCGGATACGAGCGTGACACCAACGATATGTATAATTTGTTCTATCAGCATGTAGATACCGAGGTTCGGTTCGATGGAATTGATAATTTCGAAGCGGGGATAGCTGATCGAATTTACTACGGAAACGCGTTTAGCGGGAATGAACTCGAGACCGCGGCGGAGTGGGGTTACGCAATTAACACGTTTTACATTGAGGACGAATGGCAAGTAAATTCGGATCTCAGTGTAAGCTATGGACTTCGTTATGATTATTACGAGACTAGTGATAAGCCAGCGCTGAATTCAGATTTCCTTCAGGACTACGGGTATCCGAACACAGCGAATGTGGATGGCATGGATTTGTTGATGCCACGACTGGGTTTTACCTACGACCTCAGTGATTCGATGCAGCTGAGCGGTGGCATTGGTTTATTCTCAGGCGGAAACCCGAACGTTTGGTATTCAAACGTGTACTCAAACACTAACACATCAGCGGTGCAAACGTCCGACAGAGGAGATATAGATCTTTTCGCTCTCGAATACACACTTTGCGAATCGGGCGTGCCTGTTTGCGGGCCGGGATGGGGCGTGCCGACTTACCTACAGGAAACCGTCGCAAGCGGCTCAGGAAGCAATTTTGAAATAGTATTAATGGATCCAGACTTTGATACGCCGTCTGACTGGAAATACGCTCTTAGCCTGAGTTGGGAAACTGACGCTGGCTATCTGATAGTGGCGGACGCGCAAGTTACCAGAGGAAAGGATACCGCTATTTATAAGCACGGCGACCTTGAGCAGGTCGGAGTTACCGAGGATGGGTATCCGGACTACGACTCAGTAAGAATGCCGAGTTTTGTGCTCACTAATAGCTCAGTGGGTAACGAGTCTGAGTCTCTGGCGGTTAGTGTATTCAAAGAGTTTGAAAACGGTTTGAGTATGCGCGCTGGATATGCCTACACGGATGCTCGCGATGTTAATCCGATGACGTCGTCTGTGGCTTACTCGAATTATACTAATAGGGCCTTTTTTGATCCAGAGGAGGAGGTGCTGTCGAGATCTAACTATAGTATGACGCACCGATTTACGAGTGTTCTAAACTACAGTACTGAGATCATTGGTAATTACAGTACACGGTTTTCTCTATTTGCGCAGGCGAACTCTGGATATCCGTATAGTTTGACGCTGAGCACGGGAGGGGGAACCATTGGAGCCTATGGCTTCACTCCCTACCTAGGATTTAAGGAAAATGTTTTGGTGGAACCGGGGACACGCAACGATAAGGAGGGTGATTCTTGGACGAAGGCTGACCTTAAAATAACGCAGGAATTACCAGCGTTTGCGAGTGATCACAGGGCTCAAGCTTGGTTCGTCATCGACAACGTCACCAACTTACTTAATGACGAGTGGGGTGTGCTCTACAAGGTGTCATTCCCATACGGGGTGACACAAGATCAGATTGATAATAACCAGTACCAATCGCGTAATGGTGGAGTATCCCTGTGGGAAATGAAGATAGGCGTAAAGTATAATTTTTAAAATCTTATCGAGTTATGTGGGCGCCGAAAGGCGCCTTTTTTATGGCTTGCAGCCAAGTTGCCTGGCGATTTAAAATAACTTATAGGAATGTATTTTTGTAAAAATATGAATATAAAGAAAAATTAACACTAATTTTTGTTACTTTTTTTGAGTTAAAATGTAACATTCGTCGTATTAGTAAGTAACATAGTTATTGGAGTACGACATCATGAGGGCGAAGTTACCCGCCATCCTCGAAAGCGCCAGCACAACTATTACCTTCAGCGTGGTGGTTTCTGTTCTGTTCTATTCTGTGGGCGCCATGGTGTGACCCGTTCTGCGGTCACTACGACACGAACTGTCTTTGTGGTTAGCGCGATGGTCATGGCAATGATCAGTGAGCGGGGCCTTGCCTCGACGTTTCGTAAGCCGCTCATTGACCCAGTGTTTCCGACGCATCCGATCGTTGCACAACGCGCATAGGACCGAATCGCGTCTTCTCGAAATCTCGACTAATCCGTTTCTCTCAATGCCTTGGTGTGCCGAGAAGCTGGGGTCTGGCCTCGCTGCCTCAAAAACACCGTGTGTAGCCGCTGTTTTCATTTGGATGACTGCGCAAATGTCGGTATCGTGGCGTCACACAACTTCCGGAAATTACGATGCACAGTGTCCTCGGCATGCTTGCTATTGTGGCCTTCGCTTACGTGGTGTCGTCGAATCGAGAGGCGGTGGCATGGAAAACGATCGGAATGGCGTTTGCCATTCAGTTTATCGTCGGTGGCATTGCTCTCTTTACGTCCTGGGGTAACCGCGCGCTCAGCGCTGCCGCCAACGTCATTGGTTCGCTGCTGAGCTACTCGCGTGCTGGCATAGATTTTATGTTTGGCCAGCTAGCGGCCTACGACGGACCTATTGGCTTTGTCTTCGCTGTCAACGTGCTTCCGGTAGTGGTCTTCTTTAGTGCCTTCATTGCGGTCCTATATCACTTGGGCGTCATGATGTGGGTGGTGCGAATCCTCGGTGGCGGATTGCGTCGCTTTTTGGGCACCAGTCATGCCGAGTCTATGTCCGCTGCGGCGAATATTTTCGTGGGTCAGGCGGAGGCTCCATTGGTTGTAAAACCGTTCATCCCCGCAATGACTCGATCCGAGCTGTTTGCCGTTATGGTCGGTGGCCTGTCCACCATTGCTGGCTCGGTGATGGCGGGTTACGTGGCTCTGGGAATTCCCCTGGAATACCTCGTAACCGCGAGCTTCATGGCAGCGCCAGGTGGCTTGATGATGGCCAAGCTTATCGAGCCTGAAACAGGAACACCTGTGGTCCCAAAGGCCGGTGACGACGCTACCACACCGCGTTACGTCAATATCATCGACGCGGCTGCGACCGGTGCACTGGATGGCCTCAGGATGGCTGCGGCTATTGCTGCAATGTTAATCGCCTTTGTTGCGCTGATTGCCTTGATCAATGGTCTATTGCAGTACTTCGGTGCCTTCGTGGGTTTTGAGGATGTTACCCTAGAGCTGCTCCTTGGCTACCTTTTGGGTCCGGTCGCTTGGTTACTAGGTATCCCATGGGCTGAGGCGTCTACTGCGGGGAGCCTAATTGGTCAGAAGCTGATCTTGAATGAATTCGTGGCCTATGTTGCCTTTTCCGGTGTCAGCGAGTCGCTCTCACCCATTGCACAAGCGGTGGTGATTTTTGCTCTTTGTGGTTTCGCTAATTTATCCTCGATCGCCATTTTGCTGGGCGGCTTGGGTGCCATCGCGCCGAGTAGGCGCGATGACATTTCTCGGCTCGGAGTCAGGGCCTTGATCGCAGCTACCTTGGCCAACCTAATGAGCGCTGCACTTGCTGGCTTCTTTTTATCGCTCCCCGGAGCTGCCGGATAATGGTTAACTCCCCGCACGTGCCTTACGCGGGCAAAAAACGCGAGCTTCCTTTAATTGATTACAACGCGGCTGATGCGCCTGAAGCCTTTTTTGAGAGCTTAAAACAGTACGGTTTTGCCACGCTGATATCGCACCCGTTGGATATGACGCGAGTTGATCGTATTTACAGAGCGTGGCGCGCCCACTTTGCTGAGGGAGTTGCGACTGAGTTTGTAATGGACCCCATTAGGCAAGATGGATATTTCGCACTCGATCAGGCTGAAAGCGCGAAAGGGCAGGAAATTCGCGACTACAAGGAATACTTCCAGTTCTATCAATGGGGCCGTTGTCCCAGCCACTTGAAGCCCGACTTAGAAGTGCACTTTGAAGACTGCCTTAAGTTCTCAACGACATTATTGCGTTGGGTTGCTCAACAGCTTCCCTCAGATATTGTCAGCCGGCTGTCCATGCCCCTCGAATCCATGATCGAGAACAGTGCGCAGACCATGTTGCGCGTTCTGCATTACCCGCCTGTCGACTCGGGCATTGAGTTGCCTAGAGCCGCGGCACACGAGGACATCAATTTACTGACTATCTTGCCCGCCTCTGATGGGCCTGGTCTCGAGCTTCAATTATCGGATGGGGAGTGGATCGAGGTCGTTAATCGGCCGAGTCAGGTGGTCGTCAACATTGGCGACATGCTTCAGGAAGCGACCGAGGGTTTTTTGCGATCCACAACACATCGTGTTGCCACACCCGATAAGGGACAGGCCGCGAGTGGTCGAATGTCGCTTCCGTTATTTTTACACCCCAGACCTGAGGTAACGCTCTCTTCGCGCTACACAGCAGACAGCTATCTCGGTGAGCGTTTACAGGAGCTCGGTGTTATCTAGCTTGATCCAGCCATTGCTGACCGGCAAGACCCACCAAAATAATCACCAATCCAACAAGCGTACTGCCTGCAATGGTCTCGTTCAACACGGTCCCAATGAGCAGTAACGACAGCGGTGGCGCAAGAAAAATGAGGCTGCTGATGCGAAGAGGGTTGTCGGTGAGGCGCATTGCATTCATCCAAA
>PKCZ01000201.1 GCA_002862405.1 Pseudomonadota bacterium
TACGACCTACATCAGCCTACCCGGGCGTTACATGGTGCTCATGCCTAACAACCCGCGAGCCGGTGGCATTTCACGTCGCATCGAAGGTGATGATCGTTCTGAGCTCCGGGACGCATTAGCTCAACTCGAAATACCCGACGGTATGGGTGTCATCATTCGTACCGCAGGTGTCGGTCGGACAGCTGAAGAACTTCAGTGGGACCTCGATTACCTTTTGAAGCTCTGGGCAGCCATTTCGGAAGCGGCAGATGAGAACGCACCTCCAACGCTGCTTTACCAGGAAAGTGACGTCATCATCCGAGCAATTCGCGACTATCTGAAAGACGATATCGATCAAGTGTTGATAGATGAGCCCCATGCGCACCGACAAGCGCTCGACTTTGTGAGCATGGTCATGCCGAAGTATCAGAATCGCATCAAGGCCTACAACGACGGCCTGCCGTTGTTCAATCGATTTCAGGTCGAAGGTCAGATCGAGACGGCTTTTCAGCGCGAAGTGCGATTACCTTCTGGCGGCTCGATCGTAATCGACCCAACTGAAGCTCTGGTATCGATTGATATCAACTCGGCACGAGCAACTAAAGGAAGTGATATTGAGGCTACAGCGCTTCAAACCAACCTTGAAGCCGCTGACGAAATTGCACGCCAATTGCGTCTTCGTGATATGGGCGGATTAGTTGTTATCGACTTCATTGACATGAATGCGTCGAAGAATCAACGTGCGGTCGAGAACCGCATGCGTGAAGCACTTGAGATTGACCGAGCGCGAGTGCAACTGGGCCGGATTTCTCGCTTCGGCTTGTTGGAAATGTCGCGTCAGCGGTTGCGCCCATCGCTGGGAGAAACCAGCGGAATGGTCTGTCCACGCTGTTCAGGCCAAGGCTCGATTCGTGACACCAAGTCACTGGCGCTCGCCATCTTGCGATTAATTCAGGAAGAGGCATCCAAGGAGCGTACGGGCGAAGTGCGTGTGATTGTCCCCGTTGATGTATCGGCCTTCATGCTCAATGAAAAGCGCGCTGCCATCGGCGAAATCGAGCAGGCTAGTAAAGTGCGTGTGGCCGTGATTCCAAACCCGAATATGCAGACGCCGCATTTTGAGGTTATTCGACTAAGAGATGACGAAATTGATCAGGACGATCGCGAGAGCTTCGAGATTGACCTCAGTGAGTTTGATCGCGAACGAGCCTACGAGGACGCCGAGAAGCCGGTAGCTGCGCCTCAAGCGCTCGTGCGTGGGGTGACACCCGATGCACCGCCACCCGCGGTCGCACCACAGCAGATACCTGCAGCGGCTGAAGCCGCAGAGGGTCCAAAACCAGGTCTGTTCCCGCGTCTGTGGTCGGCCTTGTTCGCTCCAATGCCAAAGGTGGAGGAGGACGCTGAGGACGAATCCTCAGATTCCACGAAGAGCGCGAGCAAAACCGGTACCAAACCCAAGCGTCGCAATAATCGACAGCGAAAGCGTCCTGCCAAGCAAACTCAGGCAGCTGAGACAGCCGAGGAGACTACTGAGGTCACACAAACTGCTGCGAATACGTCGGATGACTCCAATGCCGACGGTGAGCCTAAAAAACGTCGCAGACGGGGTCGCAGAGGCGGGCGTAGACGCTCAGGAACTGATGCAGCTTCAGACCAGATGAATACCGAGGAGGCAGTCAGCGACAGCGAAATAGCTTCTGAAGACACCGACGGGGCAGATACTGAACAAGATGCATCGCAGGAACCCCGTCATCGACCAGCAGAAAAGCGTTCTGAGGGACGTCGACGTCGACGACGTGGTCCCAAGCCCGTACCCGATACGACTGGCAATACGGAGCCCACTGCCGCTGAGGGCGTGCAATCTACCAGCGCTGCTTCGCTCGCAGCTGTCGATAGCGACAACGGTTCGGATGCAAGCGATGAAGAGGCGTTATTTGCAACGATCCCATCGGCGCAGACAACCGATGCATGGACCGCTGAGAGTGGAGAGGAGCCTGCTGAGGTCAATGAAACGGCCGAGACCGAGGCGGTTAACACTGGCTCCAATCAGGCCAAAAATCAAGGCGATATGTCGGGCATCACTGCCGAGGGCCGTGCCATTAATGACCCGCGAGTAGACGCACGACCTGTTGGTAAGATCAAGGTGCAAACAGCGATTGGCAGCGTGTTTGGTGCCGAGGCCTTCCCCGACGCTCAGCACTTTGCGAGCGCGGCACCGAGAGCCGCAAATGATCCCCGAGGTCAGAGAATCGATGAGCCTGCGGCAAATGATGAATTAATCGAGGAAAATGAGTCGGCCGACGCTTGATCGGGGGAACAGCCTCGCTATAATGCGGCGCTTCTCGAGACTAGCGTCCTGGGAGTTTTGGTGGGCTGGCTGAGTGGTCGAAAGCGGCGGTCTTGAAAACCGTTGAACCGAGAGGTTCCCGGGGTTCGAATCCCTGGCCCACCGCCATTTTAAGAAAACCGTCGAAAGACGGTTTTTTTATGCCTGAGGCTCTACCAAGCATATCAACTGCTCCGAAGCCATAGGTCGCACAGAACCTACTGCTCCGCGGGCCAGCCCCAGTCGCTCACATTACTGTTGGCTGCCATCCAGACGAAAACGAGATAGGCCGCAACGTTTTGATCCATTGCCGCAGGGTCGATTTTGTCGAGCGTATCATCTGGCGTGTGATGCAAATCGAAATAGTCGCTCCCATCTTGAACAAAGCGGAACCCAGGGAAGCCCTGTGCGTTCATGGGACTGAGGTCAGGCCCGCTGGATCTCGCACTGTTACTGCCCGGGGCAATACCTAACGGCTCGACGAGCTCGGCAATCTTGTCCGCCACAGGCTTTGCTTGCTCATTGATGTTGCGAGTGATCTTCCAGATCCTGCCGGCGCCAAAGTCGCTCTCCGTGCCGATGACATGATTCCGCAGGGTATCTTTGTGCTTGTCCGCATAAGCATAACCACCGAGCAGTCCTACCTCCTCCGAGCCCCATAAAACCAGCCGAATGGTGCGGCGGGGCTTGAGGCCCGCCTCTTTAATGCGTCGTAATACTTCCATTGTGATGGCAACACCTGCCCCGTCATCAATAGCGTTCGTTCCAAGATCCCAGCTATCTAGGTGACCACCAATAATCACCAGCTCATCGGCTAGGTCACTGCCGGGCAGCTCGGCGACCACATTGCCGCTCTCTACCACGCCCGTGTAGCTCGGCGTTAAGGTCAATTTAATGCTGATCCTCTGACCTCGTTGCGCCATTCGCTCCAGCTGATCGGCATCAGGGTTGGACAAAGCCGCAATAGGAATGGGGGTTACGTCACTCGAGTAACTCATGTTGCCCGTATGCGGCATACGGTGGCTGTCGGTCCCGATCGAGCGAATAAGCGTCGCTATGGCACCGCGGCGACCCGCCTCAACAGCACCGGCAGAACGCAGTCGAACAAAATGCCCGTACGAGGAACCGTCCTGAGTGCGCTTCATGGCATGACCAACGTAGGTAATTTTACCTCTCAAGGAATCATCAGGCGCAGCCCGAAGTGCGGCCAAGGATTCAAAAAGAACGACCTCTGCCTCAACACCGTTTGCGGGTGTGGCCACATTGTTGCCTAACTAGGTGATAGCCAGCTTTTGTGGGAATGGTGACACGACCTCTGCCGTCTCAGCGCCGCGACGCTAACCCTCGATCATGAATGGTTCCACACGAACATTTTCAAACCCGTAGCGCGTGAGGTTTTCGACAGCCCAATCCCTCGCTCGAGCTTCCGCCTCGCTGCCAGCAAGTCGCGGTCCGACTTCGGTAGTTAAGATCTCCACAATATTCCACGCGCGTGTCCCCGACATCGCGTCGTCACGAAGTAAGATTGCCGTCTCGACATCAGCTTGTGAATACGAAGTGTCGCTAGCAGCCCACCCTGTGGGTACACACAAAAAAGCGAGAATGACTATGCATAGGCGAAGGTTTGGCATGACAATTTCTCTCTGTACTAATTTCCGTGCTGATACATTTCACTGTAACAGGCGCAGTATGGTGAAAATCACACTGAGTGGAACTTTTTTGCGGGCCTCAAGATCAAAAAGTAGATACCTCCTCTGGATAGCGTCATGAAAAAACTGAGATTTTTCGTATTGATTCAGCTCGTTTTGGGGCTTCTCATCTGTGTACCTTCACTGGCCACAACACAACTTGACGTCACCGGTAAGGGGATGGTCTCAGTTGCACCTGACGAAGCAACCATCACAGCACAGGTATCACTAATCGATCGGGACGCAGGCAAGGCACAGGTACGCGCTTCAAAAGAAGTCGATGAAATGCTTTCCGCCATAAAATCATTTTCACTTAAGCCAGACAGTCTGGACGCGAGCGAGCTGTCGTTACTCCCTGAATACCTGTGGGATCGAGCAACCGAGCAGCAGCAATTTATTGGCTTCAGAGTCACACGAACTATCTCTTTCACCATTGCCGAAATAGACCGCTTGGGGGCAGCATTGAACGCTCTTGCTAATGCTGGAGCCACGCTAATCAGCTCTCCCGTAATGGGCTCTTCCAAGGCACAGGGCGCAAGGGATGAAGCACTGGTCAAGGCCGTGAAGGACGCGCGAAAAAAGCTCACATTGCTTGCGGGGGCCGCCGACATGTCGCTTACCAGCATCACACAAATTTCTGAAGAAGCGCCCTATTCGCCAAGACCGCAGCCCACTATGATGCGCGCGGACATGGCGCTCGATTCAGCTTCTTCCAATACCTTTTTACCGGGAAATTTAACCTTTGTGGCAGAAGTTAGGGCACAAGCAGAGGCTGAATAACGCTTTTGCTTGGATATGAACCGAGTCGGCTCTATATTAGGTGGTATAACGAAACAATTACCCGAATGGTTAACTTATGAGAGGAACCAAACATGGCTGAAAGACGAGTCGATGTCTCAACTGCACCAATGGACGTGGCAACGCGCCAGACAAATAGAGTTCTACGCAACACCTACATGCTGTTAGGGATGACACTTGCGTTCAGTGCAGTGACCGCAACTATCTCAATGGTGCTTCAGTTGCCGACCTTTATGTATCTGGTCTTCGTTATGGTGGGCTTCGGTCTGCTGTTTGTCGTCAACCGAATGGCAGACAGGGCAAAGGGCCTTCCCGCTATTTTCGCGTTCACAGGCGTGATGGGGGCCGCACTGGGTCCGCTGCTTAACGTCTATCTCGCACTGCCCAACGGACCCAATTTAGTGTTGCAGTCATTAGGCGGAACGGCCCTCATCTTCTTTGGACTGTCGGCTTATGCATTGCAGTCAAAGCGCGACTTCTCCTTTATGGGTGGATTCCTGTTTGCTGGCTTATTGGTCGCCATCGTGGCCATGATCGCTAATATCTTTTTGGCCATTCCTGCGCTGTCACTTACGATTTCGGCCGCGGTTGTAATGATCATGTCGGGTCTTATCCTGATGGATACAAGCCGCATCGTTCATGGTGGTGAGACCAACTACATTCGTGCCACCGTGGGTCTGTATCTCAACATTTTCAATTTATTCGTGCACTTGCTTCACCTACTTGGTGTGTTTGGCGGTGACGACTAAACCATCTCTTCATCATTAAAACCCCGGCTTGCCGGGGTTTTTTATTGCGCACTCGATTTCAATGACCACACTGTCCTTACTCATCAAAAATGAACCGGTGGTTACCGTGGCAGCCCTTCGTTTTGCGAGGGCTAGTAGCGATACAGATGTGCATGTGAATTGCGTCTTTTTTTACGGTAAAGGTGTGTTGCACGCCAAAGGCCCAGAGAAACAGTTCTGGTCTGACTGGTCGCGCTCGGTGAGCGCCCGGCTCGTTCTCTGCAGTGCCTCCGCTGAATCCTTTGGACTGACAGCAGACGACGATTTTTCTGTCGAAGGTTTGGGTGAGCTTATTGAGGCGGGGCTTACAAGCGGTAAGGTGCTGAGTTTTGGATAAGAGGAGTACGTGGCTGTTCATCATCGGCAGTAGGCCCTACACCCATGAGCTTCCCAGCGACCCGGCTATTGACGCCTCAATGGCTGCAGGCGCCTTTGGGCAAAAAGCTTCAGTGTTGTTCACCGGTGCGGGTTGTCAGTATCTAAACCAAGACATATCGCCGCCGGCCGACCAGGCCGATCTGCGGAAACTCCTCAAGTCCCTGCCGCTCTACGACATAGATCATCTTTACGTGAGCTCGAGCGAACCTATCGCCGATACCACTGTCGTTGATCTACCTGTGACCTGCCTCGAGCCCTCGGATATCGCTTCACTCATAAGCGATGCGTCTCACGTGGTGACCTTCACATGAACGTTCATGTCATCAATCGTGCACGAGCATGGCCTACTGCTAGACCATTCATCACGGCCGATGACCTCGTGGTTTGGACCGATACAGCGGGCATCGGATGCCTTTCTGAAGAGCTTAAGTCAGCAGGAGTGAACATTGTTTGTCTTGCTTCAGACGATGGATCATTCGAGAAGAATCATGATTTTACCGTCATTAGCGACCAAGCCTGGGTACAATACGTGCTGGGCTCAACCACCCTTTGCTCATGGGGGTAGTGTGATTACGCGTCCGTCATCCATAACGCTCGATAAGCACGGTTTTTTGAAAGACCAACAGGCTTGGACGCGCGAGCTGGCCACGGTATTTGCGGCGGAGGAAGGCATTACGTTGCAGGATGAGCACTGGGAAGTTATTCATCTGCTGCGTGAATACTTCGAAGAGTTCGATGTATCACCTGTTAATCGAGCGCTGGTAAAATACGCCAAACTAAAACTTGGGCCCTCGAAGGGATCGAGTATTTATCTAATGTCCCTATTCCCAGGCTCCCCTGCCCGCGTCGGTAGTCGTATAGCCGGCTTACCCAAGCCTAAAAACTGTCTTTAAGTTCTCGTGCTACCCAACGATTTTCAACCCGAGCGCTATGAGGAGCTACTTAATGAAAAGGTAGCGATGGTTATCCCCCACTTTGAGGCGATGGATGCGCCTGAGCCCCAGATATTCCCGTCGCCCACCCATAGCTTTCGGATGCGAGCCGAATTCAGGGTCTGGCATGATGGTGAGGACCTCAACTTCGTCATGTTTGAGTCTGGCAGACCACGAGAGCCCATTAAGATCACTGCATTTCCCTTCGGCAGTAAAAAAATGCAGGCGGTACTCGAGCCGCTTAGAGCGCTCCTGCAAGGTAACGCAATACTTCGCACCAAGCTTTTCCAGGTGGAGCTTTTAACCACACTATCCGGTGAGTGCCTAGTTACTTTGATCTACCATCGACAACTCGATGACGCGTGGGTTCAGGAAGCCACACGGGTCGAAAAAACACTGAAAATCAAGGTGGTTGGTCGATCGCGCGGCCAGAAGCTGGTGGCAAGTGACGATTGGGTTACGGAGATACTTGTAGTTGAGGGACGTTCGCTTACCTACAAACAACCCGAACAAGCGTTTATACAGCCCAATGGCGTGGTTAATCAAGAAATGCTCGGATGGGCATGCGCGCACGCTCAGAATTCAAATAAAGACCTTCTTGAGCTCTATTGCGGTATTGGTAACTTCACGATTCCACTATCGAAACACTATCGACGTGTTTTGGCGACAGAGGTGTCCAAAGTGGCCACTAGGGCGGCTCAGGAAACCTTGGTGTTGAATGAAGTCGACAATGTCGCCTTCGCGCGTTTGGCTGCGGAAGAGGTGACCCAAGCAATGAACGGTGAGCGCGAATTTCGTCGACTGAAGTCGCTAGACCCGCGATTGAGTGACTATGACTTGGCTACTGTCTTTGTTGATCCGCCGCGCGCGGGTCTCGACGATGGCACGGCAAGGCTATGCCAAAAATTTAATCAAATTCTTTATGTCAGCTGTAACCCATTGACTTTAATCGATAATCTTAAATCGTTGAGCGTCACACACCGAATCCAGGCGCTCGCGTTTTTTGATCAGTTTCCATACACCCACCATTTGGAGTGTGGGGTCAGTCTGATACGGCGAGGAGCACATGAAAGCACTAACTGACGTACAGGTAGAATACGCGCTTAAGACCACACACAGTCGATGGCGTCTTGAAGGCAAGTTCATTCGTCGTGACTTTGTGTTTCAGAACTTCGTCGAGGCCTGGGGATTTATGAACAGCGTTGCCCTACTCGCCGAGTCAATGGATCATCATCCCAATTGGGACAATGTGTATAACCAGGTGACCATCCGACTGTCGACGCACGACGCCGACGGCCTGACCGAAAAGGACTTTCAGCTGGCTGGCGCGATTGATTCGGTATTGCCATAGGACTATTGGCTGAAGAAACCCTCGATCGCAGCGATAACTGCCTCATCCTTCAGCATCGGTGCATGCCCCACATCAGCAACCTCGAGATAAGCCATCGCGGGTACGCGACGCTGCATTTCGGCTGTAATTCGGGTGTCGAGAAGGTCTGACAAGGCCCCTCGTATTAGCATCAGGGGTTGTTGTCCTAGCAAATCGAATACCGGCCACAGATCTAGGGGTACGGCGGCCGAATCCTCCGCAGTTACCGCCTCAGAGATCCTCGGGTCATAGTCCAAGACGGGCACACCGTCGATCTCCTTAAAAATTTGTCGCGCGAACTGCTCCCAGCCATCATCTGACAAGGTTGGAAACGCCACCTCGTTAATTCGTCTGTTGTAGGCCACTGCCTCAGTCCACGTGGTGACTGGCTCGCCCTGCCCGACATAACCTTTGATTCGGTTGAGGCCTTCGTCACGTAGCTCGGGGCCAATATCATTGAGTACGACATGGGAAAAGACGCCTGACATCGCCGCGTTCATGACCATTGCTATGAGTCCGCCCATGGAGGTTCCTACCGTGGCAACACGGGAAACATTTGCCGCCTGTAAAAGCGCAAACATATCTCGAACGTAGTGGGGAATAGCGTAGCGTGTTGGGTTCGTATCCCACTCCGACCTGCCCCTACCGCGCTGCTCGGCAACTAATACGCGATAACGCGTGGACAGATGATTAGCGAGGACTTCGAAATCTCGCGAATTGCGGCTTAGGCCATGCATCAACAGCACACATTGAGCATCAGGAGAAGGTGCAGGATAGTCACGCGCATACAAGGTGAGGCCATCCTCGCTTTGGTAGAACAAATCCTCGTAGTTGGGGCTCTGCTGCTCCGACATTAGCCCGGATACGCCTCGGCGAGACCTCGGTAAACCGCGTCCGCAAAGTCTGTCTGGTTGGGATCTAGCCGAACGAGCAAATCGGACAGATGCTCATTATCTTCGCGGCCAGCCCAAATTTTGATGTATGAGCCGTCCTTGTAACCGTGGTCCTGCCGGAAAAAGTTGAGGACGTTTTTACCTACGTACATGCAATACAGCTGCTCGAAGCTGAGGTCACTCGCGGCCATGAGCCCCAAAAACGCGCTGGTGGAGAAAGACTGGGTCGTAATGCACGACTCAGCCAAGACCTCAGTGGCCTCTAGCAGAGACGATTCTCTCGGTGTAGCGGATAAGTCTTTTGCAATTTGAGCCGCCAGTTTATCGACACTGTCACAGCAGCAAATCATGGCAGACATACCAAAATGCCATATATCCACGACTTCAAGTTGAATTTGCTCCATGTCGGGATCCGTGTGCTTCCACCACTTGTAGCCCGCGTGATCCATAAGCTCAGCGCACTCGATCCATGCAGCCCGGTACCATTCAAAGCCTTGCTCGCGCCACTCAGGATGAACTTTGGTATTCATCCGGTCTTGCAGGTCTAGCATGGTACGTACAGCATTTAACATTTAAGGAGGTCCTATTAGGTTTGGTCTGAAAACGGTACCATGGCGCGCCACGTTTTAGGCAGTAATTTAAGGATTGAGAAATGGCTAGCGGTGATCAGATTGTACGATTGAATGAGCACAAACCGCCATTCATCGAAGTGCTTAACGGGCAGATCATTGCAGTCGATAGTGAGGCTCAGAGCTGTACGTTTGAGTTTCGACCCACAAAGGACCACTGTCACTCTATTGATGTGGTGCAAGGCGGTTTTATCACCGTAATGCTTGATGCGGCTATGTCACACGCCGTCTTTGCGCATTTGGGCCCTGAGGGCGTCGTTGCACTCTCAAGCCTCGAGGTCACAACGCGATATCACGCGGTCACGCGTGGTGGCAAAGGCCCTGTTTACGCCAAGGGCTGGATTCGCCAAGCGACCTACAAAACCGCCTTCATGGAGTCAGAGCTTCTCGATGAAGACGGGAAGCTACTCGCGACCGCCCAGAGCGTTGCCAAGATTAGTAGGCGATCATCGTAAGGGCAGCCGCAGTGCCATCACTGGCTACTGAGTCACTTCCACCGTTCCGCTCGCGGATACGCTAGACGCATCAACAACCACTGACTCTCCTGTGCTGGTTTGCGATACATCTATTTCCGACACAGTCACCGTAAAATTTTTAGTTACCGTCGTTGGCGGAGGGGGCGTGGTGCCACCGCCGCCTGAAGGTGGTGCAGAACCACCGCCGCCACCTCCACCACAGGCGGCAAGCGCCGAACTAAGGAAGAGAGCGCCACAGACTTGCTTCATTTGATTCATCAGTAACATCATTATTTCCTCAAAGTTCGTAAGTGATTAAGACCTGACTCGCCTCGGTCGTAATCAACAATGCTTCGTTAAAGGTAAATGTGACGCTGCCATTATCGGTGGTATAGGTACCCTCAGCTACCAGCTCTGAGGTGTCAGCAACACCGTCGGCATTAGCATCCGCGAACACCTTCACCGCACCCACTTCATTGGCATCATTGAGATCACCCGTTGCGTCAAGTGTAAGCCCGTTAATCTGCGCATCAGCAACATCAGCCTGGACAGTGAATGCGAGGACCACGGTATCTCCATCGCCCTCTTCAAAAGCGGTCGACGAGAGCTCCGTCATTGCAAAGGTAATGTTCAAGCTTGAACCGGTATCGTTCGCTGAACCGCTAATGTCGGCACTCCCACTCTCGTAGCCCGAGCGTGAGGTGCTGACAGTGACCACGCTGCTCTGGCCCGACGGTAGGCCCGCTACAGTTATTAATCCTGATGAACTGATCGAGGCGGTACCGGCAGTCGGAGTGACATCCCAGGTGAAGCCCGAGTCGTAGTTGCTCACCTGAACGGTAAATCCATCCGCAGTCGAGACAACGCCACCAAAATCGGGTGTCAAAGCTGCTCCCACACTCGCCGAGCCACTAATCTCAGCCGTACCGCTTTCGTAGCCTGTGCGAGAAGCAGTCACGCTGACTGTCGCGCTTTGACTAGGCGTCAGGTCACTGACTGTTATCAAGCCAGCTCCATCGATGGCCGCACTCCCTGTCGAGGCAGACACCTCCCAAACGTAGGCCGCATCGTAGTTGCTAACCTGCGCCGTGAATCCGTCAGCAGTAGAGCTCACTGCACCGAATTCGGGTGTCAGCGCCGCACCTACATTGGCGCTACCGGTCACCTCAGCCTCTCCATCATTGAAGCCTGCACGCGAGGCGGTAACCGTGACCGTTGCACTCTGACCTGCGCCCAATCCTATGACGGTAACAAGGCCGGTGCCGCTAATGCTGGCAGAACCTGCAGTTGTCGCTACATCCCATGTAAATTCCGCATCGTAGTTACTGACCTGCACCGTGAAGCCATCTGCGGTGCTAGTCAGCGCAGCAAACGCAGGCGTCAGTGAATTACCGTCTGCTCCCACGGGGATGGCCGGAGGGAAGCTCACGCTCTCACCAGGCCAACCCTCTGCGAAAGGGGTTACCCGACAATCGTAGGTCTCTCCATTAATGAGACCTTCAACCACAAGTGGTGAAGACGCTCCGGACGCGGTGCCCTCGGAAGCTGATGAACGTGAAACGATGGTGACGCCCCAGCTCTCGAGCTGACCACTGTCCTCAAGCTGAGTGTCCGAGACATCCAAAACCCAGGTGCCAAGCGTGCTCTCGCCCTCGAAGGCCGACAGTGATTCAGCGGGCAATGCGGTAACGGGATATGTCTCGATCACATCATCGTCACCGTCCGTGCCCACCATCTCCTTAAGCCTTACCGTTGTACCGGCGGGTGATGAGAGGTCAACCACCACATCGCCACGCCAAGTGTGCGTGATATTAACAGGCACCTGGATGCCGTCCTGTTCGATGGTGAAGTCATCCGTAATTTCCAACTCGCTTGTAATTGGCGTGTTCTCATCAAACGGCAACAGCGCTTCGATTGAGTAATCGGTTTCCGTCGAAATGGACTCAGTTGCGCAGTACGCCTCGTAGGTATCAGCAACGACACCATTGGGCTGACCTTCGTCAAAGTAGAGAGTCAGCTTGGTATCCCCCGCCTCAACGCGGTCTGCCACTGGCGTAGGCGGAACCGCGCGATCTGAATCTAGCTGAAACGCTGCGTTTGATACGTCATAGAAAATATTGCCCGCACCCTTGATCATCAGACGCGCAGCCTGAGATTGGATGCCCGCGGGGAAATTGATATTGGCAGATCCCGTGTTATCCACCGTATCGATGAGCTGATCAAAGCTCATACCATCATTGGTGGATAGATAAATCTCGACCATCGATGCACTTACAGGCGCTTGCTCGGTAAAGCCTGTATCCCATTCGACGGTCTTTGAGCGTCCTACTTGCTCACCACCGTTGGGTGAAACGACCTCGAAAGGACCCGAGTCACCATCGACAGAGACCACAATGTCATCGGACTGAACACCACCAGTACCATCCTTCACTGTTAGCCGCATGGTCATCTCGCGAGCCACCTGAGGGATTCGCTCACTCAAATCAAGAGCACCCGAAACGACTGTTGCCAACGCTGGCAAGTAACGTTCCGGGGAAGATGACGAGTCGAGCATTCGAAAGAGTGCAAATCGCCCATCATCGGGATCGGTCAGAGCCGCCTGCGGCCCTAAGTCTCGTTGTTCCCAGCTGTATAGCAATGAACCTTGCTCCTGGTCAGTTGCTGAACCGGCTACCACCAATGGTGTTTGCTTTGGGACAACATAGTCAGAGCCAGCATCAACTTGTGGCGCCGTGTTTCCTGAGACTGCGTCGCTACCACAGACCGACCCTATGCCCTCTGTCGTGTAGCCGATAATCTGATCAAACGACTGATGGTGGAACAACGCATCAACGGCGCTGGCGATGTTATCTGCACCACACAGGCCCGCATAACTCATAATAGAAGAGCCACTGCCTGGCTCGTAGGCGCTATTTGGTCCACGCTGCTGTGGCCCGCAGCCACCATTCGATCCATTCCATGTGTGATCCGCAGCGAACTGGTGTCCTAATTCGTGAGCCACGTAGTCAACATCAAAGAAATCGCCCTCTGGGCGACTCGATCCCGTGACTCCCTCAGCCTTACCGCCCTCTCGGCAAACTACACCGAGTCCCGCAAGGCCGCCCGCGCCGGTACTTAGCGTATGTCCCACGTCATAATTTTCAGTACCGATCAGCAAGTCGATCTGAGCCTGGGACTCATCAATCAAAGTGCCAGCATCATTATTGCCGGTAAACGGGTCAGTAGCAGGGTCTGCAAATACGACAGCATCATTGTCATCGACTAACTGAAATCGTATGGCAAGCTCTGACGCAAAAATGCCGTCCACGCGGTTGATAGTCGCGACAACAGCCTCAAGCGCTAAGGCGGTGGTTCCACCGTGGTAAACGCCGTATTCACCGGTCGTTGCGACGGCGAGACGATAAGTTTTCACGGATTCGCCCGTGCTCCTGCCTCGGCGAGTCGTGCCTTTAAACTGATTAATGGGAGCACTGCCCCCTCCGAATACCCCGGCGGAATCCAACTCGCAGAAAGCCTCGTCTTTAGTGTGAAAAGATTTGGAATATTTGTAGCTTCGCGCAAATTCAGGACTCAGACCTACGACAGGGTCTATCAGCCACCGATTGCCTGCACCCAACACCTGCGCGGTCAAACCCTTCGAGGAGAATTCCAGTCGTATGGTTGTAGCGGCGTCATGGAGTGCCACACCCTCGAAAGCACGAATCTCGGGATAACGCGCCGCCAATTGCTCTGGCATGACAGACGACGGACGTAGGGCAAACTCGACCGCACCTCCGTAGGGGTCAGGCAGCATAATGTTGACCGATTCCGCACCATTGAGGGCATCGCGTAACTGCGCCAAATTGAATTTGAGCATGCGACTTTCACTCGGATCGTGGGATGCTTTGTAGGAGAGAGACGCCTGAATAACAGGTTCATTCTCGCTCACATCACTCCAGTATCCGGTCACCACCTCGGCAGACTGCGCTAGATTCGCAATCAAAGTCATCGCCAGAGCCGCCAGCGTTTGTCGAACACCTGGATTGAGACTAGCCATACCCAACCTCAAATTTTGTTGAATTTGTCATAAAACAGTATTGCAGAAATTGCCCCCTACGCAATTAAAGTCACTTTGGCATGTCTTAAAAAGCGACTCAGCTCATAGACAGTCATACTCATGTCCACCGTATAATTTGAAAAGGGCGTGCGATTGAGAGGTAGATATGCGAGTTGTTCTAATACTGATTTTGAGCGTTTGGATCACAGGATGCGCGAGTAGCCGCCCATTCGTCGATGAACCTATTATCGATCGTAAAGGTGTCGATATGAGCCGGTACTACGCCGACAAGGCAGAGTGCGAGGCTTATGCCAATGAGGTTCGTACCGGACAGAAAGTCGCACGGGGTGCCGTTGGTGGCGCGGTTGTTGGTGGTGCCATTGGCGCCATCATTGATCGGGAACCGAACTCTGCAGAGCGAGGCGCGGGCGTAGGAGCCGTCACGGGCGGCGTCCGTGGCGCGCAAGAAGGCGTTCGCGAGACGGAACGTGTCGTAAAGCAGTGCCTGCGCGGTAGAGGCTACCGGGTACTCAACTAAGTACTGGGGGTACTGCAGGCAGTGCCGTTGGGTAAACAACTCTACTCCTCGTAGATTTCAGTCAAAGCTTGATAAACAGCGACCTTCACATCGGCGCGAAGGGGCCAGGGGCTTTGCATTAATTGAATAAGGCTAACCACGACCAGCTCCTCTGTCGGATCAACCCAGAAGATAGTTCCTGCGGCTCCACCCCAGTTATACTCACCGTCGCTACCTAGAACACCGATCGCGGCCGCATCGGTAACCACACCAAAACCCAAGCCAAAGCCAAATCCCGGCCGACCAATATCCGGTGTCGGCATCTGTTCCCAAGCGGCATGCATCGAAGGTTGCGACAGATGATTTTTGGTCATAAAGGCGACAGATTTAGGGCCAAGAATTCGCGCGCCATCAAGCGTACCTCCTCGGCGCAACATTTCGGCAAAGCGCGCATAGTCCAATGCAGTCGACACGAGACCCGCTCCACCCGAAATCAAAGACACATTGAAATAGTCAGAGAGAGCAACACCCTTCCGGTAACCATAGGGAGCTGGGGCGTAGTCAGCGTTAATCAAAGATGCAGTTTCGGGTTAATGAAGTGGTTCTGGACGAAACGATCCCGTTTTTTTGGTGGGACTTCAAAAAAAGTGTCGTTCATTTGCAGTGGCCTCAAAATATTGGTGTCGATGTATTCATCGAGCGGCAGGCCTGATAAGCGCTCCACAACTAAGCCGGTAACATCAACTGCAACCGAGTAATGATAAATTTCACCGGGCTGAGACCTGAGGGGGAGCTCTGCAAGTTTCGATACGAAACTCCCCAAATTCGTTGCGGTTACAAGGTCAGCCGCAACGTACAATTTGTCCACGGGGTCTCGATAAGGGTGAAAGCCGTATGAGAATCCTGCTGTATGCATCAGCAGCTGATGCATCGTCATCTCTCGTTCAACGGGACTGAGGGTCCCGTCTTTATTCAATACATTCAAACCCTGCAACTCCGGGACAAATTTTGTAACAGGGTCCGAGAGCTGGAATTTACCTTGCTCATACAGCTGCATCGCCGCGACGGACGTTATGGGCTTCGTCATGGAGTAAATACGAAAGAGGTCGTCTAGTCGCATTGGCGTATTGTCATCAACACCTCGGTTACCGACTGCCTCGAAATGGACAATGTCGCCATTGCGCATGACCAAATTGACCATGCCTGGCACTCGCCCCTCTCCGACGTACTTCGATGCCAGCTGAGATAATCTCTGAAGTTGAATACTAGACATCCCCTGTTGTTCCGGCGCACTCCGCTCGAAGGGTTTTGCACCCGCTGTCGAAGCAAGAAAAACAGTGAGGATTGTTAGAACAATTCGTGGGGTAGCCCGAGTGGAGCCGAAGGCTGAAAGAAAAACACGCGACATGAAGTTAAGGCTTATTATTTATGTAGCGCGCAAGTGTACCCTACTTATGCACCGCCGTAGCTGCCTTGGGCATGCACCCTGGCTCGACGATAGCAAAAGCTGGACGATAGCAAACCTCTGATACGTCTCATTGGCACAAACTGACGACCAATTTTCACAGGAGCGGAGGCCAGTACTACGGTGTCTACTCATCACCAGCAAGACGGAGACGCATTCTCTTTCGCGAAGCCTTAACTCCAGTTAGCATCCTCTCCTATGTCGCGTCAGCATTCAGCGATTTCTCGAATCGCTTTAAACACTCTTAGCTCGTTAGCCTGCCTTGCGTTAACTGTGACTATGGCCTCCGCGAGGGGTGCTGACGAGAGTGAGAAATCGTTAAAGCGACAATTGAGGGTATTTTGTGGAAGCCTCATCGATGGCGTCTCAAACCACCCACTGAGTTCGCAAACATTGACCATAAGCGATGGCTCTATCATCTCTATTTCTGAGACGTTACCCTCGACCGAGATTGATCTAGATCTCAGCGATTATACCTGCCTTCCCGGGCTCATAAACACTCACGTCCACTTTGATGCGAACCCAGAGGATGCGGCCGACTACGGTGTCTACGCGCGTCGCACGCAGGCTGACAATCTAGCACTGATATTGAAAAATGCCGCGACCACAGTGCATACGGGCTTTACCACGGTTCGACACACAGGCGCTTGGTTCCCGGATACGCTCGCTAGGGCAAAAGCAACGATTGATGCGGGTCATGCGATTGGCCCCAGGATTCAAACTGCAGGGCCCTATCTTACGATACCAGGTGGTGGTGGCGACCTAAGGTTCCCTGAGATACCAATGGACAAGATACCCGCCGAGTCACAACAAGGTATAGCCTCAACGCCCGAGGAATTCGCCGAGAGGGCCACAAAAGCCATTAAAAGCGGCGCTGATTTTTTGAAGGTCATTGCATCGGGTGCTGTTTTCTCGACAGGCACTGAACCCGGTGCCCCCGAAATGCATCAGGATGACATTGAAGCCGTCGTGGCAGTGGCAAAACAACTTGGCGTAAAAGTCACAGCCCATGTGCACAGCGACCAATCAGCCCGAGATGCCATCCTCGTGGGTGTAAACTCGCTAGAACACGCTTCTCTGCTCTCCGATGCCGCCATTGCATTGGCAGTGGAGAACAATGTGGCGCTGTCGATGGATGTCTACAACGGTACTTATACGGATACCGTTGGACGAGAGCTCGGATACCCCGAGGTTTTTATCCAGCGCAATCACGAAACAACTGAGGCTCAACGGGTCGTATTTGAGAAGGCTGTGGCCGCAGGTGCAACGATACTTTATGGTACCGATGCCGGTGTACTGCCCCACGGTATGGGCGGTTGGCAGTTCGAGATAATGGTGGAGCGTGGAATGACACCCATGCAGGCTATCAAATCTGCTACCTCGGTCGCAGCAGAACACATGGGGCTCGACGAGGAGATCGGGAGTCTCCGCGTGGGACTACAAGCCGACATGATTGCGGTCCGCGGGAGCCCTACTATAGACATCACACGGCTGCGTCATGTCTCCGTTGTTGTAAAAGGCGGCGTAGTCATCGAGGCACCACCATCAATGGCATGGTGATGCAGTAGCCAGGTGAGCTCCAAATCACCAACCGCGGTGGCAAGGATAAGAAGCGCGACTTGCACGCCTTACTCGATAAATGCCTGTTTAGTAGTTGATTGCGTCGCTATTTTGTATTCACTGCAGAGACGAGCGGTGAAATTAGAGTACTTTCTCATCTCCCGAAGGTGAGAACGGCTTCTCTCGACTGAGTGTCGCGGCTCTTTCGGCATTTTTCTCTCACCATAATACGCTCTCCACCAAAGAATGCATGGCAAATGCGCATCTCTTGAGGCCACGTGGCATACGTAGCTGTAAATAAGCTGCTCATAAGCCTTTTTGTTGGCTGCAATTACTGGTGGACGCTCTCGCCGCTCGACAAGCGCTATAGCTCTGGCGTGTATTTCATGGAGTTTCGCCGAATCGCCGGACCGTAGCGCCTCTTTGAATCTTACCTCAAGTCGTTGGACTTCGTTCATGACACTTCAATCCCCATGTCGTGGAGCACTGGACGACCTGTCTTGTGAAAAATCAAAATACTGCGGACGCATCAGCAATACGATCAACGGTAGCCCTGATTTCCGTTTAATCACTTTATTATCTAGATATCGTGTTACAAAATTTCGGTCGTTTTTAAATACCGTATAGCAGTCATGGTTAAATTCGATTAGCGCTGTTTGACCAACCTGATTCCAGTCGCCCAGACGCAACAATGCAAACGTTTCAAGGCTAACCGCAGCTTTATCTTCCGGCTGGGTCCTCTATAGCTCGTAGGTAATCAATATGCGGACGGTAGCGCCCTGAGTAAACACGGGGTTTGCGAATTCAAAACTAATAACACCGTCGTCTGCGGTGTAGGTACTTTGGTCCAAAAATTCTGATGGGTCTGCAACTAGGTTGTTATTTTCATCAAGGTGCACCTTTACCAGACCCACATCGCTGACTTCATCAAGCTCTCCCGTCGCCGTAATTGATAATCCTTCAAGTCGCCCATCAACGTCTCCAAATAGGTCAAACGCGAGCACCACACTATCGCCATCACCCTCGCGGAAATTTACTGTGTCGAGATCCACGGCGACCGCCTCCAGAGATAGGGATGAGCTTGTTGAGTCCGAGAAAAATTCCCAAATGATTTGATTAGGCGTTCTTCCTTCGATCTGGGCAGAAAACCAAGAGTGACCTGCCGGCTTATCGAATTCGGCATTGATCACATACAAGTTAACCTCCGTACCCTCTCTCCCGCCAACATGGCGCTCCAAGGTCACGTCACCACCATTTAATACCGATGAAATTTCGGAGCCCTCCGGTATCTGATTTTGCTCGACCCAAAAATCTATAGAGCTGTAAACAGACGGGAAGTCCCCACTCCCATCAAGAGGGATTACGGAGTCGTCGCTTCCGTGAAAATGAAGGACCGACTTCGAAATCGACTCTTCGCATACACCATCGAGCCTTACGCCAGACATGATTGCCACGGAGTCAAAAACATCTGCCGCTGTGCACGCCAGGTCGTATGCCATCATTCCACCGTTTGAGAATCCAACAGCAAACGTTTTTTCAATATCTATTTGTAGCTTATTGGCAACATCAGAAACGAGGCGTCGAGCAAACATGACATCGTTAATTGCTATATCGGGTCCAACGTCGCCTGGCTCCCAATACGGATCACCTTTCTCTCGAATCATCGCTTGGGGGTAGACAATTAAAAAACCCTCGTCGTCCGCTAGATTATTCAGCCCATAAAAGTTTCCTATGTCCTCCGCATATGCACTGGCACAGTCGCCGTAGCCATGGAAATTAATTACCAGCGCTACAGGGGTATCCGGCGATTCGAGGGTCGAAGGGTATAGGATGTACTCTCTTCGAACTCCATTCTCCTCGATTCGCTGATATCCCTCGGTGTTTTGATTGTTGCAAAACGTTGGCTCAGCAACCTGCGCAGACGTTACCTGCACGTTAATGAGCATCGCATGGAACGAAAAAAGAAGCGCTGTTAGGTACTTGTAAATTGACGATTTCATTCGCAACCCTACTGGTCAAATCGCTTGTATTCGCTAACTATAGACGGTCAGGGTGCCTTAGGGATTCTTTCGATGGGTTTTTACGGTGCAGCCAATTGGAGTCTATCGCGTTGATCCGTTAGCAGTAGTTGCTTGCCAGACACATTAGATGGCAATTAGCTCCGAGCGCCACAATGGATTAGGCTCGACGCAGCAGCGCCCAACACAGCCAAATGTGATCGAGCGGGGTTACGAAGTATGCAAGTGCTACCTACTACCGACTTCCTGCAAAACGCAGACTGGACGTTCCCCGTTCCCATTGCATATGGTCCCGGGCGATTTGACGAGCTCCCCGAGCACTGCCAACGCCTGAACTTGAAAAACCCCTTAATTGTTACCGACCGTGGGACTGTATCCCTGACATTCGTCTCGGGCGCAACAGATTTACTGGCGCAGGCGGGCATCGCTAGCACGATCTTTCACAACATTTCCCAGAATCCTACAGAGAGTGATGTTAGAAATGCGCTCTTCGCATTCCGCTCAGGTAGCCACGACGGCGTTATTGCCATTGGCGGTGGGAGTGGAATGGATGCGGGTAAAGCGACTGCGTTGTTGGCTGGAAGCAGACACGAACTCTGGGCACACGACTTTGAAAAAGTCCCGCCGAAGCTGGATACTTCGGACAAATTCCCCCCTCTAATATGCATTCCTACTACTTCTGGAACTGGTGCTGAGACAGAAAGCACCGCAATGATCACCCATCTCGATCGTGGTATGAAACTGTGCGTGTGGCATCCACTTCTGAAACCACAGCTCGCAATTTTAGACCCCAAACTTACACTTGGCCTGCCGGCAGATTTGACCGCTTGGACAGGTGTTGACGCATTGGTTCATGCGTTGGAGGCCTATTGCGTTCCTGGTCTTGACCCTATGTGTGACGGAATAGCCTTGAAGGCATTAACTCTTATTGCGCGGTGGTTACCCGATGCAGTCTTAGAATCACAGAATTTGAATGCGCGTGGCGCAATGCAAATCGCATCCTGCATGGCTGGCGTTGCATTTTTAAAAGGCTTGGGTCTAGTACACTCCATTAGTCATGCAATTGGGGCCGAGTACAACACTCATCATGGCCTTACAAACGCAATTACCCTGCCCGCAGTAATGAGATTTAATGCGGCATCGATTCGAGACAAATGCCCTGAGATTTCACAAGCGCTGAATCTCGAAGGACGGGACTTCGATGCTATTCATCATTGGATTTGCCAACTTCTGGATCAATTGGAGATTCCGAGATCTCTGGCTGATATTGGCGTAGACACGAACAAAGTTAGCTCTCT
This sequence comes from Pseudomonadota bacterium, assembly GCA_002862405.1. Taxonomy (GTDB): domain Bacteria; phylum Pseudomonadota; class Gammaproteobacteria; order Pseudomonadales; family Halieaceae; genus Luminiphilus. Next base: position 21,133 of record PKCZ01000201.1, read on the forward strand.
TGCAAAGCGGGCTTTTAGCGACAGTGCGACTGCAACCAACCCAAGAAAGCCAGATCTTGAGGCGCTAGAGATAGTGATTCTCGAGGCAATCACCCAGGGCCGCTAGCGCCAGTAGCCTATTGTTACCCCGAGGCCATAATTTAGTACTGGCAGAGTGTCCTCACCGCCACACCGGCACCGCATTGATTCGACAGCGGCAGTTATCTGCTAGATACATAAAAAGCCAATTTGAAAAACCGCGGTTAACATAAGTTTTCTTTATAGTGCGGATACGATTTACCGGGAGCTCAATTTATGCTGAACAACGACGATGGAACCATTACGTTTATCCTGCAAATGGCTGTAGCGCCTGCAACTGACGATGTTGAGTCATGGATATCTGAACGTAGCAGTCGCGTAACGTTTGAATTTGAGGAAATGAAAACCCGTAGGTTCGAATGGTTTTTGTCCTCCGACAAAACTAAGGCCACACTGATAGAGGTTTTTGATGACAGCGAGGGCGCCTTAACTAGGTTCAATAATCTCATATCTAGCCCCATCGCCCCCGAGTGGATGGACAGATTTGAAGTGGAAAGTTTCACAGTTTTGGGTGACGCAAGCCACGAGTTACGGGAGGCATTGGCTTCTATGGAACCAGATTTTCGGGCCTTTTCTGGCGGTTTTACCAGGGCATAGCTTTAGTACTGTAGCGAATTGACAGTGGGGAGCCGCGTCGACTACTTGCCACCCAGAACTTACCCCGGGTGTCTGTCACACTCATCTGATGACACCATAGGGACACACACCATGAACCTTAAAGTGTTAGCAGCAAGTCTTTTATTTATTGCAATTATGGCAGCGGCAATCTCAACGAATTTCAGCGGCTTCATGGACGCGATCCCCGAAAAGTTTGTTTTGGTGGGAGCGCTATGCTTCGGTATTTATGCAAACGGGGAATGGAAGTCAGACGCAAGACTAAATGGGTTTTCTGAGGGAGCAGTACTCAGTGGGTGCATGGGCGCCCTGCTTGGCGCAGTACTAATTGGCATCAACATAAATATGCAAGATTTAGATGCGCTAGGCCCGGCAATCGCGCTCATGCTCTTACCGCTGCTTTATGGATACATCGTCAAGGCGCCGATCAGATTGTGTTTGTTTCTAGATTGCGAGAATAGTAATTACCTGCCAGACCCATTGGAGGTGAACTTAGTACCGGTGTCATAGTCGTTACCCTAACCCGGATAAAAACTCAATTTTCCCTCTAGCTTGACATAGGTTTTAAAGGCCCTCGTCGGAAAAATCTCCCCTGCAGTGCCTGTTCTCAACCCACCTCAACTCAAGTAAGAGTGGCTTGGTTCCCGAATTATCTAGAGTTACGCTGAGCTGCGTCGTAGCGAGGAAGGCTTCAAAAATCCCAGATGGTTAAAGTCGTGCCGGTTGGAGTCCCGGCCCTGATTAACGCTCTAAACTCGAGCAATACACGTAATAAAGGGCAAGTAGATCATGACAGCGTTAAGTAAGATTTTTCTGTTTTCGGTGCTTAGCGCAGTGCATCTCTTTGCGAGCGCTGACGACTTCACCGTTGGAGA
>PKCZ01000172.1 GCA_002862405.1 Pseudomonadota bacterium
CGGTCGCACCGCTGGCCATGGCATTAAAACCCTTTAAGTCGCCGCCCGCACAGAAGAAGCCGCCTTTACCACGAATCGTCATCCCGCGAATATCGCGCTGGTCCTTGATGGTATCGATGACCGCTGCCAAATCCTCTACGGCTTCATCTGTCAACGGATTACGACGTTCGGGCTGATTGAACCAAACCGTCAGCCAGCCTTGTTCTAGATCTAGGGCCAGTGTCTTTGTTTCAGGTAGTGTTGCCATGATTACATCCTCGCTACGCCGAACGCGTTCGGTCGTGTTTCTCGCAGACGAGCCTCCAGTACGGTTTCCAGGCAGAAAGCCAAGACTTTTCGCGTATCGCGCGGATCAATGATGCCGTGATCGAGCACGCGGCCTGAGGTATAGAAGGCGTCTTCTTGCGCGTCAAAGTGGGCTCTGATGGCCGCCGCTTGTTGCTCGAGCATCTCCTCAGGCACCTCCTGACCTTTTCTCGCAGCGCCGACACGCGCCACCCCCGACATGGTGTCCGCAGCGCTCTGCCCGGCCATGACACCTGTGCGCGCATTGGGCCAGGCAAATAGGAAATCCGGCTGATAGGACCAGCCGCACATGCCGTAGTTTCCGGCGCCAAAACTAGCACCGATGTAGAGCGAAATCTTGGGGACGCGGGCATTAGATACTGCTTGAATCATCTTCGAGCCGTGCTTAATCATGCCCGCTTGCTCGTACTCTGTGCCCACCATGTATCCGGTGGTGTTGTTGAAAAACAGGATGGGCATATCTGCAGCATCACAGAGCTGAATAAACTGCGCCGCCTTCGTGGCGCCATTGGGATCAATGGGGCCGTTGTTACCAATGAAGCCAAAACTGATACCCGTGATGGACGCATAGCCGCAGACGGTCGAGACACCGTAGCGTGACTTGAACTCTCCGACCGAGGAATCATCGACAATCCGCGCCAGCACTTCGCGGAAGTCGTATGGCACTTTTGGATCGACCGGGATAGCACCCGCGAGTTCCTCGACTGGGAAACGCGGGGGCTCATAAGGTCGTCGGACCACGGTGGTAACTCGCTTATTCCAGTCGACGCTCTTCATGACCTCACGCGCTTTGAGAATGCCGTGCGCGTCATCCTCAACGAGGTATTCGACAACACCCGAGACGCTCGAGTGCATTTCGGTGCCACCTAACTCGCGATCATCCGCTTCTTCACCCGTCGCGGCCTTTACAAGGGCAGCGCCACCCAACGCGGCCATACCGTTTTCCTTTACACCAATAACGTAGTCGGACATGCCGGGCATGTAGGCTCCACCCGCTGTTGAACCGCCATGCAGCACGACCATGGTAGGAATGCCAGCTGCGGACAATCGCGCCAGATCGCGAAACACATTGCCGAAGCGCGACCACAGCTCCACCTTGTACTTCAGTAAGTTGGCACCAGCAGACTCCACTAAGTGGATGACGGGAAGTTTCTGACGCATGCACATCTCCAGAATGGACGTCGATACGAACCCAGTCGATTCGGTAGCGGCGCCCGCCGATATACCCGAGTCATCGACCCAGATCATGCATCGCACGCCCTCAACAAATCCAACCCCCACAATGACCGAGGCGCCGGGTACACTTGTTTCACGATCCGGGTTCTCAACGCAGTAGTTCGCCATGGAATGCATCTGCAGGAATGGCATGCCTGGATCCAATAGCCGCTCCAAGCGCTCGCGAGGCGACAATTGCCCCCTTGACCTAAAGGTTTTCAGGCGCTTATTCGACGCATCGATGGTGCGTTGTTCAAGTGATCGCCAGTGATCGATTAGCTCGAACATGCTAGATCTGTTTTCCTTGAAGCTGTCGCTTGCGGGCTGAACAGTCGACGAAAGCACTGCCATATCAGGCCTCCAAAAGTTGTTGTGGAATCGCAATTGGGGTGTCGAGCAGGACCTGGGCATACGCTTTTGCCTGAGGATCATTTCTCAGACTCGCTATGCCGCCACCACCCAATGCGTTGTGAAGTAAAAAATTTAAGGCCGGCAAACCGGGCATGTAGTAACGGTCAATGTCTGGCGAGGTCATAAAGTGCGCAAAACGATCGCCGACATAATCTGCCGTCAGTTTGGCGGCAATCCAGGGCAGGTACTCGGGCTCACGCGCAATAATGCCTATGTTGGCCTTATCGCCCTTATCGCCAGAGCGTCCCCAGGCCAGGTCCTCAAGCGGTACTTCGATAAGCGCTCCTAACCGCGGACCTGCCTCGGGAATTGCGGGCTCTTCAAATGCCGCAATCTCATCGTTCGTGGTTGGCGGTTGAAACGTTTGTGCCCCAGACTCATCAACGAGCTTTAAATCCAGCGTCGACTTGTCGACCAAAACAGAGAAGAGGCGAACGACGGGCGATGGTTTGGCACGCGCACCCGCGAAAAACGCCATTCCCGCGGGCGCTCCGAGTGCCACGCCCGATAGCTCTCGGAGCAGCAGGCCTACAGCGCGGGCATCCTGATGGCGACATGCCACTTTCAAAGCCACTTCACGACTACTGCCCGCAGATGCATGTGAACCCCAGAAGCTCTCCTCACCAATAACGTCGATGGCAACGTCATCGAAGTCCTGTCCGCCCATAGCGCGAATCTTCTTGCGCGTACGTATGAGTGCCTCTTCCGTAAAAATGCGAGCTTTGTCCGCGGCACGGCGACCAATGCACCAGTAGGTTGTGCCTGCGCGCCAGCCGTCCGCCCAAGTCATGCTCGTCCTGTAGGTTGAGGGAACACCGCGTCCACGGGCGCCCGAGACACGCACACGGTTGTCAGCGACTTGCTCGAGCTTAATTTGCGTAAAGTCACAGACAACATCAGGCAATATGTAGGCCGCAGGATCACCGATCTCATAGAGAAGCTGCTCTGCCACAGTGCCACGATTAACGACGCCACCCGTGTCTTGAGGCTTGTAGATATCACAGGACCCGTCAGGCGAGACCTCGGCAATGGGGTAGCCAACATTGTGAAGCGTATCCGCCACCGCTTCCCAGTCAGTAAAGTTGCCGCCGGTCGCTTGAGGGCCGCATTCGATCAAGTGACCTATGGCAGAACCAGCTGATAGCTTATCCAGCTCTTCAGCCGACCAACCAAACTCGTGGATACAGGCGCCGAGTGTAACCGCGCTATCCACACATCGACCCGTTACGACGATGTCGGCGCCAGCGGCAAGTGCTGCTGCGATGGGAAAGGCGCCAATGTAGGCGTTGGCGCTGGCCACCTTATCTAGTGGAGGAAATGCCTCACCCGAGAACATCTCGGCACCACCTGAGGCTCTAATGGCATCAAGTTGACCGAGTACATCGTCACCTGTCACAACCACCACTTTTAGGTCGAGGCCTGCGGCGGCAATAACGTCTCGCAATGCATTACCGCAGGCCTCCGGATTAACACCGCCGGCGTTGCTGATCAACTTCACTCCCGAGTCGGCAATCCGCTGCAAGTTCGGTTTGACCATCGCTGATACGAAATCAGTGGCATAACCGAGGGTCGGGTCGGAGGCACGCGCCCTGGCCAAAATCGACATGGTTATCTCTGCGAGATAATCAAAGACAATGTAGTCGAGATCGCCCTCAGCTAAGAACTGGGACATATCCATGTCAGTCTCACCCCAGAAACCCGTAGCCCCACCTATCTTGATTGTTTTGTTATTCACCATAGCGCCCTTTTCATCAACATGACTGGCATTAAAATGATTACGACTCATTTATAATGAGGCATACTCATGACTATAGGTGCAACAAAAAATGGCTTCAAGCCATAACCTCGTTAAATCGCATTGGATGAGCCTGAGGTACTAGACAGAACATGGCAGATACGCAACGACAACGACTGGAAGCACGAGAAGAAGCCATCTTGGCCGCAGCCACCGCTGTCTTCGGTAAATCGGGTGTCGATGGTGCACGCATGGCTGAGATTGCGCGACGTGCAGACGTCGCTGAAGGTACGGTCTACCTTTACTACAAAAATAAACACGAACTTCTCGAGGCCGTCGTGGATCGTTTTTGGCGAGAGTTGACCAAGGGTGCAATTGCAGCCATATCGGAAGGCGCTGCTGTTAGCCAACAGCTACATGAGTTAGCCAGTTATCACCTGCAATCGTTGATCGATGACTTCAAGATCGTTGAGATTACCTCACGCGCTCGAATGCGCCATGGCGAGCCTGGCCGTCAGCTACCTCAAATCCGGGAGTATGTGCGGGTTTTCGATGCCATCATGCAACGCGGCATAGATTTGAGAGAGTTCAGTGCCGACACGGCAATCTGGCAAATTCGAGATGTGTTCTATGGAGCCTTGGAGCATTCCGCCCGAACTTTGGTGCTGAGAAAGCAAGGTTTCGATCCATCGGTCATTGATCATCTAATGCGTCTCTTCGAGCAGTACCGCCCTTCATCGCGGGCTGACAACGCGAGCGGACTGGACGCCTCCGAGATCATGCAGGCGCTATCCCGCATTGAAACGAAACTCTCTCAGCCCTAGCGGCGAGGAACTTCAGGCGTATTGCGCCCGTAAGGCATCGATAAAGCGACCGAGTTGATCTTGCGGCAGCCGATTAATGCCTGCGGCAGCAGCCCGACCGCCCCCTGTCTCAAATTGACGACATACGGCATCCGCACCTGTCCGATTATTCAGCGGCGCTCTGACGCTTACCAAATAACCACCGTCTATATCTGTCAGTACCGCGTGTGCCTTGTCCGGTGACTGGTTAGCCAGATCGTTGCCATACACGCCACTTACTCGCCGTGCCCAAGCCTCGTCAGGGAGTGACACCACCGCGATATCGTTGTCATCGACAGCCCTGGGTGCCGACTGGGCCGCACACATATCTGTCTCGTAAGCAGCAACCAATGTCTCGAATAAGTCTCGATCATCCTGTAACAGCGCCGTGGGTGATCTGTGACGCTGCATACGTCGGTAAAGATCAGCCGGGTGAAAATGAAGATCGGTGGGCTGCACGCCATAGGCGTTGTAGTTTACGCAGATACCCAATTGTTTCAGCGCATCACGATCTATGGGTGACGATAAATTACCAATCAGGGTGTCGGCTGTGGTGTCGAGGTTATCACCAAAACAACCCACGACAGCCCACTCGGTAAAGGCACTGCGCAAACGACCGTTGACCAACGCACTGGTGCACACTTCAGGCGCGGGACTGATCAACGCATCTAATGTTTCCGCCTCAGGAATATCCCCGGAAAAGTGATGATCACAAAAAAATAGATCGGCACCCGCAACCAACAATCGATCAACATCGCCACGGTTTTTGTCAAAGGAAATATCGAGGACCGTCACACGATTGACGTCCTCATCCGGAACGCGCCCAAGGAGTTGAATATCGCGCTTGACACCGGTCACGAGTGTCGCATCGGGTCTAGGCTCAACAAGCCTCAACTGAATGAGCGCACAGATGCCGTCAGCATCGCCGTTGAATACGTCGTAGTCCATGTAATCGCCACCCAAAATCGGCAGGGAGAATGCTAGCAGATAAGTGACACAAAGTTGTCTTCGGACGTTCTGCCCGCTGACAAATCTTACTCAATGACCATTTTTCCTTGGTTCTTGGTAAGCAAACTCGGACCAATACCACGGACATAGCCAAGAGCCTCAAGCGACTTGAACCCGCCGTAGCGCTCGCTGAAATCAACTATTCGTTTTGCCAGCTCGGGACCAACGCCAACCAACTCCTCGGCAAGAACCTCGATACTTGCTGTATTGATATTGACCGCATCTGACGCGTAAGCAGCCGTTACCGGCCCATAAGCAATAATGAATGAGGCCAGCAAATGGCCAATGAATGGAAAACTCCGGAGGGAGCTGCCAGTGAATGAATGCATGTTTCTTCTCCTGTGACATGAGTCTTATCGACTCAATATCAGCCTAGAAGAAGAGCCATCCCACTAACTCGTCAGCGCGCTTTCAAACACCGGATTAATCTAATTCGATTAGGAAAGCTTTCCTATGATGCTATCCACCACAGCCGTAGGGTTGGCGGCTCCAGTAATCGATCGACCCATCACAAGATACGTTGAGCCGTCTGCCATCGCGTCCCATGGGGTGACCACACGTCGCTGATCACCCGCAGAGTCTTCAGGTAAACGAATCCCGGGAGTGATCAAGGAGAACTCAGGCCCGCATTGTCTCGATAGCATTGCCGCCTCTTGTGCGGAGCAAACAACGCCATCTAAGCCACTGGATCGGGCTAAGGCAGCGAGCCGACGAACGCGCTCAGCGGGCGTCTCGGTAATTCCGAGCTCGAGCAAATCCGTTTCATCCATGCTGGTAAGTACCGTGACCGCAATGAGTTGTGTGCGCGCTTTAGTTCGCTGAGCAACAGCCGCGGCCGCAGCCTCCATCATGCGACGGCCACCCGAGGCGTGGACATTGACCATCCAGACACCGAGATCTGCCGCCGCGCTGACCGCACCAGCTACCGTGTTTGGAATGTCATGAAACTTCAAATCTAGAAATACATCGAAGCCAAGCCCGTGCAGCGCATCCAATACTCGGGGACCTTCGCTAGTAAAAAGCTGCTTACCCACCTTGAGCCGAACTTTTGTTGGATCCAGTTTTCGTGCGCAGACCAGAGCCTCATCGAGCGATGGGTAATCAAGCGCAATAATGAGAGGGCTTAACATATCGTTTTCTCAATCGTCCCTTAACCACCGCTTTTCCTGGCGTCTGTTCTTACTAGGTGGATCAGCGCACCGGCCGATGGAGTGTATCCCAGCTCTTACAACCAGGACATTGCCAGTAGAAACTCGGGCCATGAAAACCGCATACACCACAAAGATATGCGGACTGACGTGATGCCAGCTTTTGGGCCCCTTCTATGATTTCCGGTGTCGCCACCTCTTCGCCTATTAACCTGAGTGCTTGCATAAGAAGCCGTGAGCTCGGCTTTTTATGCAAGCCTTGCTTGAGGATCTCCAAGGCTTTGGCGTCTTCCCCCCTCACCCTGTGCTCATCGGCCAAGATGACGCGCAACTGCGGGTCTTCTCGCTGGGTCAATAGTGTGGCGATCAGAGGAGTGACCTCATCGCGACAGTTAACACTCTCACTGACAGCAATAAGCTGCGCAGCAAACTCAGGCAGCCGCTCGGATGAAATTTTTGCCGCCGTCACTAGACGATCATAGGCACGTCTGGGCTGATCCTGTTGTTGATCCAAACGCGCGAGGATTGTGTGGGGCCAGACCGATTCTTCAGTCCAATCCATGGCCCGCTCTGCAAGCTCACGTGCAGCCTCGAGGTCACCTGCGGACTCCTTATCTTCCGCAGCCTCACAACAGTAGTGACTTAACTTTGCACGCGCCTTAATCGCAGCTGACCTTTGGTGAGGATCATCTTCTTTAAGCTCACCCAGTTGAGACTCAGTTAGCTCGCGCGCCTGATCCCAATCACGGCTCGCCTCAAATACCTCGATGAGAAGCGATTTGCCTTCTAATCGGTGCTCTTCAGATAACTCAAGAAGATCTTTCAATAATTGTTCGGCACGATCCAGAAGACCCGCAGCTATGAAGTCTTTAGCGAGCTCCAAATGCGCTTGGTTTTTCTGGACGTCAGGGAGACGACTTCTGGACAGAAGCGACTGGTGAATTTTGATCGCGTTATCCACCTCACCACGCTTTCTCAGCAGACTGCCAAAAGTGATGTGAGTCTCAAAGGTCTCCGCGTTGACCGCCAGTGCCTCGCTGAATGCTTTAAGCGCTGACTCCTGCTCGCCATCCAAAAGAAAATTCAGTCCGAGATAATACTGTGACGGCGGTGCCGTCTCTTCTGGCACTTCACGGCTTGCGGCACCTCTACCGAGTACCCAACCTGCCGCAACAGCCAAAAACAATAAGACCAAAAGCAGCGTATTAGGCTCAGCCACTTTTTGCATCCTTGTTAAGCCGCTGACTCATTCGCGCGTTCTCGCGCTTCAGTGAGGCACTCGCCGCTCGCTGCCGGATCACTAACGCGGAGCTCATAAGACTGCCCAGCAAGACACCAACAATTAGGAACGATAGGAGCCAAACGGCCACCGGCTGCTCACCGAGTGCCCATGGGCCCAGAGTCAACGGCACGGAAATAGTATTCTGCGTTGCAAAGAGGGCGCCTAGGAAGACCGAGAGGCACAATAGCGTCAGAGTGAACGCGGCACGGAGCCAGCGGAGCATTAGAATACCGCCTTGATTGAACGATTAACGCGTTCCCTCAATTCTTTGCCGGGCTTGAAGTGAGGAACATGCTTTGCTTCGAGCTCAACAGCATCACCGGTTTTAGGATTTCGACCTTTACGGGGTTCTCGATAGTGCAGTGAGAAGCTACCAAAGCCGCGAATCTCGATGCGTTCTCCTGAAGCGAGCGATTCTGCCATGTGATCTATCATAAGCTTCACAGCTAACTCGACGTCTTTCGTCGTCAGCTGATTTTGCTGTGATGCCATTAGCTCAATGAGTTCGCTTCGCGTCATGATCCCCACCTGTTGACGACATTGTCCACGTACCATAGCGTCCGCACAAGCATCTATTGCCATTCCATTGCAGCGGCCACTCAAGCATGAAGAAGCAGATGCGTGGCCTTACAGCGACGCCAAGAATTTCTCTAGCACCTGAAGATCCAGCGGCTTCGTGAGAACCCCTTCAAATCCTGCAGCTTCAAACTCCTTCACTGCATCACTGCCAGCGTTAGCTGTACAAGCAAAAATACGCAAGCTCGTTGGAATGCCGGGCGACTCTTGGATCCATTGAAGCAGGTCTTACCCAGAATGTTCTGGCATTTGGATATCCGTGATGATCACATCAAACGCTTTTGCCTTGAGCGCATCGAAACCCTCTTTAGCTGACGGGGCGAGCGCAAGATTTACGCCCAAACGCTCCATCATGGCCGACATAACGAGCTGATTGGTCTCGCTGTCTTCAACATAAAGAATCTTAAAATTCTTTTGCTTTTTGACAGCCTCCAAAATATCAAAAAAAAAGCCGGTAAAACCGGCTTTTTGTAACATTTCGAAAGGAAATCTGAGATTTACTCCCCGTCCATTTGCGCCTTGATGAGATCGCCGATGGTTCCGGGTGAAGCAGCGCCGTCTTGCTCCTTGAGCGAGGCAACCGCTTCTTTCTCGTCATCCATGTCTTTCGCTTTAATAGAAAGTCCGATTGAACGGCTCTTACGATCGACAGCAACAATCTTGGCGTCGATTTTATCACCGACACTAAGGACTGAGCGTGCGTCTTCAACGCGATCCCTACTGAGATCAGCGACCTTGATGTAACCATCAACTTCTTCATTGAGTTTGATGACCGCACCTTTCGTATCGACATCAGTCACCTCGCCGGTAACGATGCTGCCCTTCTCGGCTTCACCCAAGAAGATTGAGAAAGAGTCTTCCTCGAGCTGCTTTATACCCAGCGAGATACGCTCACGCTCGGGGTCAATGCTCAAGATCACAGTCTCGATCTCATCGCCCTTCTTGTAGTTGCGAACGGCTTCTTCACCGGTCTCGTTCCAGCTGATATCGCTAAGATGCACTAGGCCGTCAATATTACCGGCAAGGCCAATGAAGATACCGAAGTCAGTGATTGACTTGATAGATCCAGAGATCTTGTCACCGGTCGCGTGCTGCGAAGCAAAGGCATCCCAGGGGTTTTGCTGACATTGCTTGATACCAAGCGAAATACGACGACGCTCCTGATCGATGTCAAGAACCATCACTTCAACTTCATCGCCGAGCTGAACGATCTTCGATGGGTGAACATTCTTGTTTGTCCAGTCCATTTCAGAGACGTGTACCAGACCTTCGACACCCTCCTCGATTTCCGCAAAACAGCCGTAGTCCGTGAGATTGGTGATACGAGCGTTGACGCGGCTACCCTCTGGGTAACGATTGGTAATCTCAACCCATGGATCTTCACCCAACTGCTTCAAACCCAAGGACACCCGGTTACGCTCTCGGTCGAACTTGAGAACCTTAACGTCCATTTCCTGGCCGACTTCAACAACTTCGCTCGGATGCTTAATACGCTTCCACGCCATATCAGTGATGTGTAACAGACCGTCAACACCGCCGAGATCAACGAACGCGCCGTAGTCAGTGAGGTTCTTGACCACACCTTTAACGCTTTGACCTTCCTGGAGGTTTTGCAGCAGTTCGTCACGCTCGGCGCTGTTGGCCGCTTCCATGACCGCACGTCGAGAAACGACGACGTTATTACGCTTCTGATCTAGCTTGATCACCTTGAACTCAAGCTCTTTGCCCTCGAGGTGCGCGGTTTCACGGATTGGACGTACGTCGATCAATGAACCAGGCAAGAAGGCACGGATAGAATCGACATCGACCGTGAAGCCGCCTTTGACCTTTCCGTTGATAACACCAGTGACCACCTCTTGAGCAACATGAGCTGCTTCCAGCGTCTTCCATGCTTCTGCGCGCTTTGCCTTCTCTCGCGAGAGCTTAGTTTCACCGAAACCGTCTTCGACAGTTTCCAGTGCCACCTGGACTTCGTCACCAATATTTAGGGTGCACTCACCACTAGCGTTTGTAAATTGATCACGAGGGATGACACCCTCAGATTTTAGACCTGCGTGGACGGTAACCCACTCGTTGTCGATATCAATAACCACACCGGTAACAATTGAACCGGGTTCCATATCAACGGACTTTAGACTTTCTTCGAATAACTCGGCGAATGATTCGCTCATTGAACATACCTGTCTTATCGCTGCAAACATCGCAGCACCAACCGTCTTACCCGGCTGGGTCGATTTATAAACGCACTGAGTCGAGGGGTAAGGCCTTTAATCGCCCGAGTGCACTATCCCTTTAGCAACCGCATGAGACAACACTCGTTCAAACACGGCATCTGCAGTCAGGTCGGTACTGTCGACAATGACGGCGTCCTCCGCTGGGACAAGTGGCGATATTGATCGTGTTCGATCTCGTGTATCGCGAGCCTCAATGGCCTCCAAAAGGCGCGGCAGACTAACATCCTCGCCCTGCAGCTGCAACTGACTTTGTCGTCGCTGCGCACGGGCCAAGGCTGAGGCTTCGAGGAATATCTTCAGGGGCGCATCGGGAAAGACAACAGTCCCCATGTCTCGCCCATCAGCTATCAGACCGGGCGCCGCTGCCAACTCGCGTTGACGGGCGAGCAGGGCCCCTCTAACAGAGGATATGGCTGCAACAGCAGATGCACCCTCTCCTCCACGGACTGAACGTACGGGTTCCGTGACATCTCTGCCGCGGTAAGTAACGCGAACACCGAGATCGGTGGTGACAAACGACACATCTAAATCGCGAGCAATCTGGGTCACCGACGACTCGTCATCCCAAGCGATTCCCTGATCCAAGGCAGCAAATCCGACAATGCGGTATAGCGCGCCGCTATCCAGCAAGTGGAAGCCCAAATGACCTGCGAGCCGTTGAGCAAGCGTTCCTTTGCCTGAGCCGCTTGGGCCGTCTACACAGATCACGGGAACCATAAGACGTCAGTTCACTTCTTTTATGTTCAAACCGACACCGCGAGCAAGCGCAGCAAAACCGGGAAACGAGGTGGCGACGTGGTCACAATCGTTGACGTGAATCGGTCCTGATGCGCGAAGCGCCGCGACGGAAAAAGACATGGCAATACGGTGGTCGTGGAAGGTATCGACCTCACCACCCGTTATTTGCCCGCCGGTAATGGCAATGCCGTCCTCGCGAACGTCGTTTTCAATTCCAAGGCGCGTCAAACCCTCTGCCATCGAAGCGATACGATCACTCTCTTTAACGCGAAGCTCCTCTGCACCCGAGAGAACTGTCTTGCCTGACGCGCAGGCGGCCGCAATAAAGAGTACGGGGAACTCATCGATTGCCAGGGGTACAAGATCTTCCGGAATCTCGATGCCGGTCAACCGTGCCGATCGAACACGCAAATCGGCTACCGGTTCTCCACCTACCTCGCGCTCGTTAAACACTTCAATATCGGCACCCATGAGCGTCAGAATAGTAATCACGCCGGCGCGTGTGGGGTTCATGCCCACGTGCTCGAGGGTCAAGTCTGAGCCTTCAGCAATCGATGACGCGACCAGAAAGAAAGCTGCAGATGAAATATCGGCTGGGATATCGAGTGATGTTGCTTTCAACGCGCCACCACCCTGCAGGCTAATGACATCGTTCTCGCACTCCACTTCGTAACCAAAGCCTCGGAGCATGCGCTCTGTATGATCTCGCGTCGTGGCTGGCTCGCTTACCGTCGTGCGTCCCTCTGCGTACATCCCTGCGAGCAATACGCATGATTTGACCTGCGCGCTTGCCATTGGCATCTCGTAGTGAATACCTTTGAGGCGCTGACCGCCTTTGATGGCGAGCGGTGGCTTGCCCTCCTCGCTCTCGATTACGGCACCCATCAGCGCAAGCGGAGTTGTTACACGTCCCATCGGGCGCTTCTGCAGGGATACATCGCCTGTCATTACGGAATCGAAGGCTTGGGGCGCTAATAAACCACATAGCAGTCGGATACTCGTCCCTGAATTCCCCATATCGAGAACATTTTCCGGCGCTTTGAGGCCGTGCATACCGACCCCATCAATTTCAATTCGACCTTGCTCGGGGCCACGAATCACGACACCCATGTCTCTAAACGCCTGGACGGTACAGAGCGCATCCTGGCCTTCCAGAAATCCTGTCGCTTTGGTCGTACCCTCGGCCAACGCGCCAAACATGACGGTCCGGTGCGACATTGACTTGTCACCGGGCACCCGCAACGAGCCTGTCATCGATCCACCGGGCTCAACCAAAAACTTCATGATGTTTCCTCTGAATTACTCGAAGGAAGGGGGTTAAGAATGTCGTCGTGTGCGCGCCGATGAGCACGACAAATCGCAAAGTAGTCGCGAAGCGCAGCCGCATCGCCCGATGCAATTGAGTCCCTTAGCGAGGTCATCTCGTCCTGAAAGCCATCGATCGCATTCAGCAGCGCCGTCTGGTTAGTGACCGAAATATCGGTCCACATCAATGGGTCAGATCCTGCAATTCGCGTCATATCACGCAAGGCACCACCACCATGCACCATGGGATCAGAGGCATCTCTCTCTAGCGCTCGAGTGAGTGCATAGGCGACGATGTGCGGCATATGCGAGCTTGCCGCGAGTAGCGCATCGTGCTCTTCAACACCCATTTGTCGAATGTAGGCACCCGTGAGATTCCACATAGCCCTAACCTGCTCAGTCGCATTGGCTGCGGTGTGCGGTAGCGGTGTCAAAATGACCTCACGACCGCGAAATAAAGCACCGTCAGAAAACGCGACGCCGCTGTGCTCTGAGCCCGCAATAGGATGACCCGGAACAAAATTCGCATAATCACAGGCCATGGAATCAATCACGTGACCTTTAATGCTCGCAAGGTCGGTAACCACGGGAGTGCGATGCAACCGGCTCAACTCATCAACGACAGACTTTAAAATCTCTCCTGTCGCGGCAGGTGGCGCTCCCACTACAATCATGTCGGCCGTAGCGAGAACCTCAGATAAGTTCAAGGAATAGTGATCGATCACTCCCAGCTCCAGCCCACGCTGCAAACTGGCCGCCCTGGGACCCCACGCCGTCAGCGTCCCGTTCCAGGAACTCCCTCTCAAGGCGCGAGCAAGCGAGCCCGATATGAGGCCTAGCCCAATAAACGCAACGGTCCGAGATTGAAATTGTGTCATCAGATGGGCGCTTTAGGATAAGAACCTAATGGCTTTAGCAGAATAGAGTTTTCCTCTAGTGCTGCCATTACCTCGCGGACAACATCGTCAGATAGGTGCCCTTCAAACTCAATGAAGAACATGTAGGTCCACTTTTCAGTTTTCGAAGGTCGGGAATCAATGCGGGTCAAACTAATGCCACGCTCCTCGAAGGGGCGTAACAAGTTTAGAAGTGCGCCCGGACGGTTCCGACTTGCGATCAGAATGGATGTTTTATCAGCACCACTCGAGGGCACAGTCTCACGACCAATAACGAAAAAGCGCGTTGTATTGTGCGCAATATCTTGAATGGCCTCAGCCAGCTTCACGAGCTTGTAAGTTTCTACTGCCAGGTCCCCAGCAATGGCCGCAACGCCAGTCTCACTCTGCGCACGCTGTGCGGCCTCGCCGTTACTGCGGAAGACGTCTCGAGGAACACCGGGCAAATTGGCATCCAGCCAATCCCGACACTGACCGAGCGCCTGCTCATGTCCACAAACAACGGATATGTCAGCCAAGTCCTGAGAAGCGCCCGCGATCAGATGATGGACAACAGGTAACTCGACCTCACCAATAATTTGAAGCGGTGACTCTAGGAAGCAATCGAGGGTCTGGCCCACCATACCCTCGGTTGAGTTCTCGACCGGCACCACCGCCATATCGCAGGCCCTGTCTTCTGCCAATCGAAAGACGTCTCTGATAGTGGGCTGGGGTTCAAGAATAGCCGACTGCCCGAAGTGTTTAAGGGCAGCGGCCTGAGAATAAGTGCCTACGGGACCCAAAAACCCAACGGTTAAGGGGCGCTCTAGGGCCAGACAGCTGGACATAATTTCACGGAAAATGCGTGCTGCCTGATCTGCCGGTAAGGGGCCCGGGTTACGCTCTTGGATTGCACGTAAAATCTGCGCTTCTCGCTCGGGACGGTAGAACAGCGCATCTCCATCTTGGCTGGCGGCTAGCTTAATTTCGGCGACATGACGCGCGCACTCAGCCCGCGCGTTAATCAACGCGAGCAACTGCTTATCGATGGAATCGATGTCCGCTCGAATTTCGGCCAATTGATCATCAGACGCCATGATTTATCGTCTCTATCCGTACTTTGTTTCGAAACGATGCATGAAATCGCACAAAGCATCAACGGACGATTGCTCAACCGCATTGTAGATACTGGCTCGCATACCACCAACCGAGCGGTGCCCCTTTAAGTTCAGCAACTGCTCAGCCTCTGCTTCCTCCAGGAACCGCTTATCGAGTGATGCATCAGCCAACGTAAAAGGTACGTTCATTAACGAACGATATCGGACGTCCACAGGATTGTAATAAAAGGGACTGTCATCGATAGTGGCATAAAGCGCTGATGCCTTTTGTTCGTTCAGTGCCTTCATTGCCGCAAGACCGCCCTTGGCTTCTATCCACTCGAACACGAGTCCCGATAGGTAGAGCGCAAAGGTGGGAGGCGTGTTGTACATGGAGTTATTATCGGCCGCAATTTTCCAGCTCAGCATGGCGGGAATATCTGACCGCGCGCGATCCAGTAATTCACGGTTCACGATGACCAGACACAAGCCCGCTGGACCGATGTTCTTCTGAGCGCCCGCATAGATCACACCAAAACGGTCCACCTTGATGGGTCTCGAGAGGATGGTCGACGACATATCAGCGACAACCGGAGCGGGGGTCTGTGGAACGAAATCGAACTCGAGTCCACCAATGGTTTCATTGGGGCAGTAATGCAGATAAGCCGCACCTTCAGTCAATTCCCAGTCAGATTCGGCTTGTATGGTCGAAAAGTTGGAATCTTCGGATGTCGAGGCGACGTTTACATTGACGAGTCGTTTGCCCTCAGCCAGCGCCTTCTTCGACCACTGACCTGTGACGACCTGATCCACCATATCGTCAGCGCGAGATAGGTTTAGGGGGACAGACGCGAACTGCTGTGATGCACCGCCCTGCTGAAACAGCACTGCGTAGTCCTCACCGATACCGAGTAATCGGCGAAGCGACTGCTCTGCTCGCTCGGCAACTCCGACAAACTCGGGGCTTCGATGGCTTAACTCCATGATGGACGCGCCCACGTCCTGCCAATCAAGCAGCTCAGTTTGGACGCGTTGAAGGACCTCGGCGGGAAGCGCCGCAGGCCCCGCGCAAAAATTATGGGCTCTGGTCACTCTTCTGTCTCGTTGCTACCGCTATCCGAGTCTTCGTCTGTCACGATGGGTTGAGCAGGTTCTGCTGCGTCATCGTCCTCAGCGATTCGGCTCACGCTCACCAGCGCTTCACCGTCCCGGGTTCGTATGACTCTGACACCCTGCGTGTTACGGCCCAGGAGACTCACTTCATCGACACGTGTTCGAACGGCTGTGCCCTGATTGGAGATCAGCATCATTTCGTCGCCGTCCCAAACTTGAACCGCGCCAACAAGCGAGCCGTTACGCTCCGATGTGGACATGGCAATGACACCTTTGCCACCGCGACCTTTAGCTGGAAATTCCGCATTCTCCGTCCGTTTACCATAACCATTTTCTGTGACAGTCAGAATACGACCACCCCCTCTTGGCACAATGAGCGAGATAAGTTTTTGACCAACAGCAAGATTGATACCCCGGACACCTCTCGCGGTGCGACCCATGGCTCTGACCTGGCCTTCATTGAAGCGCGTCGCCTTACCTTCGGTCGAAAACAGCATGATGTCGCTATTACCGTCCGTAATGGCTGTGCCGACCAGCACGTCGTCTTCTTCCAGCTCAATCGCTCGCAAGCCAACACTCCGCGGACGCGAGAACTGAGTGGCCGCCGTTTTCTTCACGGTGCCATTCGCCGTCGCCATAAAGATGAACTGATTCTCGTCATACCCGTCGATGGGCAAGATAGACGTGATGCGTTCTTCTTCGTCGAGCGGCAGCAAGTTCACCATAGGGCGACCTCGCGAGTTTCGACTGGCCAGCGGGATATGGAACACTTTCAGCCAATACACCTTGCCGAGGTTCGAGAAACACAGAACCGTCGCATGAGTACTCGCAATCAACAAGTGCTCCACGAAGTCCTCATCTTTCACTGCAGTTGCACTTCGACCCGTACCGCCACGACGTTGCGCCTGGTAGTCGGTCAGGGACTGTGTTTTCGCGTAACCTTGATGAGAGATTGTGACGACACGATCCTCTTCGGTAATCAAGTCTTCAACAGTCAGATCGTGCGCGGAATCGGTGATTTCAGTGAGACGATCATCACCAAAGTCCTCTACGACCTCCTCGAGCTCCTCTCGAATGACGGACCTCAATCGATCGGGATCACCCAGGATCTCCAGAAGGTCTGCAATCTCAGCGACCTTGTCAGCGTACTCTTGGAGTAACTTCTCGTGCTCAAGGCCCGTGAGTCGATTGAGTCGCAGCTCAAGAATGGCCTGTGCCTGTGCGGGCGACAGGTGGTATTTGCCGTCGATCAGGCCATAGTCACCTTCAAGGTCATCAGGCCTGCAGGCAGAATCACCAGCACGCTCAAGCATGGCGCTCACATCGCCCGGCAACCAGGCAGCAGCCACCAATCGGTCTCGCGCATCCGCCGCGGTGGGCGATGTTTTGATCAACTCAATAATTTCATCGATATTTGCAAGCGCTACGGCTAGGCCCTCAAGTACATGCCCTCGCTCACGCGCCTTGCGGAGCAGGAACAGTGTGCGGCGTGTAACAACCTCGCGTCGATGACGAATAAACGCCTCAATGATCTCCTTGAGGTTGAGCACTTTGGGCTGTCCATCAACCAAAGCCACCATGTTGATGCCAACGACCGACTGCAACTGCGTCTGTGCGTACAAGTTATTCAGTACAACGTCGCCAACTTCACCTCGGCGCAACTCGATAACAACCCGCAATCCGTCTTTGTCGGATTCATCGCGAAGCTCGGTAATGCCCTCGATCTTCTTCTCTTTGACCAGCTCGACAATGCGCTCGAGTAATCGCGCCTTGTTCAGCTGGTACGGAATCTCGTGGATGATGATCGTGTCCTTGCCCTTGGAATCATCTGTGACCACTTCGGCTCTCGCTCGAACGTAGATACGCCCTCGACCCGTGCGATAAGCCTGAATAATTCCTGCTCGGCCCGTGATAATGGCCCCGGTGGGGAAATCCGGTCCAGGAATGTAACGAATGAGTTCGTCGACACTGATTTCAGGGTTGTCGAGCAGAGCCAAACAGCCAGTAACAACTTCGCGCATGTTGTGAGGCGGGATATTGGTCGCCATACCGACAGCAATACCCGCAGAGCCATTGATTAAAAGGTTGGGAACACGCGTTGGCAAGACAACAGGGATGTGCTCAGTGCCGTCATAATTTTCCGCAAAATCAACGGTCTCTTTTTCGAGATCCGCCAGCAGTGAGTGCGCCAGCTTGGTCATCCTGATCTCGGTGTATCGCATCGCTGCAGCAGAGTCGCCATCGATGGAGCCGAAATTACCCTGGCCGTCAACGAGGGGATAACGAAGCGAGAATGTTTGCGCCATTCGAACAATGGTGTCGTAAACCGCAGAATCACCGTGTGGATGGTACTTACCAATCACATCACCAACGACACGAGCGGACTTTTTGTACGCCTTATTCCAGTCGTTGTTCAGTTCGTTCATAGCAAACAAGACTCGGCGGTGAACGGGTTTCAAGCCATCTCGGACGTCGGGCAACGCGCGGCCGACAATAACGCTCATCGCATAATCCATGTAGGATTGTTTGAGCTCGTCCTCGATATTAATGGGGAGTACTTCTTGCGCTAAATCTTGCTGCTGATCTGACATCTGGTGATCTTTTTTTTATTGGCGGGCACGCCGCCAAAACCCTGCAGTTTGTAGGGTGTAAATACTATCAAATTCAGCCTGTTAAGGCTACTTTTAGTATGGCATAAGAGTGGAAACTTACGATTTATGACATCAGCTAATTTTGCGGTTCACGCAGACGCAATCATCCCCGTCTCTGGACCTGAAAATGTCCTCAAATCTCACAGTATTGTTGTAAGGCAGGGATTTATCGATGCGTTAATGCCGCATGCGCAGGCGCGCGCCTTAAGCGACATAGATCATGTCGAACTCCCGGGTCATGTGCTTATGCCAGGCCTTGTGAACGCGCACGGCCATGCAGGAATGACATTACTGCGCGGCTATGCCGACGACATGTCGCTCGCATCGTGGTTGAACGATAAAATCTGGCCACTGGAAGCCCGTTGGGTGTCTCCCGAATTCGTTCGCGACGGCACAGACATTGCGGCGGCGGAAATGTTACTCAGCGGCATCACAACGACCAGTGACATGTATTTCTTCCCTGACATTGCAGCCCAAAGTCTGCGCACGGCGGGCATGCGAACACAACTGGTGTTTCCAGTCATGAATATTGAGACCGCCTGGGCAAAAAACGCCGAGGAGTATTTCGAAAAGGGATTGGCGCTGCGGGATTACTTCAGAAATGACGATCTCGTGGACATTGGCTTTGGCCCGCACTCCACCTACACCGTCAATGAGTCGCTCCTCTCCCGAACGGCTGTGCTGGCGAACGAGCTTGATGCTGCTATCCAAATCCATCTCCACGAGACGGCGACCGAGGTGTTGGCGCATGTTGAGGCAACAGGCGAACGCCCCATCGATTTGTTAGCGCGCATCGGTTTATTGGGGCCGCGAACACAGTGTGTCCATATGACAGCACTCGGGTCGCAGGATATCAAGACGGTGGCGGCCCACGGTGCACACGTCGTGCACTGCCCGCGCTCCAACATGAAACTCGCGTCAGGCGCCTGCCCTGTCTCGAAGTTACGAGATGCAGGTATCAATATCGCGCTGGGTACGGATGGTGCGGCCAGTAACAATCGACTAAATGGCCTTGCAGAAATGCAGGCTGCAGCCTTGATGGCAAAACTAGAGAGCGGCGACCCAACAGCACTCTCGGCCAGTGAAGCTATCCGAATGGCCACGCTTGACGGCGCGCGCGCCTTGGGACTAGACCATGTCACAGGCAGTCTCGAGGCAGGCAAATCCGCTGATTTCATCGCCATCGACATGAGTGGCGTTCACATGGCACCCAACCACCAAGCTGAATCCAATATTGTCTACGCTGCTTCTGGAAATGAAGTCACTCATAGTTGGATCGCTGGCAAAAACTCCGTGAAAAACGGACAATTGCAAAGTCTAGACAGCGATGCATTGAGGCACAAAGCCGCCGACTGGCGCGCTAAACTTTCCGCTTAATCTTAACGTACAAGCAGGCAGCCGCCTGATTGAGATGACTAAATCATGACTTACAGCAATGTAGACCCAGATGAAATCGCAAAATTTGAGGCGCTGGCGTCTCGATGGTGGGATGAAAACAGTGAATTCAAACCATTGCACGACATCAACCCGCTACGAGCCAGCTGGATCGACCAGTTCAGTGAAGTGCGGGGTAAGAAGCTCATCGATGTGGGCTGTGGTGGCGGGTTACTAAGCGAGGCTATGGCACATCGCGGTGCAACCGTTACCGGTATTGATATGGGCGAGGCGCCACTCTCTGTTGCAAAAATTCACTTGCTCGAGTCAAAGCTCGACATTGAGTACCGCCAGACCACGGCTGAAACCATTGCCGAGGAACGCCCTGCCACCTACGACGTGGTGACCTGTCTTGAGATGCTTGAGCATGTGCCTGACCCGTCAAAAGTCATTCAGGCCTGCGCTGACATGGCTAAGCCTGGTGCCGATCTGTACTTTTCAACCATCAATCGCAACCCAAAGGCGTGGCTGTTCGCCATCGTAGGAGCGGAGTATGTGCTCAATTTGCTTCCCAAGGGCACTCATGAATACGACAAGCTCATAAAACCATCGGAGCTTGCTCGGTGGGCGCGCGCTGCTGGGCTAACCGTCGAGGCGATGATTGGGCTAACTTACAACCCCATCACCAAACACTACCGACTCGTCGAGGGTGACGTGTCTGTGAATTACATGATTCGAGCGAGTAAGCCCGCGTGAGTCAGCGCGTCTTCGACGCCTTCGTTTTCGATCTCGATGGGACACTGGTCGATACAGCCAGTGAGCTCATCGAGGCCTATCAAAAGCTTTGTATCGAGCTAGGCAGCGGCGAAAAGCCCTTCGATGATGCACGGAAATTAATCTCCCACGGTTCGGGGCGTCTGGTCACGGAAGCGACAGGTATCGAGGAAGGCGACCCTCGATGGGAGCCGTATCGCCAGCGATACCTCGACTGGTACGAGGAACTACTGGGCTCAACTGCCAAACCCTACGACGGGTTGGTAGCGGTTTTAAAAGCGGCTCATAGTGCGGGTAAGAAATGGGGCGTGGTGACAAACAAATTTCGCCGCTTTGCCGAGCCGCTAATGAATGCGATGCCGTTCGAGCCCTCAGCTGGCGTACTGGTTACTCCCTGCGATGTCACACACGCCAAGCCTCACCCAGAACCGGTCCTGCTCGCTGCATCCGAGCTGAATGTGGCACCTGAGACAATGGTCTACGTAGGCGATCATATTCGGGATATCGAGTCAGGCAATGCTGCGGGGTGCTTCACCGTCGCGGTGAAATATGGCTACATAGAACATCACGATAATCCAGAGCAGTGGGGAGCCGACCTCTGTGTCGATTCGCCACAAGCGCTCTGCCAATGGATAAGGAATCAACTGTAATGCCCATCGCTCCCAGTGAATGGTCTCCGATACGAACCGAGTTATCGGGAAAAACCATTTTGGTCACCGGTGCGTCAGAGGGTATTGGCCGTGCCGCCAGTCTTGCCTATGCGGGCTGTGGAGCGGAAGTGCTGCTCCTTAGTCGCAACGTGGAACGCATGGAAGCCCTTTATGACGAAATCGTGGCATTGGGTGCGCCTAAGCCTGCTCTACTTCCCTTGGACCTGGCTAAAGCGACCCACGACGACTTTGTTACGCTGGCAGGCTCGCTTAGCGAGGCCTTGCCCAAATTGGATGGTTTGCTGCACAACGCGAGTTTACTGGGCGATCGAAAACCCATCGCACAGACTCGAGCTGCAACCTGGCACGATGTGATGCAGGTAAATGTAAACGCAGGCTTCATGCTCACGCAGACCTTGCTGCCTGTCCTCGATCAAGCGCCGTCAGCATCCATTGTTTTCACCAGCTCAGGTGTGGGTAGAACCGGACGCGCGTACTGGGGAAGCTACGCCGTATCGAAGTTCGCAACGGAAGGCTTGATGCAAGTCCTGGCTGATGAGCTTGGCGCCACGTCGACCATTCGCGTTAATAGCCTTAACCCCGGCGCCGTCAATACCGCCATGCGGCGTGCTGCTTATCCCGCTGAACCGCCGACAACCAACCCCAGACCAGAAGATATTATCCATGAGTGGGTTTATCTCATGAGCGATGCAAGCGCGCAGCTCAACGGGGAAGCGTTGAGTGCTCAGTAGACTCTCGTATCCCAATCGCCTCGGGTAATTATCGTCGGGTGAAGAGTGGCGTTTGAAACAGATTGAGGTGGACTAACGATCAATCGCCCCTATTTACGAGCAGCGTGCGGCAGCGCCCACCCGTCTCACGATGTTATTGGGATTTACGCTCTTTCTTATTTCGCTTCGCGATATGTTTACCGCTCTTCTTCGCTTGACGCTCACGCTTGTCAGCTAACTTCTTTGAGGGTTGATAGACGGGCTTAGGCTCCATTTGGGCCATGGTGTACACCACATCAACATCGCGCTGCTTCAACTCCATCCACTGCCCTTTTTTTAGTTTCGACGGAATAAACACATCGCCATAGCGAACGCGCTTGAGCCGAGATACGGTCGTCCCCTGCGACTCCCAAAGGCGACGTACTTCGCGATTACGTCCTTCCGATAACACAACGTAAAAGAAGCGGTTGATGCCCTC
>PKCZ01000124.1 GCA_002862405.1 Pseudomonadota bacterium
ATGTCGGTCGCCATACCAACCGCAATACCTGTCGTGCCATTGAGAAGCAGGTTAGGCACCTGTGCCGGCAGCGCCATAGGCTCATCGAGGCTGCCATCAAAGTTCAGCTGCCAATCCACCGTGCCTTGACCCAGCTCTCCTAAAAGCACGTCGGCATATTTGGTTAGTTTGGATTCGGTATACCGCATAGCAGCGAATGACTTGGGGTCATCTGCTGAGCCCCAATTGCCCTGCCCATCAATGAGCGGATACCGATACGAGAAGTCCTGCGCCATCAAGACCATCGCCTCATAAGCGGCACTGTCACCGTGTGGGTGGAACTTACCAATGACATCACCCACGGTTCTCGCCGACTTCTTGTATTTGGCAGAGGACTTCAGTCCCAGCTCGCTCATCGCGTAGACGATTCTTCGCTGAACGGGTTTTAAACCGTCGCCGACGTGCGGAAGGGCACGATCGAGAATGACGTACATCGAATAATCGAGGTAAGCCTTCTCCGCATACTCCTTTAAGGAGAGGGTTTCAGTAGCTTGAGGGGCGTTAAAGAGGTCTGACATAAAACCGAATTACCTTTGGCAACAAATCGCTCGTTTTGTGGGCGCAGAAGGGTCGCATCGTGATAGCCTTCGCACGCACAGATTATCTCACAGCAGCGACCCTAGCATGGAACAAATTAACTGGCGGTGGCGCCACTTCGACACAATGTCGGCAGCGGTGTGGCATGACATTCTCATGCTACGAGCTGACGTATTTGTGGTTGAGCAAGCCTGCCCGTACAAAGACCCGGACCATAAAGACATTGTTAGCTGGCACTTGACAGGACACACAGGCGATGACCTCGTGGCAACGATGCGGGTTGTCCCACCAGGGGTAAGTTACGACGAGTGCTCTATTGGCAGGGTGGTCGTTCCCGAGTCACTCCGAGGGCAGCGTCGAGGTGTCGAGTTGATGCAAATAGGCATAGCTTTCTGTGAATCTCGATGGAATACAGGTATCAGAATTAGCGGGCAGGGCTACCTTACGGGATTCTACGAGGCACTAGGGTTCGAGACCATCCATGGGCCCTACATGGAAGACGATATCCCCCACTACGAGATGCTAAAACCGGGCATCTAACTCAGGCGGCAGCGCGCGAAGCTCGCTTGCGCTCGTGCTCTAGAAGCAGCTTCTTGCGAAGACGAATACTGTCCGGGGTAACTTCTACCAGCTCATCAGAGTCAATAAACTCCAAGGCCTGCTCGAGGGTGTGTAAGACAGGCGGCGTCAGTATCAGCGCCTCATCCGTACCCGATGCCCTGACATTGGTTAGCTGCTTGGCCTTCGTTGGATTTACAACCAGATCATTGCTTCGACTGTGAAGGCCCATAATCTGACCTTCGTACACTTCAACGTTTGCCTCGATGAACAGGCGGCCCCTGTCTTGCAGGCTGTAAAGCGCGTAGGCAAGTGTCTTGCCTTTCACCATGGAGACGAGTACGCCGTTATTGCGCTGCGCCAGCTCAGCCTTGCTTACCGGTCCGTAGTGGTCAAAAACGTGCGTCATAATCCCACTACCCGAAGTGAGCGTCATGAACATTGAGCGGAAGCCAATCAACCCTCGCGCGGGAACGATGAATTCCAATCGAACACGTCCACTCGCGTCTTGGACCATGTTTTTCATCTCTGCCCGGCGCTGCCCGAGCTCTTCCATGACACCACCCTGGTGTTCGGACTCACAATCAATAACCAACTGCTCGTAAGGCTCGCAAAGCTGGCCGTCGATTTCCTTCCGAATCACTTCAGGTCGCGACACACCGAGCTCAAAACCCTCGCGCCGCATGCTCTCAATTAAAACAGATAAATGCAGCTCGCCGCGCCCCGCCACAACAAACTTGTCTGGACTGTCGCCCTGCTCAACTCGGAGTGCTACGTTGTGAATCAGCTCCCTGTCGAGACGCTCCTTTATGTTACGCGAGGTGACGAACTTGCCCTCTAGCCCTGCGAAGGGAGAATCATTGACCTGGAATGTCATACTGACCGTCGGCTCATCCACAGATAGCGGAGGCAGAGCTTCGGCCGATTCGGGGTCGCACAACGTGTCAGAAATATTGAGCGTATTAATCCCAGTGACGCATACGATGTCACCAGCTTCCGCCATTTCCACCTCGATTCGCTCGAGTCCGTGATAGCCCATGACCTGAAGGATTTTTCCGTTTCGAGAACTCGAATCACGATCAACCACAGACACTTGGGTATTTGGCGATAACTTGCCACGGCTGATTCTTCCGACCCCAATGACTCCCACATAGCTGTTGTAATCGAGAGCAGAAATCTGCATTTGGAATGGGCCGTCAGAATTCACCTTGGGCGCAGATACGTGATCCACGATCATCTGAACCAGGGGCTCCATGTCGTCTGACATGCTATCAGGGTCATCGCCTGCAATACCGTTGAGGGCTGAGGCGTACATGATCGGAAAATCTAGTTGCTCGTCGGTCGCGCCAAGCGAATCGAAAAGATCAAAGATCTGATCTATGACCCAATCAGGGCGCGCGCCCGGACGATCGATCTTGTTGACGACGACAATGGGATTTAGACCTCGCTCAAACGCCTTCGATGTTACAAACCGTGTTTGCGGCATGGGTCCTTCAACGGCGTCAACAATCAACAGCACGCTGTCTACCATAGATAATACGCGCTCCACCTCGCCGCCGAAATCCGCGTGCCCGGGCGTATCGACAATATTGATTCGGTAGTCATTCCACTTAATGGCGGTGTTCTTCGCCAAGATGGTAATGCCACGCTCCCGCTCTTGATCATTAGAGTCCATGATGCGCTCGGCACCCCGACTCTTGCGGTCGAGCGTTCCCGACTGCTGTAACAAACAATCAACGAGCGTCGTTTTACCATGATCAACGTGCGCGATAATCGCGATATTTCGAAGATTCTCAATCACTTCTGAACTCTCAATGTGTGGTGGCATGTTGGTGGTGGCGTGGCGCGCGGACTGTACCACAGTCGACGACGATGCAGCTCTGGAAATTCTGCCGCGACCCCAGAGCCAATAGCGTTGTTTATCTCTACAAAAAGCCTCGCTAAATTGCACTAAAAAAGCGCGGTGTTTTTTTAGTGCACTAATATTGTGCATATTAAAGTATTTATATCTGTTTATTTCCAAATAAAAATAATACAAATCAACATGTTAAGCAAATTAAACTGCCTTGGCCATGCTGGCACATCGTTTGCTATGATTACGTCAGCAAAGGTGCATTGCTTAAATTTACGCACATACATGCCGAGTAGATCGGCTAATACAGTCCTCAGGAGGCAACATGTCAGAGCGGACGCTCACTCTAATAAAAGATAACGATATTCGCTGGGTGGACCTGCGGTTTACAGATGCACGAGGCAAAGAACAACACGTCAGCATTCCTGCTAGTCAGGTAGACGAAGATTTCTTCGAAGATGGAAAGATGTTCGATGGCTCATCAATTGCCGGCTGGAAAGGAATTAATGAGTCAGACATGATCCTCATGCCCGATGACAGCACATCCATCATCGACCCTTTCACCGACGACGCTACTGTCATCCTGCGATGTGACATTGTCGAGCCTTCGACCATGCAGGGTTACGAGCGCGATCCTCGCAGCGTGGCAAAGCGTGCTGAGGCATATCTCGCTTCAACAGGTCTTGGTGACACAGCATTCTTCGGCCCAGAGCCAGAATTCTTCGTCTTCGATGACGTGAAATTCAAGGTGGAAATGCAAGGCGCAAGCTACGCCATCAACTCCGAAGAGGCAGCTTGGGCCTCGAACGACGATTTCGAGGAAGGTAATACTGGCCATCGTCCTCGCGTCAAAGGCGGCTACTTCCCGGTGCCACCCGTTGACTCGCTGCATGACATTCGAGCCGCCATGTGCTCAGCGATGGAGCAAATGGGTCTCGATGTAGAAGTACACCATCACGAAGTGGGGACAGCAGGTCAATGTGAAATCGGTATCCGGTTCAACACACTGGTCGCTAAGGCTGACGAAGTTCAGATCTTGAAGTACTGCGTATACAATGTTGCACACGCGTACGGCAAGACGGCGACTTTCATGCCCAAGCCGCTCGTTGGCGACAACGGTTCCGGCATGCACGTACACCAGAGTGTTTCTAAAGACGGCGTTAACACTTTCGCGGGTGATGAGTATGCAGGTCTTTCAGAGACAGCGCTCTATTACATCGGTGGGATCATCAAGCACGCACGTGCTATCAATGCCTTCGCAAATGCGTCAACCAACAGTTACAAACGTCTAGTACCCGGCTTCGAGGCGCCCGTCATGTTGGCTTACTCAGCGCGTAACCGTTCGGCATCGATCCGGATCCCTTACGAGCCATCGCCTAAGGGCAAGCGTATTGAAGTTCGTTTCGGCGATCCAACTGCCAACCCGTACCTCTGCTTCGCCGCCATGCTAATGGCTGGTATTGATGGCATCCAGAACAAGATCCATCCGGGTGATGCGGCTGACAAGGACCTCTATGACCTGCCCGCAGGAGAAGCCGCGGCCATCCCAACGGTTGCATCAACGTTTGAGATGGCCCTCGATGCACTCGATACCGATCGCGACTTCCTGACGGCCGGAGGTGTTTTCACCAATGACATGATCGACGGCTACATCGAACTGAAGCGCGAAGAAGTTGAGCGTTTGAACATGACTACTCACCCTGTTGAGTTCGACATGTACTACTCCGTCTGATGTTACGACAGGACAGCCCGCGACACACTGCGGACTTTTTTTTGGCCTTAAATTTTATGGAAAAAATTAGAGTTTCATCTTATGCACTGCTACAGTGCAACCGCCTAGTTCCATGAGTAGATTTGACCGAAACATTGTCAAAATTTGGACGCTTAACAGCTTGGCGCTGTGGTTAGTGTCGTTAACTGCGAGCGCGCAAATTTATAAATCGGTGGACGAAAATGGCGTTGTTACTTTCAGCGACACACCACCGGCAGCAAGCTCGGGCAAAGCAAGCACTGTTGTACAATCCAATGTAACGAACTCGATGCCTGGGTTAAGCCCTGCGGTACCGAGCCCGGAAGCGGCCACGAACGAAAAGTCTGCGGCGCGCTCGGTGTCCATTGCTTCACCCCAAAACAATGCCACCATCCCAATGGGTGCGGGTATATTCGATGTGACTGCCGAACTCGGCGCCCCATTGGCCGAAGACGAATTACTGGCTCTTTATCTCGATGACGAACTGGTGAACAGCCCGCAAGCGAGCACGGTCTGGACCCTGACTTATGTGATCCGCGGCCCACACACGCCTCAGGAGCGTCAACTTTCAAGCGCCGGCGAGACGCTCGGTGAGTCCGAGAAAATTACGGTATTGGTTCTGCGACCTTCGATATTAAGGGCAGCACCGAGATGAACTACAAGCCAGGATTCGATCTCGATTCTTTAACCACCTGCATTGTTCTCATCGATGAGCACGGCGTGGTTGATACCCTGAACCAGTCCGCGCAGGTGCTGCTGGAAACGTCGCGGCAGCGAGCCTCTGGTAATCCATTTGATGAATTAGCCTATGCCATGGGTCAGGGCGCCATCCAATGGCATGAAACACTGTCAAACGCAGTTAGAACGCGCTTACCGGCGGTCAGCCGCGATCTGAAAATTGCACTTAAAACAGGAAAAGAAATCACCGTTGACGTTGTGATTACCCCCCTAGCTTATGAGCATGATTCTCGGATCTTGCTAGAGATATCGCCATTGGACCGCGCCCGCGCGATCAGCGAAACCGAGAATCTGCGCGAAGCGCAGCAACGACTCCATAATGTCGTTAAAGGTATGGCGCACGAGGTTAAAAATCCACTCGGCGGCATTCGTGGCGCGGCGCAGTTGATGGCCAGAAAATTCGATGACAACGAGCTGGATGAGTACGCTAGCATCATTATTTCAGAGGTCGATCGTCTACACGCCCTCGTTGACCGCATGCTGGGCCCCCGAGAGTCACTCGATAAACGGCCTATCAATATCCACGAGGTCACCGAACGGGTTCGACAGTTAATGGAAGCCGAAGCCAATCAGACACTCACTGTCATCAGAGACTACGACCCGAGCCTCCCCGAGTTTTCGGCCGATGCCGATCAGCTAACGCAAGCTATTCTCAATATCGTCAGGAATGCGTGGGAGGCATCGAAAACAGACTGCCAAATCAAGATCAAGACTCGCAGTCGACGCCAATACACCTTAAATGGACATCGGCACAAGCTAGTTTGCGCCATCGACATTATCGATAACGGTCCAGGTATACCCAATGACCTGATGTCATCCATCTTCCTGCCCATGGTCACGTCAAGACCCGAGGGCTCAGGTCTTGGACTGTCGATCGCACAACTTACACTCACCCGCCACGGCGGCGTTATCCAAGCGGTTAGTGAACCCGGTAATACCTGCTTCACGCTGCTGGTACCAATGGAAGAACTACATGACTGATTCAAATGAAATTTGGGTAGTTGATGACGACAGCTCGATACGCTGGGTCATCGAAAAGGCGCTCTCAGGCGAAGACATTTCCTGTAACAGCTTCGAATGCGCCGATGACTTACTTGCGGCACTTAAAACAGCGACGCCAAAGGCGATTATCAGCGACATTCGTATGCCCGGTATGGACGGTTTGGCCCTGCTTGGGGAGCTGAAATCAATCATCCCTGATGTGCCTGTCATCATCACCACTGCACACTCTGATTTGGACAGCGCAGTGACCTCTTATGAATCAGGCGCATTCGAATACCTCCCTAAGCCGTTCGATATCGATGAAATGCTTGAGGTCGCCGCTCGCGCACTTGCACACACGAATAAATTACCCGGCAAGGGCAGGGCACAGGATACCGGTGACAAAGAAATCATTGGAAACGCACCGGCCATGCAAGAGGTCTTTAGAGCTATCGGTCGCCTTTCGCAAAGCTCGATCACCGTACTGATCAGTGGCCAGTCAGGGTCAGGCAAGGAGCTGGTCGCACGGGCCCTGCACCGTCACAGCCCAAGGGCGAGCGCACCTTTTGTTGCGCTCAACATGGCAGCCGTACCCAAAGACTTGATGGAATCGGAACTTTTCGGGCATGAGAAAGGCTCATTCACGGGCGCATCGGGACGACGCGAAGGCCGCTTCGAGCAAGCCAATGGCGGCACTCTCTTTCTCGACGAAATCGGCGATATGCCGCATGACACTCAGACGCGTTTACTGAGAGTGCTTGCCGAGGGCGAGTTCTACCGGGTCGGGGGCGCCAGCGCGATCAAGACTGACGTACGCGTGATTGCTGCGACACATCAGGATCTTCGCAACCTCGTAGAACAGGGCTCATTTAGGGAAGATCTCTACCATCGACTCAATGTGATTGGTATTAACGTACCGAGGCTATCTGAGCGAAGCGAGGATATACCCTTACTGCTCAACCATTTTCTGAGTAAAGCCGCGTCAGAACTGGGCGTCCCAACGAAAGAGGTATCTGATCAGGTACGTGACTACCTCAGCGCGCTCGACTGGCCTGGTAACGTCCGACAGCTAGAGAACACCTGCCGGTGGCTAACGGTCATGGCGGCAGGTAATACGATTCTACTGAATGACCTGCCACCCGAGCTCACAATGGGCCCTGACAATGAAGGGAGGGGATCTGTGTCGTGGGAAAAGCAGCTGTCTGACTGGGTGAGAGCAAAGTTACTTGCAGGTGAGACTAACGTGCTCAAACAAGCCATGCCTCAAATAGAGTCGATCATGATGAACGCCGCCTTGGAACACACCGCGGGAAGAAAAGCCGAAGCCGCTGAGCTTTTGGGTTGGGGCCGAAACACCCTAACCCGCAAACTCAGCCAGAACCCCTAATCAGTGCGTAGAGCTGTCTGCTAGCTGCTCACCACCTTGTGTCGAACCACCCTGAGCCATCGCCTGGTGGTACAGCGCATCGAAGTTGACGGGCGCCAGCATCAATGGAGGGAAACCGCCCTTGATAACCAGCCCATCGATCGCTTCGCGAGCGTAAGGGAACAGAATGTTGGGAGCGACAGTTGCAAGAAGTTGCTTGAGTGGCTCCTCGTCAATACCCGCTGCGAAGAAAATACCTGCTTGCTGCACCTCTACTAGGAAAGCATTCTTATCTTCCATCTTAGCTGTCACCGTAATTGTGAGGACAACCTCGTGATTACCGGTGTCATCGGCCTTTGAAGAACGTGTGTTCAAGTCAACATTAACGTTGGGCTGCCAATTCTGACGAAAGATATCGGGCGACGCCGGCGACTCAAACGATACATCTTTCGCATAGATTCGCTGCATTGTGAATTGCTGCTGAACCTGCTCTTCTTGCGCTGCCCCAGCAGCTTGATCTTCCGCCATGGCGGTTACTCCTTTCTTAGTATTTAAGGTGCTTCTGATCGAAGCATTGAATCTAATTGCTGACGACGCTCGAGGCCATACAGTTCATCGCAGCCACCGACGTGCTGATCGCCTATCCAGATTTGAGGCACACTCGTCGCCCCAGCCATGGCAGCCATCTCGGCTCTCAGACCTGGATTACCATCAACCGGAATCTCGTCGAATGCCACACCCTTACTGTTCAGTAAGCTCTTTGCTCGCAAACAAAAAGGGCACCATCGCGTGGTGTAAATGGTAACGGTATTCATTTGTTGGTTACCGGCAAGCGCTGTTCATCCCAGCTCATCATGCCACCGGCCATTCGGTGCGCATTAACAAAGCCATTTGCCCTGAGCTGTTTGACTGCTGCTGACGCACTGCTACCCATTCGGCACACCACGATCACGGGCTTGTTTTTGTACGCCTCTATCTCACCGATTCTTCCCGGCAAATTCGTCGAAGGGATGTTGATCGCTTCGCTTATGTGCGCCCGCTTAAACTCTTTCGAATCCCTCACGTCAAGAAAGATGCCACCGCTCTTGTTTGTCAGATTAATCGCTTGCTGAGGACTTAGCGCAGGCCCGGCCTTCCGGGACTCCGTAAAGAGTAAGAGATTGAGCGACAGTAAGAGCGCAAATACCAAGAGCCACTGCTCGGAGACAAAAATTAGAAACTGGCTAAAAGACACTGTTAGGCTCTCTGAGTTAGCTTCTGCCCTAGAGGGCAGGCGCGAAAAGCGCAAAGTATACGTGCTTCAACAAGGGCTCTCCAGTAGCAGAATCACCGTCTAACGGGATGATCTGTAACATTCATCAGGCTAAAATTCACAAGGTGAGTTTGAGGGAAAACCATGTCATCCAACACAAACGCGTTCTCACCTACCGTCCTCGTCATCTTGGACGGCTTCGGTTATCGGCAAGCGCCAGAAAATAACGCTATTTTCCACGCCCGAACACCGAACTTCGACCGCCTGTGGGAAACAGGTGAATCGACGCTTGTTTCAGGGTCAGGACTTGACGTTGGGCTGCCCGCAGGCCAGATGGGCAACTCCGAAGTCGGACATATGAGCTTGGGATCCGGGCGTATTATTTACCAAAGCATCACCCGAATCGACAAAGCCATCGCGGATGGCACGTTTGCTAGCATCCCAGCCTTCACCGATGCGATTGATGCCGCCGTAGCCACCCAGTCCGCCGTGCACGTGTTTGGCCTCCTCTCGCCCGGTGGCGTGCACAGCCATGAAGAACATATCTTCGCCGCCCTTCGACTAGCCAAGGCGCGCGGGGCAGAACAGATATACCTGCACGCTTTTCTCGACGGGAGGGACACGCCTCCTCGAAGCGCCGCGGCCTCACTGGCACGTGCCGATAATGTATTCGCAGAATTAGGCACTGGCAAATTAGCAACCGTTCAAGGTCGCTACTTTGCAATGGATCGAGATAAGCGCTGGTCGCGCATAGAACCGGCTTACGACCTTATCACGCAGGGCATCGCAGATTACGAATATGCCTGCACCAGCGATGCGCTCGCCGCTGCTTATGAAAGAGATGAAAACGATGAATTTGTGGCGCCGAGTCGAATCGGTGAAGCCGTTACAATTCACGATGGTGACAGTATTATCTTCATGAACTTTCGAGCGGATCGTGCACGACAGCTGTCCCAGGCACTAACAGAACCCGCATTCTCAGAGTTTGAGCGCAAACACCTTCCAAAGGCTCGTTTCGTTGCGACCACGGAGTACTTTGAGGGTATTAACGCGAGCGTTGCTTTCGGACCAGACATCATCGAGGACACCCTCGGCGCCGTCATCGCCTCTCATGGCTTACGGCAAGCGCGAATAGCGGAAACCGAGAAATACGCGCACGTCACCTTTTTCTTTAGCGGTGGTCGCGAGGCGACATTCGAGGGTGAAGAGAGAGTGCTTATTCCTTCCCCTGATGTCGCCACTTACGATTTAAAGCCTGAGATGTCGGCAGTTGAAGTGACCGACGCCATTATTGAGAGCATCGAAAATCACTCGCATGAGCTCATTGTCGTCAACTTCGCGAATGGAGACATGGTTGGTCACACAGGAAATTTCGAAGCGGCGGTGAAAGCCGTGGAAACCTTGGATGCCTGTATCGCTCGTGTGGAGGAGGCGGTGCTAGCAGCTGACGGTCAGGCCTTGATAACAGCCGATCATGGCAACTGCGAGCAAATGCATGATCACGATACGGAACAGCCCCATACACAGCACACAACGAAACCTGTGCCGCTGTTTTACATAGGAAGGCAAGGACGAAAGTTCAGAGAGGCGCCAGGAGTACTAGCCGATATCGCGCCCACTATCCTTGATCTCATGGCCATTTCAAAACCTGGCGCAATGACCGGTGAGTCACTGCTCTCTGCCTAATCAGTCACAATGATTTTTTTTCGGCTTTGGATTCAGGCTCTAGCAGTGGTGAGTGCCACTATGCTGCTAGGCTCCTATCCCTCTACAGCCAACAGCAACGAACTCACAAGTGAAGCAGAAGCGCGCGCCGCCATCAAAGCGATAAACGATGAAATCAGGACGCTTGAGCAGCTAATTAGCTCGCAATCGAAGGAGCGGGACGAAATCCAGTCGCAGCTACGCGATACAGACGTCGCGATTGGTCGTGCCAACGAAGCCTTACGAGCGACACTGGTCAGCCTTGAGCAACGTCAGCGAGCTATTAATGAGCTTGAAGCTGATGAGTTGCGCATCGAGCGCAGGATAAATGAACTGCAAGAGACTTTAGAGACAAGCATCGGTATTTTTTCCGTGTTGAAACAGGGTGGCGATCTTAAAATTCTGTTTGGCGACAGTGCGCCACAGGAAACGGAGCGGAATCTCGCCTACTTCAACTTACTGCTTAATCAGCAGCTCGATACGATCGACGAATTTAAGGCGGCGGTACTCCAGCTCGATGCTAACCGTGTTCAACTCGCAGCCGCACAGAAAGCACAAGAAAAAGACCGCGCGTCGCTGACCCAAATACGAGCAAAGTTAGTGGATCAGCGTTTGGAACAGAAAGCGCTCGTCGACAAGTTATCGGCATCGCTTGCTCGCGATGGTAAACAAGTGGCCGCTCTTCGCGCCGATTCTGTGCGACTTAACATGCTACTTGCCGAGCTTCTGGAGCGTCTGGCCAAGCTGTCGCTCGAAGGCGAATACGATGATTTCGCCGCACTCAAAGGCAAGCTACGAGCGCCGCTTGATGGCGCTAGCAAGACTCGGTTCGGTCAGAAACGAGAACGCGGTGATCTGAGATGGCAAGGCTGGCTGATCCCCGCGGACCGGGGATCGTCCGTGCGGTCAGTTCATTATGGGCGCGTCATTTACGCAGACTGGCTACGAGGACAGGGTTTGCTTACCATCGTTGACCACGGTGATGGCTGGATGAGCCTTTACGGGCACAACGAGAGCCTTCTCAAAGAGACAGGTGAGTGGGTGGCGCCGGGAGAGGTCATTGCTCGCGTTGGCTCAAGTGGCGGTGCTACTGAGCCGGCCTTGTACTTTGAGATACGCTCACGTGGCACTCCGGTCAATCCGGCTAATTGGATTAGGTAGCAGATACGCATGGCACATATCGGTTTTAAGTCTAGGGAACGTCGTTCAGACAGAAGAGCTACCTATTTATTAATAGCACTGCTTGCACTCAGCTCGTCATCCGTCGCCATGGCACAAACGAATAAGCCGACTGAAGAGAAACCGCCAGCGGTTAGCACCTCGTTTGAGGAGCTTCAACTTTTTGCAGATACCTTTGATGCGATTCGTCGCGGCTACGTCGAAGATGTCACCGATGCGGAGCTCTTTGAAATGGCAGTGAAAGGCATGCTAACCAGCCTCGACCCGCACTCCGCCTATCTCACCGACGATGACTACGAGAACCTTCAGGAATCGACAGAAGGCCAGTTCACGGGTCTGGGCATCGAAATCGGCTATCGGGGTGGCTTCATTGCCATCATTACACCCATTGATGGCTCACCCTCGATCGACGCTGGATTGAAGGCTGGTGATGTGATCCTCAAAATTGATGGCACGTCGACGCAAGGCATGTCGACCAGTGAGTCCTCTACTTACATGCGCGGTCCGGAGGGCACTACAGTCACACTTGAAATCGGCAGGGCCGGTGAAAGTCAGCCCTTTGATGTGGTTGTCACGCGCGGCGTTATCGACGTACCCAGCGTGCGATCACGTGAGCTTGACGATGGCTATTGGCTGATTCGAGTATCCCGTTTCCAAAGAGACTCGGGACGCGAGGTCACCAGTGCGATCGAATCAGCGCTCGAAAAAGGTGACGTCAAAGGTGTTGTTCTGGACATTCGTAACAACCCGGGTGGCGTTATGAATGCCAGTGTCGAGATGGCCAGTAACTTCCTTGATGGTGGTTTGGTCGTCTATACCAAAGGGCGTCACCCCGACTCCATGAACACATACAACGCCGAACCAGGAGAATTGTTACCGGGGGTACCCGTGGTGGTTTTGGTGAATGGTGGTTCAGCAAGCGCTTCCGAGATAATTGCAGGCGCGCTTCAGGACCGCGGCCGAGCGGTCATTATGGGCACTCAAAGTTTTGGGAAAGGCTCGGTTCAAACCGTACTTCCAGTCTCTGACACCAAAGCCCTGAAATTAACGACGTCGCTCTATTACACACCCAAGGGACGATCTATTCAGGCTGAAGGTATCGTGCCGGACGTGGTAGTGGAACGAGCGCAGTTAACCAGCCTTGAGCAAGGCAACCGACTTCGAGAAGCCGACCTCAATCGGAGTATTGAGAACACGGGATCAAACGTTGAAACGGAGACCGAAGCCATCGCGACACTGCGCGAAGACGACAATCAGATCTATGAGGCCTTCACCTTACTTAAAGGCATTAACGTCTATCACAGCTTGGGAGCAACACCGCTAAGCGATATTGACGCCGACTCCGAAGATTCGTCTCTAGGCGAATACTAAGTTAGCGCTCACTACGCTCTAATCGCTATTCCGGATTGAGCTAAGTGCGCTTTTACTTCGGCCACTGTATACGTGCCAAAGTGGAAAATACTCGCCGCTAGAACCGCATCCGCCCCGCCTTCGGTAAACCCCGCCACGAGATGATCTAGCGTTCCGACACCTCCTGAAGCAATAACGGGAATATCCACCGCATCCGAGATGGCTCTCGTAATCGGCAAGTCATAGCCGTCCTTGGTTCCATCACGATCCATGCTGGTCAATAAAATTTCCCCAGCTCCAAAATCAGCCATTTTTTGGGCCCACTCAATAGCTTCTATGCCTGTTGGTTTGCGACCGCCGTGGGTGAACAACTCGTAGCGTCCTGAGCCATCGTCGAGTGCTTTTACATCCATCGCGACCACAATGCACTGGGAACCAAATCGCTCAGCTGACTCGCGAACAAGATCCGGATTGAAAATAGCTGCCGTATTGATGCTGACCTTGTCTGCGCCGGCGTTCAGCAAGCGGCGGATATCAGTAACGGCTCGCACACCACCGCCAACCGTGAGTGGAATGAACACCTGAGATGCGATCTGCTCAACGGTTCTATAAGTAGTATCGCGCTGCTCATGACTGGCTGTGATATCGAGGAAGGTGATTTCATCAGCACCTGCGTCGTTGTAACGACGAGCGATTTCGATAGGATCACCCGCGTCGCGAATGCCTACGAAGTTCACGCCTTTGACAACACGCCCCTGATCGACATCGAGGCAGGGAATAATGCGCTTCGCCAGGCTCACTGCATTGCGCTCACTTGATCCGCCAAAGCCTGCGCTTGGGCAACATCTAATGTCCCCTCGTAAATAGCGCGACCCGTTATGGCGCCAACAATGCCGTTATGCGCCACCTCAGAAAGAACACGTATGTCCTCAATATTGGTCACACCGCCTGAGGCAATCACGGGTAAGCCACCCTCTTTCGCCAGATTAACCGTTGCACTGACGTTGACGCCCTGCATCATCCCGTCTCTCTCGATATCTGTGTACACGATCGCCTCGACCCCGGCGTCTCGAAAATCACGCGCCAGGTCTACGGCAAGTACGGTACTGGTCTCAGCCCAGCCATCGGTCGCGACAAATCCAGCCTTGGCATCAATGCCTACGATGATGTGCCCCGGAAACCGATCACACGCTTCTCGAACAAACTCAGGATTTTTGACCGCAGCTGTTCCGATAATGACGTAGCTCACGCCGGCATTGAGGTAGCTTTCGATGGTCGCGCAATCGCGAATGCCGCCGCCGATTTGGACAGGCAAGCTGGGGAGCGCACGGGTAATCGCTCTGACCGCTTCAGCATTCTTGGGTTTGCCTGCAAACGCACCATTGAGGTCAACCATGTGCAGCCTACGCGCCGTCGCTTCTGCCCAACGCTCCGCCGTAGCGACTGGGTCATCAGAAAAGACCGTGCTGTCTTCCATATCGCCACGCCGCAAGCGAACGCATTGCCCATCTTTCAGATCGATTGCAGGGATAACTAGCATGTGCCGTCCCATGTCAAAAAGTTCGCGAGCAGCTTCAAGCCGTTATCATGGCTTTTTTCAGGGTGAAACTGAGTAGCAAACACGCTGCCCTTCGCGATGGCTGCACTGCCCTTGATGCCGTAGTTGAACGACCCCGCCACGTAGTCAGACTCCGCCTTGGGTAAAAAAAAGCTGTGTACGAAGTAGAAATACGCGTTGTCCGCTATTCCGTCCCAAAGAGGGTGGTTCTGGCTTTGCGCCACCTGATTCCAGCCCATGTGAGGAACTTTCAGCTTCGTGCCATCGGCATCACTGTGGTTCCTCGGGAAACGCGTGACCGTTCCATCAAAATAGCCTAGACAATCAACGCCGCCATTCTCGTCTGATCGCGCCATGAGCGACTGCATGCCAACGCAGATTCCCAATACGGGTGTACCGCGGTCGACGGCTAGACGAAGCGTTGTATCGCAACCCAGTCGGCGAAACTCGGCAAGACAGTCACGAATGGCGCCAACCCCGGGAAACACGATGCGATCTGCCGCCAAAATAGCCTTGGCATCTGCCGTAACCACAACATCGCTCGCGCCCGCCTCTCGCAGTGCGCTTTCAACGGAGTGAAGATTGCCCATGCCGTAATCGATAACGGCAACCGTTTGCGTCATGGATTTACAGAACGCCTTTGGTTGATGGCATTGCCGAGGGCGCACGCTCATCTGCAGAGACAGCCATACGCAGCGCTCTACCAAACGCCTTAAATACAGTCTCGGCTTGGTGGTGACTGTTCTCACCCTTCAAATTATCGATGTGCAAGGTCAGGTGCGCGTGATTGACCAACCCGTGAAAGAACTCTGCAAATAGATCGACATCAAAATCGCCTACTGAGGCGCGGGTAAACGGCACATCGTAGTGAAGGCCAGGACGGCCCGAAAAATCGATTACAACGCGAGACAATGCTTCGTCCAGCGGTACATAAGCATGCCCATAGCGCAGGATGCCGCGACGATCGCCCACAGCTTTTGCTAGCGCCTGACCCAGCGTAATACCAATGTCCTCTACCGTGTGGTGCGCATCGATGTGCAGATCGCCATTGGCCTTGATGTTAAGATCAACCACCCCATGACGGGCTATCTGATCAAGCATGTGCTCAAGGAAGGGTAAGCCCGTATCAAACTCAGCTTTTCCAGTTCCATCCAGGCAGACCGATACGGTGATTTGAGTCTCAAGTGTATCTCGTGAGACTGTGGCTTTACGCACGGGTGTTTGAGCGTTGTCCATCTGTTTTTCCTAAACTTGGGTCGGCTTTTGCGCCGAGACGCTACACTAGGCCGCGGATTGTATAGCAAAGCGCTTAACAGCTCATCTTATGACTCAGCTTCCCTCATTTTCAGAGCGACTTTTGTCCTGGTTTGATAAGTATGGTCGAACCTCTCTTCCCTGGCAGCAGGACAAAACGCCCTACCGCGTCTGGGTCTCCGAGATCATGCTGCAACAGACACAGGTCTCGACCGTCATTCCGTACTACACCCGATTCATGTCGGTCTATCCGTCCGTAACAGATCTAGCAGAAGCGCCTCTCGACGATGTCCTGAGCCTCTGGACCGGGCTCGGTTATTACGCTCGCGCACGCAACATGCACCGCGCGGCACAAATGGTTGTCCGCGATTTTCATGGGGAGTTTCCCAGCTCCGTCGGAGCACTGGAGACATTACCGGGCATTGGCCGATCGACAGCCGGTGCCATTGTGACGATTGGACACGACGGTTGGGCACCTATATTGGATGGCAACGTTAAGCGCGTATTGGCTCGATATCACGCGATTGAAGGCTGGCCCGGTAAAGCCGACGTGCTGGCAGCGCTATGGGCAGCGTCGGAATCACACACACCAAGTACACGAACTGGCGACTACACTCAAGGCATCATGGACCTGGGGGCGATGCTCTGCACCAAATCAAATCCCGGCTGCCTCTACTGCCCTATGTTCGAAGACTGCCGAGCACGCATTGAAAATCGACCAGCCGACTTTCCGGGTAAAAAACCCAAAAAAGCGATCCCTGTTCGATCGACTGTGTTCCTGCAGTGCATCGATCGAGACGGCTGCGTTCTTTTAGAGCGACGCCCCCCAGCCGGTATTTGGGGCGGACTGTGGTCCTTTCCCGAAATAGGAGAAAAAGCAGAGGTGGCCGACTGGCTCTCGAATAATGGATTAACTGCAACTGCAGATCCAACCGAACAATCCCGTCACAGCCACGCGTTCAGTCACTTTAAGCTCGACATCACGCCGGTCGTGTGCCCAATAGCCGCCGCGTCGTCCAGAATAAGTGACCGAGATGATCGCCGCTGGTTTACAATGAGTGAGGCGTTGGCACTCGGGTTGCCCGCGCCAGTGCTCAAAATGCTCAACACACTTACTGTTAAAGACTGAAGAGATAGTTCATGCGAACCGTTCATTGCCGCCGCTACCAAGAAGATCTAGAAGGACTGGACAGGCCGCCCCTCCCGGGAGCAAAAGGCCAAGACATCTACGAGTCCGTATCAAAGAAGGCATGGGGCGATTGGCAAGCGCTACAAACCATGCTGATTAACGAAAAGCACCTGAACATGATGGATCTGGAGGCAAGAAAGTATCTTTCTGAGCAGATGGACCTTTTTCTGAGTGGCGGAGTGCACGACCACGCTGAGGGTTATGTGCCCCCATCACAAACCAGCGAATGATGTTGGTTATCGAGATTTAAACGATGCGAAAGATTGTACCTTGGCTGATCACATTGGTTGGCTGCTTCTTGGTAACCGGTGCACTTGCAGCGGTGAAATACCAGCAAATTACGGCTGCGATTGCTTTTGGAGCATCCTTCCCGGAAACCTATGAAGTCGTCAGCGCGCGCCGGGTAAGCTCAATGACACATACCCCGGTCCGCCGCCTCGGCGGGACCATCAGAAGGCCTGAGTTTGTGGAAATCAGCTCTGAAGTTGGCGGGCGCATTGTGAGTCTTCCGTTTTCTGCGGGCGCCGTTGTTGAAAAAGGCGACGCTATCCTGAAGCTCTTCTCAGCCGATCTCGTAGCACAACAGGAAGCGCTAAGAGCAGACCGCAACCTGGTGATCACGCAGCTGGGGCGAAGTCGCACACTCAGAGAGCAGGCGCTCATCGCTCAGGGTGACATCGACGTGCAGGAGGCTCGCCTCAATGCCCTCAACGCACAAATTAAAGCCATCGACGCGCAATTAACGCGACTGACCACTCGAGCTCCATTTACCGGGCGCATGGGCATCTACACTCACGTCGTGGGGGACATGCTCGATTCGGGAGAGGTGGTTGCTGCATTCACCGGCTTGGGTGACGAGCGATGGATTGATTTCAAAGTCCCCCAAGGCCTCGCGAAAATTTCAGTGGGTGATGAGGCGAGCCTCTATGACCTCGACGGCACGTTTTTAGGCCCAGCGACCGTCATTGTTGTTTCCGACTCAATTGACGCCAGAACTCGCACCTTTGATGTAAGAGCAAGTGCAAACGGCATTGACCTCAAACACGGGGAACTCATACAAGTAGAAGTCGCGAGTGGTGCATCTGTGGCGGTGTATGAGCTCCCGCCCTCGAGCATTCGATGGGACACCGATGGAACCTACATTTATCAACTGATCGACGCAGAGCCGGGCGCGCAGCGGCCTTATCGAGCAAAGGTTCAGCGCATAAATCTTGTCGACGAGACTGCGGAAACCGCGCTGTTTACGGCCGTGCTCGATGAAACAGGACTATTCGCAACAACCGGGTCATTCAAGCTCAAAGAGGGTGTCTTGGCTCAACTGGGCGACAGGACGAACTAGGTATGGTTGGCTTTCAAGACCGACCGCGCTGGAACGATATTTTCGTCAAGCGTCCCGTGATTGCAGTTGTTGTATCGCTGCTGTTATTGCTCGCGGGGGTTCGTGCTGCCATTGACATCCCGGTGGTTCAGTTTCCGGTTATCAAAAGCTCATCGATTCAAATCATCACGCCCTACCCTGGCGCGACCGCAGAATCGGTTCAAGGTTTTGTTACCGAGCCCATTGAGCGCGTTGCCAATGCCATCCCGGGTGTCGACTACGTCGAGTCAACCACAACATCCGGTGAAAGTATTGTCACGGCCTGGATGCAGCTCAATGAGGACAGCACCGATGCACTCGCAGAGCTCTCCTCAGGGTTAAGTCAGATTCGTCTCGAACTTCCCGATGGCGCTGAGGATCCGTTTATTCAGGTGAGTCGTGCCGACAGTCCCTATGCGAGCTTCTACCTTGCTGTCCGCGTTCCGGAAGACCGGCCTTTGGGCGAAGTGACTGACATCGTTCAGCGCAATATCGTGCCCCAACTGACCTCGGTTTCAAACGTACAACGGGTGGAGAACAGCGGTGTAAAACCAGCCATGCGCATCTGGATGAATGCGTGGAAAATGGCCGCGCTCAATGTCACTGCGCACGACATTAAAAATACACTGCAAAGTAATAACGTGATTGGTGCATTGGGGGCTAGCGAGAGTGCCACCCAACGAATCACCCTAAAAACGGACTCTACTGCACAGACTGCCGATGACTTCCGGTCCATGATCATTCGCTCTCAAGAAGGCGCGGAGATCCGACTCGGTGATGTCGCGCGCGTTGAGCTGGGTATGGAAGAGGCGCAGCAGCGCAGTCGCTACGATCAAGATTTGGTGGTTTTTCTCGCGATTTATGCCGCTCCCGGAGCCAGTGAAATTGCTGTTGCCGATGCGCTCTATGATCGAATCGACGATATCAACCAGGTTCTTCCGGGGGATCTCGAGCTATTCATGGCTTTTGATATCTCGAATTACATGCGTGACTCGCTTCGCGAAATTGTGATGACGCTCGGGGAAACCATCTTACTAGTGGGTTTTGTTGTCGTGGCGCTCATGGGCTCTTTCCGAACTGCGCTCGTCCCGCTAATGACAATCCCAATCTCCCTTCTCGGCGCCGTCGCGGCCATGTCGATCATCGGGTTTTCATTCAACCTGTTGACCGTCCTCGCGATCGTTCTGTCGGTCGGTCTGGTGGTAGATGACGCCATTGTGGTCGTCGAGAACGTTGCACGAAACCTCAGGTCGGGTATGAGCCGGTATGAGGCGGCTATTACCAGTTCTCGCCGGTTGCTCGGCCCAATCGTGGCCATGACCGCAACCCTGGCCGTCGTCTATGCGCCTATCGGCTTTTTATCAGGGCTATCTGGCGTTCTCTTCAGAGAATTTGCCTTTGCTTTAGCGGTTGCCGTTTTGATATCCGGCTTTGTAGCGATGACGCTATCACCCATTTTGAGCGCTTGGGTCTGTCCAGATAGAGGACACGAGTCAGCGACCACAACATGGGTCAATCAGCGTTTTGACGCCACCTCTGAGGCCTATGCGCGGCTCGTCGATTTCTCGCTTAGATGGCGTTACCAACTCATTGGCGCCGGCATTTTCTTTTCGCTGCTATCAGCACCGCTCTATCTATTCTCTTTGAAGGAACTGTCGCCGGTTGAAGATCAAAGCAGTCTCGGCCTCGTATTCGAATCCGCGCCAGAGTCGTCGTTAGAAGAAACCTATGAGGGCTTCTA
Source organism: Pseudomonadota bacterium (assembly GCA_002862405.1). Lineage (GTDB taxonomy): Bacteria > Pseudomonadota > Gammaproteobacteria > Pseudomonadales > Halieaceae > Luminiphilus. The sequence goes on from PKCZ01000124.1 coordinate 20,406, forward strand.
TCAGGTGGTGCAGACGCTCGAAGACAAGCCCGAGCCGTCCTACATGTGGCAAATTGTTACCCCCACAGGCGGTTTTGGTGGGCAAGAGTTCGTCCCGCCCGATGAGCGCGATCGACCCGTTAAGGACATGGTGTTTGAGATTTACCAGAGCATTAAGGGATCACCCATTGTCTCTGCCGTGCCTTTTGAAGAAGCCTCACTTCCATCAGCTGGTCGCTTTGACGTCGAGGTTGTTATTACTTCATCGGACAGCAATGAAAACATGCTCGAGGTTGCCCGGAGTATTGTCGATGAAGCACAGACATCAGGAAACTTTTTGTTCGTCGAGACAGACATCAAGATTGATCGCGTCGAGGCGCAGTTCGATATCGATAAGGAGCGTCTTGCAGATTTAGGGATGAGTCTTGGTGATTTGTCCGCGCAGATGGGGTTGATGGTCTCGCCGGCCTACGTGACGCGCTTTGATGAACGTGGTCGTGCTTACCGCGTCATTCCCATGCTCGAGAGTGAACAGCGTGATTCACCGGCAGCGCTACTCGATATCCCAATCAGAATCCCCAATGGAGAACTCGTGCCATTTGGGTCGCTGGTGACCCTAACGCGATCAACGGAGCCCCGCGCGTTGACGCGCTTCCAACAAAAAGACGGCTTCAAGATCTACGGCGCCATTTTGCCGGGCACAACCAAAGACCAAGGGCTCAGCTTGATTGAAGATATTGCCGAACGAACATTGCCCGAAGGCTATGTACTGGACTACCTAGGGGAATCTCGGGAACTGCGAAGCGAAGGCAACACAATGACGGGTGTTCTGGGTATCGCGACAGCGCTTGTGTTCTTCGTATTAGCGGTTCAGTTCAATAGCTTTCGGGATCCGCTGATTATCCTGCTCGGCTCCATACCGCTTGCCCTGTTTGCAGCACTGACAATCACCTTCTTGAACTTCAGCACCATTAATATCTTTTCGCAGGTGGGGCTGGTCACGCTGGTTGGTCTGGTGACGAAAAATGCGATTCTCATCGTGGACTTTGCCAACCAAGAGCGCATGGCCGGCGTCGAGAAGTTTGATGCGATACGTAACGGAGCCATTGCGCGCTTACGTCCGGTCTTGATGACCACTGGCGCCACCGTGCTCGGTCATTTCCCGTTGGTTCTGGTGACAGGCGCAGGCGCAGAGGCGAGAAACAGCATTGGAGCCGTCCTGGTCTTCGGCATGCTGATAGGCACATTGTTCACACTGGTCATTTTACCCGCGGTTTATGCGGTGCTTGCCTCCAACAGAGACATGACCAAAGACGTTTCCGTGAGTGAGCCCGACCCTCAACCAGATAATCAGCCAGCAGTGACTTAGTTTACTTGACGGCTTAAGGTCTCGACGGTTTAATACGCGGCCTTTCCGGAGTACTTACTTCAGATTTGCCCAGGTAGCTCAGTTGGTAGAGCAGGGGATTGAAAATCCCCGTGTCGGCGGTTCGATTCCGTCCCTGGGCACCA
>PKCZ01000094.1 GCA_002862405.1 Pseudomonadota bacterium
AGCCCAAGCGCTCGGAATACAGTCCCCATCCCTCAATGAAGGCCGTGACACTGCTGTTGCGACGGAACTCAGGGAGCCCTTCAATTTCCTGTGCTAAGGCAATTTGGAGGTGGTGTCCGGGCACGCTCTCATGCACTGATAAAACCTCCATCTCATATTTCGGTCGAACTTCGGGTTTGTAGAGGTTCACGTAGTACCAACCAGGACGGCTTCCATCGAGAGCAGGCCGCATATAGAAAGCCGTTGTCGTGTCCGGGGCGAGCTCTGGTGCAATGGGTCGCACTCCGTAGGGCATGCGCGGCAGCTTCCCAAATAGCTTTACCAATTCAGGGTCGAGGCGTTTAGAAACGGATTGATAACCCTCGAGTAGTTCTTCGGCCGTCTTGTAATAGAACTGTGGATCGGTGCGTAGGAAGTCATTGAATGCATTGATATCGCCGTCGAAGCCTACTTCTTCGATGACCTCTTCCATCTCACCACGGATACGCGCCACCTCGGAGAGGCCAATGTTGTGTATCTCCTCAGGAGTCATGTCGGTTGTGGTGAAGTGTCGCGCCAACATCGCATATACCGCCTTGCCACCGGGGAGGGTGCCAATACCCGGACGCGCTCGTGTCTTGGGAAGGTATTCCTCCTCGATGAAGCGTTTGAACTCGGCATACGCCGGGGTCAGCTGGTCGGCAATGATGGCTCGCGCAGACGATTTAAGCTCAGCAGCTGACTCAGGGCTGATCGAGGCAGGCATGGTCTCAAAGACGCCCCAAAATGGACTGTCTCCTGGGTTATCCACTATGAGCGCATCGAGTTGATTGGGTACACGCTCAATAATGATGCGCGCCTGTGTCCGTTCGCGGTCGACACCGGCCTGTAATAAGGACTGGTATTGCGCGAGTTGCGCCGGGAGGTTCTCGAGGCGCGCGAGCCAGTCGACATAGTCGGTCTCTGTTGCCATTGGCAGACGCTCGACCATAGTGTAGCGGTGTTGTGGCCCACTTCGCATGTTTATTGCTATCAGGTGAAGGCCACTTTCATAGGACTCCACCTCCTCTTGCAGCGATGTTTTGAGCATTCGCTGATTGAGTTGCGCTGTTTCACTCAAGGACGCGGGGTCAATGCGATCAAGGTCATCAATAAATGCCTTGGTGTCCTCATTGCGACGCTCCAGCACATCAGCACTCAAGTCGGTCCAGCTTTGATTGCCCGACATGTCACCGTATTCGCGCCGGTATTCCGGGTATTGCTCCAATACCCAGTCCCAATGATTGCTAATAACGGCCTCGAGAGACTCGTCCGAGGCGAGCGTTGTGCCCGTGTTTAAAACAAAAAAAGCCGGCAAAACTAGCCGGCTTATGACGTTCATTCTCATAAAACTATTACTGTCCGCTTTATTCGCGACCCAAGATGGATCGAGCCACCAGTTCGCGCATGATTTCCGAGGTGCCGCCGTAAATGGTCTGAATACGAGCATCGACATAAAAACGGGAAATGGGATATTCGGTGGTATAGCCGTAGCCACCAAAGAGCTGCAGGCATTGATCCGCAACGTCACATTGCATCTCACAGCTTGCTAGCTTCAACATCGCTGCTTCTTCGGTTGTCAGTTCGTCGGTCGCATACTTATTCGCGCACTGCTCGTAGAAGGCGCGATTTACCGCCACCTGGGTTTTTACGTCAGCAAGCTTGAATCGCGTATTCTGGAATTGACCTACTTTTTGACCAAAGGCCTCGCGTTCTTTGACGTACTCGATGGTGATATCCAACGCTCCCTCGGAGGCCGCAACGGCCTGGGCGGCAATGCCGAGGCGCTCACGGGGCAGTTCATCCATCAGGATAGCGAAGCCTTTATTGACCTCACCCAGCAAGGCATCGGCGGGTAGGCGAACGTCAGTGAAGAACAACAACGCCGTATCCGATGTGTGCTGGCCAATCTTCTCGATTTTCTTCGACTTTTCGAAGCCTGGCGCGTGCGCATCGACCAGGAACAGCGATGTGCCTTTGGCGCCTTTGCCCGGGTCGGTTATCGCTGCGACGATTACGAGATCGGCGTGAATACCGTTTGTGATGAAGATTTTCGAGCCGTTGAGTACCCACTCATCTCCGTCTCGAACAGCGTTGGTTCGAATTCCTTGCACGTTTGAACCTGCACCGGGCTCGGTCATGGCAAGTGCACCAACGACCTCACCGGTCACCATGCGTGGGAGCCAATGCGCTTTTTGAGCCTCTGTACCGTGTCGACTGAGGTAGGGCGCAATGATGTTTGAGTGAATGCCGTAACCAGATGCGAAGCCACCAAAGCCCATTCGGGATAGTTCTTCGATCATAGCCAGTGTCACGTGGGGTGTAGTCCCTGCACCGCCATACGCCTCGTCAACGTCGGGGCACAATAGGCCAGCTTGCCCGAGCGTATTCCAAAGCTCGCGAGGCACCATGTGATTGTGTTCCCATTCCTCGTAGTAGGGCGAAATTTCCTTTTCAAAGGCACGGCGTGCCATATCGCGGAAGAGTGTGAGTTCGTCTAGATCTACTGCTTGATTCACTTTTGAAGCCTCAGTATGTTCGTGTAACACAATTATGAATCAAACCTTGATCTTGCACCAACTCGAGGCGTACCCATGAATGAATGCTATGTCCCCGTAACCTCGTCTGCGCACATAGCGTCCGTAGCACCTTGGTTACCGGCGGACAAATTTCAAGCCGCGTTGGTCGACGTTCACGATCGCGGCTATGTGATTATTGAAGACGTACTGTCACCAAGCGATTGTGATGACTATCGTCAGATTCTCGAGCACTTGATGGCTGTGTCTCCGACGGGGCGAAATGTATTTGAAGGCACGAGCAGTCATAGACTTTATGCACTGCTGGCAAAATCTGACCGTTTCGCGGACATGATCGAGCACCCTTTGGCGTTAGCCTTCGCGGAGCACTTCCTCGGCGAGTCCTGCTTACTCTCTGCCTGTTTGTCGATTAATTTGCATCCGGGAGAGACCGTCCAGCCCTGGCATACCGATGATGGCCACATTTCGGTGCCTCAACCTCATGGCGTATTTGGTATTTCCGTATTCTGGGCGCTCGATGACACCACTGACATGAATGGTGCAACCGAGGTTCTACCGTTCAGTCATCAATGGGATACCCCTGACATCGCAGGTCGCCTGCAGGACGAGCACTTTGGGCAGCGTGAGGACTTATTTGACACTTCGCCGCGTGACATTGCATGCGAAAAGGCCACCATGAAAGCCGGTTCCGTGATGATCATGCGCAGTGATGTCTGGCATCGCGGTGGCGCCAATCAGACCGACGCCGATCGCTTAATTGTCACTCCACAATATTGTGCTGGCTGGGCGCGTCCCTTGGAGACGATGCTGTTAGCCGTGCCGCCGGAGACTGTGGCGCGTTTACCGAGCAGAACACAGGCGCTTCTGGGCTATTCCATACACACACCTTTTATGGGTTATGTGGATGGGATGCATCCGAGTCGCGTTCTGCAGTAGAGTTGGGCTATTAATTAAATAATACAAAGTCGTTTCACTTACTGGAGAAAAACAATGCGTGATTACACTAAGTTCTACATTAATGGCGCCTGGGTGGCACCGTCTGGAAGCGATACCTTAGCGGTCGAGAATCCAGCGACGCTCGAGCAGTGCGCCACCATTGCCATTGGTAATGAGGCGGACGTCGACACTGCGGTTGCGGCAGCGAAAGCCGCTTTTGAGACCTTTAGCCAGACATCGATGGAGGAGCGCGCCGCACTACTGGATAAAATTGCAGAGATCTACATGTCGCGAATTGGTGAAATCGCTGAGGCAATTCGCGAAGAAATGGGTGCGCCAATCTCTCTAGCGTCGACAGCTCAGGCTTACGCAGGCCTCGCTCACGTGACGGAAGCGGCAAAGATTCTAAGAAACTTCTCCTTCTCCGAGGACCTTGGTGCGCACCGCGTGGTCAAGGAACCCATCGGCGTCTGTGGCCTGATTACGCCATGGAACTGGCCCATGAACCAGGTCACCTGCAAGGTGGCTCCAGCGCTGGCAGTCGGTTGCACGATGGTGCTGAAGCCCAGCGAGGTGGCGCCACTTTCATCGTATATCTTCACCGAGATTATGCATGAGGCAGGGGTTCCAGCAGGGGTCTATAACATGGTCAATGGCGACGGACCTGGGGTGGGAACAGCGCTTTCCAAGCACCCAGATGTCGACATGATGTCGTTTACCGGATCGACGCGCGCAGGCTCGCTGGTGGCACAGAACGCAGCGCCGACGGTGAAGCGAGTAACTCAGGAGCTTGGCGGGAAGTCACCAAATATTATTCTCGATGATGCCGATCTTGAGGCGGCGGTGACAGGCGGTGTGCTCCACATGTACAACAATACCGGACAGTCCTGTAACGCGCCTTCGCGCATGTTGGTGCCACGCAACCGATTGGCCGAGGCCGAGCAAATTGCAGCGGCTGTTTCTCAGTCAGTGGTTGTTGGCGATACCGCGAGCAAGGACACAACTATGGGACCCGTGGTTTCCAAGGTTCAGTGGGACAAGATTCAGGGACTCATTCAGAGAGGCATCGATGAGGGAGCGAAGCTGGTGTGTGGCGGCACAGGACTTCCCGAGGGTGTTGATGCAGGTCACTACGTTAAGCCCACGGTGTTTTCTGAAGCGAACAACGACATGACCATCTCTCGTGAAGAGATCTTTGGTCCTGTGCTGACCATGATTCCTTACGATTCAGAGGAAGAGGCGATTCGCATTGCTAATGATACCCCTTATGGCCTTGCAGGTTATGTCCAAAGTGGTGATATGGACCACGCTCGCGCGGTGGCGGCTAGGATCCGTGCTGGCAACATCCACATCAACGGTGCGAGTGGAGGTCCTGATATTCCGTTTGGTGGCTACAAGCAGTCGGGTAATGGCCGAGAGTGGGGTGCCCATGGCTTCACGGATTACCTTGAGATTAAGGCGATCGAAGGCTACACCGCCGCATAACAGCAATACAGCAGTGGTAGGGAGCGCGTGGTGTGACTGACCTCATTTTAGCGATTGATCAGGGCACCACAGGCTCAACCATTGCGCTGATGGACACCGATGGTAGATTGCTGACATCGGTGAACCATGAGTTTCCGCAGGTATTCCCGCAACCCGGATGGGTTGAGCACGACCCTGAGAAGATCTGGCAGTCCGTGTTAAGTGGCTTATCCGCCATTTTTTCCGATACGGAACACGCGGTTTCTCAGGTCGCTGCGATAGGCATGACCAACCAGCGAGAGACGGCGGTGCTGTGGGATTCTCAGACCGGACAAGCGGTACATAACGCCATCGTTTGGCAGTGTCGGCGAACCACGGATGTCTGTGAGGATTTAAAAGCCGCGGGTTACGAAGCCGTCATCAAGGCCAAAAGTGGACTTGTGCTCGATCCTTACTTCTCCGCGACCAAGTTCAAATGGATACTCGATAACGCGCCAACCGCAAAAACGCTTTTGGCCGAGGGGCGTCTGCTAGCCGGTACCATCGACACCTATCTCATGTGGCGTCTCAGCAATGGCAACGTGCATAAAACCGATGTATCGAATGCCTCGCGTACCTCGTTGATGTCACTTGAAACACTAGATTGGGACGCGGAGTTGCTCGATATCTTCGGTGTGCCGCGCGACATACTTCCCGAAATTTGTCCGTCCAGTGGCCGGTTTGCCGTTACAAGCGGTGTTCCGGGCTTGCCCGATGGATTGCCCGTATCAGGAGTCGCTGGAGACCAGCAGTCTGCCTTGTTCGGACAGGCCTGCTTTGAGCCCGGCGACGCGAAATGTACCTTCGGCACGGGGTCCTTCATTCTCATGAACGCGGGCACTATCCCCATCGCTGCTGACACAGGTCTATTAAGCACGGTGGCCTGGCAACTCAAGGGGCAGGATGCGGTTTATGCGCTAGAGGGTGGTGCCTTTGTTTGCGGGGCTGCAGTGCAGTGGCTGAGGGATCAATTGGGCATCATCGAGAATGCGGCAGATATTGAGGCTTTGGCTGAGAGCGTGGAGAGCGCAGGTGGCGTGGAGTTTGTGCCAGCACTTGCTGGATTGGGCGCCCCCTATTGGGCGCCTGAGGCTCGCGGCACCTTGACTGGGCTGACACGTGGCTCAGGCAAGGGCGAGATAGCGCGCGCAACGCTAGATGCTATGGCACTTCAAAATGTCGATATTCTCATGGCGATGGAAGCCGATATTGGTCAAGCGATGACCGCCTTGAAGGTCGATGGCGGCGCATCGGCAAATAATCTCTTGATGCAACTTCAATCAGATTACCTCAATCGACCCATTACCCGCCCTGAGGTCATCGAAACGACGGTGGCCGGAGCCTGCTTCTTGGCGGGTCTGGGTGAGGGCGTTTGGGCCAGCGCCGACGATATTGCACGTGTTTGGCGCTCTGATCGGGCCTTCGAGGTCAGATTGACTGACGCTGAGCGTGCTGAGCGAATGACATCCTGGCAGTTGGCCGTAGATCGCACGCTGTATACGCGCTCCTAGTGCATGACAGAAAAAAAGTCTCTTTCCTGTCTTCGTGGCCGACACAAGTGGCGGCAGATTAGACCGGATAGCCTTGCCTTGCTCCGAGGCGAAGTTGTTATGCGTCAACGCTGTGAGCGTTGCGGGAAAGAGCGAACCAAGGCGCGTTAGAGCAGTTCGATGCGCTTGGTGCGGATCGTACTTTAAAAAGTATAGACCCAATACAAAGGCCTCGCTCAGCGTTGCTCATTTCAAGAGCGAGCCAGTGTATGCGGACAAAACCAACCCCAGCGTGTACTATTTTTCGTAATCATGAGTGCACGAAAATAGCGATTAAAACACGGGCTGAGATCCTAGGGGGGTTGCCATGACATCCATGTTGTATCCGACGACAAATCCATCAGCAGCGGAGCAAATGGTCGTTGCGCGCGGCGAAGGGCCGTACATCTATGACCGCTCAGGCAAGCGCTACCTCGAGGGCATGGCCGGTCTTTGGTGTACGTCACTGGGTTACGGCAACGAAGAGATTATCGAAGTGGCGACGCAGCAGATGCGTGAGCTCAGCTTTAGTCATATGTTCGGCGGTAAGACCCACGATAGCGCCATGATGCTGGCTGACAAGCTTGCCGGCATGGTGCCGATGAAGAATGCTCGTGTGTTTCTGGGTAACAGTGGGTCAGACGCTAATGACACACTGGTCAAGATGATTCGTTATCACGCCACGGCGATCGGTCAGCCGCAGCGGACGAAAATCATTGCGCGAGATAAGGGCTATCACGGCGTTACGGTAGCGTCGGCTTCACTGACAGGGATACCCACAAACCATAACCATTTCCAGCTACCGTTCGATGCCTTGGGCGTTATCCGAACCGGATCCCCCCACTTTTATCGCTCAGCCAATCCGGGTGAGAGCGAAGCAGAATTCGTCGCGCGGCGTGCAAGCGAGCTCGATGAGCAAATTATTGCTGCCGGTCCAGAGACTGTTGCCGCGATGATTGCAGAGCCGGTGTCAGGGGCGGGTGGTGTACTGATTCCTCCTACCGGCTATTACGAGGCCATTCAGGCAGTTCTGGATAAATACGGGATTGCGCTTTGGGATGACGAAGTCATCTGCGGGTTTGGCCGTCTGGGAACGGATTTTGGTGCCAATGCCATGGGAATGCGTCCTGAAATGATGGTGTTTGCAAAGGCGCTTAGTTCGGCGTACGTGCCAGTCAGTGCTGCGGTCGTTAGCAGTGATTTTGTCGAGGCGGTTGAGAGCGCCGCATCGGATATGGGTGTATTCGGTCATGGTTATACCTACAGCGGACATCCCCTGGGATGTGCCGTCGCCCAAAAAGTGCTGGAAATTTATGAGCGGGATAATGTGTTTGAGCACGCAGCGCAGGTCGGCGAGTACCTTCAGGAGCGACTGGGCGCGTTGAGTGATCACCCGCTGGTGGGCGAGGTGTCTGGAAAGGGAATGATAGGTGCGCTCGAGCTGGTTTCCAATAAGACCACAGCGCAGCCGTTTGAAGGCATGGCTGTGGGCCAGTACTGCGCGAAGGCGGCTGAAGCCGCAGGACTGATTATTCGGCCATTAGGCGGTAACCGTGTTGCCCTTTGCCCGCCACTGATTCTTCAGCGTGAGCATGTCGATGAACTCATCGATAAATTAACTATTGCCGTTAATGCGACGCTAGATTTTGCCAAGCAAGAGCAATTGCTGACCTAGGTGAGTAAGTCAACGCAGTGAAGGTACTTCATGTCGAAGCAGGGCGTTACCTATACGGTGGCGCTCAGCAGGTTGTCTGGCTCAATGAGGGGCTTGCACGCAGAGGCATAGAGAACGTCCTCGTCTGTCCCACAGGCTCCGATATTGCGACGGCCGAGGTGGGGAATGCTCGCGTTCACGCCATTAAGATGTCCGGTGATCTTGATCTAGGTTTAGTGCCCCGGCTCCTGCGAATCCTAAAAGCAGAAAAGCCGGACCTTGTCCATATTCACAGTCGGCGTGGTGCCGATATTTATGGCGGGCTGGCGGCGCGTATCTTGGGGATCCCGGCGATTCTCTCGCGACGGGTCGATAATAGAGAGTCTCGGCTCCTGTCGCCTTTCAAATATGCGCTTTACGGCCGCGTAGTTGTTATTTCAAAGGCAATCGGCAGCGTATTGGTGTCATGTGGGGTTGATGCCTCAAAGATTGAAACAGTGCGAAGCGCCGTTAATGCCAATGCTTACAGCACAGAGATCGATAAAGACTGGTTCCAGTCCGAGTTTTCCCTGCCGAGTAACGCAAAAACGCTTGGGGTCATCGCGCAACTTATCCCGCGAAAAGGCCACAAATATCTACTGAACATCCTGCCTCAGTTACTTGAGGCGCACCCGCAGCTGCAGGTGCTAATTTTCGGTCAAGGTCCGCTCGCCACAGAGCTGACGGATCGGGTCGCTCAACCGGAGTTTGGAGGACGAGTGAAAATGGTAGGGTTTCGTAATGATTTACACCGTGTATTTCCCAATCTCTACGCGGTCGTTCATCCCGCTGAACGCGAGGGTCTAGGTGTAGCGTTATTGCAGGCATCAGCGTCTGGTGTGCCCGTTGTAGCAGCGAGGGCAGGCGGTATCCCTGAGATTGTCCTTGATGATGTGAATGGCATCACCTTTGATATAGCCGATGAGGTAGGACTCTTGAGTGCATTAGAAGCCTTACTCGCTGACAAAGCGCTTCGCGACACGCTCGGTGCCGGTGGCAGCCACCTAGCTCGTTCAGAGTTTTCTATCGATGCCATGGTTGAGGGGAATTTGGAGGTTTATCAGTCCGTTCTGGACAGCTAAGAGCGTAGTGAACGACTCCGGAGTCCGTGTTTTCGCATGAGGCCCCTGATTTGGTCGTAGCTCAATCCCAGTAATGCTGCCGCTTGCTTTTGGTTGTTGGCTGTTTGGTTTAGCGCCTGCTCCAACCATGACGCTTCCTGTTGCTCGAGTGCGGCTCGCAGATTCCTGGGAAGTTCCGAGTTCAGCTCGCTTTTTGATAAGGCTTCAGGGGGCGGAGTGTCCGATAATCCGTTGTTTCTATCTGGCCAAGGGTTGATGACCAGTTCAGCAATTTGCTCTCCGTCTTCACCTTGTCGATGGAGCGAACGCTCGATGACGTTTCGAAGTTCACGGACGTTGCCCAGCCATTCGTAGCGATATAGTTCGCTTTTAGCGTTAGGCGAAAATCCGGGGAAATGATGCCATCCTGACTCAGCGGCGAAACGAACAGCGAAATGATCTGCGAGCAGCATTATGTCACGGTCTCTCGCACGCAGCGGTGGCATATTCACCACGTCGAATGTGAGCCTATCTAATAGGTCCCATCGAAATTCCCCTTTGGCGGCCATAGCCGGAAGATTCGCATTGGTCGCTGCTACGATACGGACGTCGACTTTAATCGTTTGACTTCCGCCAATGCGTTCTAATTCACCGTATTCGATGACTCGAAGTAACTTCTCTTGGAGTGCGAGTGGCATCGTACCCAACTCATCAAGGAAGAGGGTTCCCCCATCGGCGCGCTCAAATCTGCCTTGATGGCTTCGGCGAGCACCCGTAAAGGCGCCCGGCTCATAACCAAATAATTCGCTATCGAGCAGATTTTCCGGTAGCGACGCGCAGTTTAGTTTGATGAAGGGTCCCTGCCACCGCGAAGATAAGAAGTGGAGCCGATTGGCCGCGATTTCTTTACCGGTACCACGCTCTCCCGTGACCAGGATAGATCGATCAATACCTGCGAGATTGGAAATGTGATCAAGCGCAGTATTCAGCGCGTGACTCTCTCCAATAACGGTTTGCATCGTTTCCATGGGTCAAGTATAGGCAATTAATACTCCTATAGAGAGTTATTATTACTCTAATTAAGGTAAAAATAACCTTTTTATGTCGGTAAAATACCGCACCGACAATAGTAAATTCATCGTAGGTCATTATTTTTGTGGGTTTTTATTGAAGTGGCGCACAAATGGCAACAACGACCCGGGTTTAACGGAACAGTAGGAAAAGAGACATGGGTATTTTTTCGAGGCTATCGGACATCGTGAATTCAAATCTGAATGCGATGTGTGACAGCGCAGAAGATCCGGAAAAGATGATTCGTCTGATCATCCAGGAGATGGAGGACACGTTGGTTGAAGTGCGATCGGCCTCCGCGCGCATTTTGGCTGATAAAAAGACGCAGGAGCGGCAGTTGCGCTCCATGAAAACTCAGGCCACGACTTGGGAAGAGAAGGCGAAGTTAGCTTTATCCAAAGATCGTGAGGATCTGGCGAGGGCCGCGCTCCATGAAAAGCGCCGCGTTGAGTCAGAGGCTACTGCGCTGGAGGGCGAACTGGAGTTGGCTGATGAGCACATTGAGCAGCTACACCACGAGGTAGCTCAGCTCCAGACAAAGCTTGATGATGCCCGTGCGAAGCGCAAGGCGATCCTAATGCGCGCAGATTCTGTTTCACAGCGCCGTAAAACACAGACCCAGATTCATCGAAACCAACTTGACGATGCATTTGAGCGTTTCGAACGCTTTGAGCGTCGCGTCGATGGAATGGAGAGTGAGCTTGAAGCGATGAACTTGGGTCGAGGCAAGCCAAGCCTCGCTGATGAAATCGACGCACTGGCAGCGGATGATATGTTGAGCGAGGAGCTCGAGGTGCTGAAGCAGTCAATGGGGGTCGAAAAGAATGCGTAAGACATCAGGGCCTTGAAAAGCGACTTGGTGCACTAGTGCAGATGGCAAGAATTTCAGGAGAGGTTTTAGGCGTCGATGAGATTAGTCAGCCACTAGCTCAATCGGCCTCACGCCGAAGCGCGCAGCAATGGGGAATTATTTTGACTGTGACAGCTGTGGGTGTCGCAATTGCTGGTATGTTGATTGGCGAGGAAGGCATTCTCGGTTTCGCGATTGCCATGGCCGGTTTGGGCATCGGTTTGATTCTCGCCCAAGTCTGGTCCGATCGTATCGCCGAGAACCTACCCAAGGCAGCACTTTGAGCTATCGCTGCGACGGACAGGACTGGAGAGGTTTGTGAGTTTTTTAGAATTTATGTTTGTACCGATGATCCTGCTGATCACGGTTGTGGTTCCGATCTGGATTACCTTGCACTACCGCAGCTTGAATAACTCAAGTAGAGCGCTCAGTGACGATGATCGACATAGCCTCGATGAGATGCTCGAAGCGGTGGATCGCATGACAGATCGAATCACTAATTTAGAAGCCATCTTGGATGCTGACCATCCCAACTGGCGTAATGAGAAGGAAGACAATCGATGAGTTATAGACGCCGAAATCATTATCGTAGTTTTGACCATGGGCGCAGAAATGGCTGGGGACTCGGCCTGCACCGAAACCCGGTTGATGGATGGTTTGGTGGCGTTTGTGCTGGGCTCGCTGAATACTGGGAAGTACCGACCTGGCTAATTCGCCTTTCGGTCTTTGCTCTCTTCCTGTTCACGGGAGCTGTCGTTTTTTGGCTCTATGTAGCGGCGTGGGTGCTCATTAGTAAACGTTCTTCTCGATGGGTTGGTGAGGTTTTCGAAGGAGAGGTCATTCGATGAGTCGCAAAGACCAAAATCATTACCGAAGTTTTGACCAAGGTCGGAAAAACGGTTGGGGAATAGGGCTTTACAGACACCCGTCTGATGGGTGGTTTGGCGGAGTCTGTGCGGGGCTCGCTGAGTATTGGGAAGTACCGACCTGGGTCACCCGCCTCTCGGCATTTGCGCTCTTCCTATTCACAGGATCCATTATCTTCTGGTTTTACATCGCGGCATGGATACTGATTAGTAAACGGTCCTCTCGGTGGGGTGGCGAGGTGTATGAAGGGGAGGTCATCAAGGACTACGATGAGGATCGCCACGAATACCGCAGACGCTCTGCCTTTCGTTACTCTGAGGCGCCTTCAACGCGCATGGCGAAGGCCCACGATCGCGTGAGAGAAGCTGAACGAAAGATCGCTGCTATGGAGCGTTACGTGACCTCGAGCCGATACGACCTGGACAAGGAGTTCTCCAAGCTCTAGCCGATAGGCTCTAATCGGTGAGCGCAGTTAGCAGGTGTCTGCCCGGGTAGCGACCCTCGACTTGTTCACCATCTGTCACGACGGGTCGTCCTGCCACCAGCACGTGTGAAATGCCGACAGACGCCTGATAGGGATCACCGTATTCCGCCTTCGCAGCGATTGTAGCGGGGTCGAAAATGACAAGGTCTGCATCCGCCCCCTCTTGGATGCGTCCTTTCTTTTCAAATGCACTGGAGGCTTGTGACAGCCACTGCGCCGGTAAAAGCGTTATTCGCCGCAAGCCATCCATAAGCGGCATCACCTGCAGATCTCTAACATAGCGCCCCAGAAAGTGGGCGTAGGTACCCGCGATGTTGGGGTTAGTTTTCACCTCAAGGTCAAAAGCGGGAAGTGCATCAGTCGATACCATCATGCCCGGCCATTTGAGGGCCTCGAGCAACCATTCTTCCTTGACGTAGTGGTGGTTGATCGAGCTGGTGGGAAACTCTCGCTGATAGCGAAGAAAACGCTCTTCATCCAGCCACTCGCCGGTTGGCACCCATTGCACATCTTCGTAATCGATATCAAAGATGGCGCGCCAATCGCGGTTCACAAAAACATCTGCAGCGATCGATGTACCTCCCGCAAGGTAGGACAGTGTTTCAGTCGTAATACGCGCTCCGCGCGCATTGGCGGCATCGATCCTCGAGAGCCAGACACCAATACCGCCCATGGCTGAGTGGGTAATATGGCAAATCATGGTGGCAACCTTGTGTGCCTCCGCAAGTGCGATGACCTCATCTAGTCCCGTTGGATCGCCGGGCATGCCGCGTCGAACATGCACGTACACCGGTGTGTCGTACTCTGCCGCTATCTCGAAGATCATACTGAGCTCGCTTTCGGTGACGGCTTCGGTCATGTAATCAAGCAAGACGCCAATACCCAGGCCGCCAAGTTCTAAGCCGTTGCGGAGATGTTTTCGCATCTCGTTAACTTGAGCGGGAGTTGCCGTTTGGCTCCGCATGCCGCCGCCCAATGAGATGAAGCCGTCCTCATTGAAGAAATAGCCCTGTGTTGAGTTGTCCATCACAAGACCTCGAATGGCAAAGTGACCCACTGATGAGCCAAAGTGCAGTTGTGCTCCCGCCCTGTATTGGTAGCCGTAGTCCGTCGGTGGATAAGAGCCCGCCTCAAGGTCGAGTTGCGTTGTGATTCCATCGAGAACGTTGAGGTGCTCACCCAGCCGCGTTGGCGTGTGGGAGTGGATATCGATAAATCCGGGTGAAACGACCAGCCCCTTGGCATCGATGTGGCGATTGCCCTTTAGCCGGTCGGTCGATATGCGGGCTATCGTCCCCTGTCGGATTCCAATATTGGCGATGGCATCGTAATTTGTCTCAGGGTCCATGACCCGACCACCCTCGATGACCGTATCGAATACCTCTGACGTGATTGTTCTCGCCTGAGGTGCAAAGGCCACTAGCGCGAAAATAAGTGCGGCAGCGTAAGTCTGGATGGTTTTTCTTGTGGCCATTATTTATTCTCGCAGCGCTTCGTTTTTGTGTCTGTCCAAGCAAGCTCACCGCGCGATCATAGCCACTCTATTGTTATTTATCTTGGAGCCGTATCTTGCAAACATTATCTGATTTCTCCGATGCCTCAGATTCCGCCGAGCACATCGTATTCCTGCATGCGAACGGTTTCCCGCCGAACACTTACGCGTCTTTTTTGAGCGCTATTAGCTCTCTGGGACGACTTTCCACAATTGAACATCGACCATTGTGGACTAAGGAAGCACCCAGGTTTTTAGATTGGGGTGTGTACGCTGACGATGCGATAAAAACGCTAGAACGAGAGATCACGGGCCCAGTCTGGTTGGTGGGCCACTCGATGGGTGGAGCGATCAGCTTACTTATCGCCAGAAAAGCCCCGCATCTCGTCAAGGGAGTAGTGGGCCTGGATCCTGTCACTATCAACTCTCGTTTCCTCGCTTTCTCACGCTTGGCGTTTCGTCTCTGGCCGGATAAACCTAAAATGATAAGGGGCGCATTGGGGCGACCACATCAGTTTGACAGTCATCAAGCAGCATTCGAGTTCTATCGAACGAAGCGTGCGTTTTCAGGTATCGCGGATAAGGAGTTGATGGATTACGTACTAGCGGCTCACGCCCCATCGGAGAGTGGTGTAGATCTTCGATATTCTGGTGCCTGGGAGGCGTGTGTCTACCGCTCCCCACCCAATCTATGGAAGTGCTTTGATCACATTGACAAGCCAGTTCACATCCTGGGAGGCGAACATTCTTACGTGATTGTTCCCAATGTGGCAGAACGGCTTAAACAACTCAGAAACGTGAAATTCGAGTCAATTGATGCGGGTCATTTGATGCCCATAGAGAAGCCTCAAGAGACCGCCTCCTTTGTCACAGAGTCTATTTCTCGCTGCGACATATAAACCTTACCGGTTGCTCCTGTTAAGATCCTTGCATGAAGGCAGTTGAATAACCTACCCATGATTAATCCGATTGACGGGCGATTAGCGGATCTCGATGAGCGGCTCTTTATGCCGCGAGAGTTGAGCTGGCTATCGTTCAATGCCCGGGTATTACAGGAAGCCGCCAATGAGTCGGTGCCAGTGATTCAGCGCCTTCGATATTTGGGTATTTTCTCGAGTAATCTCGATGAATTCTTCCGCGTGCGTGTCGCCGAAATCAGACGGCTAATTACAGTGTCTACCGGCGGTAAACGACAGCGGGCCAAGGAACTACTGGAGACTATTCAACAGCAGGTGGCTCATCTCCAGCGGGAGTTCGACAAAACGCAATCGAAAGTGATGGTTGAGCTTAAAAAGCGGCACATCTACATCATCGACGAGACTGAATTGAGCCGCGCTCAGTTAGCCTATGTCGAAGAGTACTTCACCAAGTACGTACTCCCTTCGCTCGAACCTATCTTGCTCACTGATGACTTAGCCATTCCCGCACTAGCCGATGAATCGCTCTATTTGGCAGTCGACATGAAGACCACTGACGGAGATCGGTATGCGGTCATGGAAGTGCCTTCGGACGTGGTGGGTCGGTTTGTCTCCATCCCAAGAGGGCGAGATGCGCAGGGTAAAGTTTTTATTCTGCTCGATGACGTAATTCGCGCTTGTCTGCCTCGTGTATTCCGAGGGGTACTCAACATAGAGTCGGCGAGTGCCTACTGCTTCAAGTTTTCGCGCGATGCCGAGTTGGAAATCGAGACGTCGATTAACGAGAGTCTCATTGAGAAAATGGCGTCCAGCCTAAAGCAGCGTCGCAAGGCGGATGCAGTGCGCTTTGTTTACGATGCAACCATGCCAGAGATGTTGCTCGAGCAGCTCCGAAAGCGACTAGGGTTTGGCCGTTATGACAGTCTGATTCCTGGCGGGCGATATCACAACTCAAAGGACTACATTGGCTTTCCCAATGCGGGACCAAAGTATCTGGAATTCAAGCCTCTGCCACCCATTCGAATCGCTGAGCTCGATCGGGCTGACAACATCTTTGATGCACTTCGAGAAAAAGATTACCTGTTGTACTACCCGTATCACCCATTTGATTACGTTGTTGACGTGCTCAAGACTGCGGCAATTGATCCCTCTGTCACTTCGATTAAGGTCTGCCTATACCGCGTAGCCTCAAACTCCCAGGTCGTCGATGCGTTAATCAACGCGCAGTACAACGGGAAACGAGTGCGAGTAGTGGTAGAGCTGGCCGCCCGTTTTGATGAGCAGGCCAATATTGCGTGGTCGGAGCGTCTGACCGACGCCGGCATTGAGGTCATTTTTGGCATCCCGGGCTTGAAGGTTCATAGCAAATTATTCCTGATTGATCGCATGGAAAATGGCGCTTTGGTCAGATACAGCCATGTAGGCACTGGGAACCTCAACGAAAAGACGGCAAGGTTGTACACCGACTTCACTCTTCTCACTGCAGACCCCGAGATTTGTGAGGACGTGAACGAAGTATTTGAGTTTCTGAAGTACAACTATCGGCGGCCAGACTACAAGCGCTTACTGGTGTCTCCACACACGTCACGAAGCGGCATCATGTGGCTAATCGATGAGGAGATAGCCAATGCCCGTCAAGGATTCAGGGCGCAGTTATTCTTTAAATGTAATAATCTGGTGGATCGTCAATTAACGCTCAAGCTCTATGAAGCTAGCCAAGCCGGTGTCGAGGTGAGGCTGATTGTTCGCGGCATGTGTTCGCTTCTGCCGGGTGTCAGCGGGATATCTGAAAATATCAAAGCCATCAGCATCATTGACCGCTTCCTTGAACACCCCCGAGTTTACGTAGCCCATAACCGTGGCGAGCCGAAATACTACATTAGCTCGGCGGATTTGATGACGCGAAATATTGATTATCGAGTTGAAGTTATTTGCCCAGTGAAGGACGCGGATGCGCAGCGAACATTGCAGGACATTCTTGACCAGCAATGGAATGACAACTGTAAGGCGCGGGTGATTGACGCTTATCAATCGAACAATATGGTTACATCAGAAGGCAAAGCCACTCTCGTTCGCTCACAAGAAACGATTCACCGCTATCTCGAGACGGGTAAGCTGCCGCGTATGCCAAAGTCATCCA
The DNA here is from genome assembly GCA_002862405.1 of Pseudomonadota bacterium. Taxonomy (GTDB): domain Bacteria; phylum Pseudomonadota; class Gammaproteobacteria; order Pseudomonadales; family Halieaceae; genus Luminiphilus. Next base: position 17,099 of record PKCZ01000094.1, read on the forward strand.
TGCGCAAACGGTCGATTCGGCGGCGGCGAGGTAAGTCGTAAGGTACTACCCAGTTTCCTGGGCACTTAACGTAGGTCGTCGGTACGAACGTTGAAGAAAGGTCGCGTGACGCCATCGTTTTCCAGCATTAGAAACTCGCTTCCGTCAGGGTTGGAATGCACCACTTCGATTGGCTGAAAGTAGGGTCGGCGCACGAACTTAACGAACCAGCCGAACTGCTGCTTTTGGTTAAGCGCGATTTTCTGCTCGTTCGTAATCAAACTGAAAAAGTCGTCAGGAATAGGAGGCATGCGCATGCTGCGTTCCGCTACGTTCTGCGACTGTCCATTGTTGATGGGCTGAACGGCGCTCATATCGACCTCTGTTCATTGCTCCGACAAACAGAATAACAACTTTGCATGCTCGGCCAATCCGACTGCTATTCAAATCGTGAGCCACGTCACAAATTTGACGCTAGGGTTAGCACATGTTGCTACATCAGCCAGGTATTTACGGTGTCTTGATTCGTCAACACGAGTTGCTGAGCTCTTGGGTCCTCGAGCAGCGGACCTGTATTGACGTTCAAGAGTTGCAGTAGATACGGTGCTAGTTTGGCTCTAATCGGGAGTTCCAGGCGACCTTCAATCATGTTGTAGTCGTGAGCGATGACTTCCTGTTGTTCCAGCGACAGCCGTGAATCCGGCTCGATCTTCAGCGTCACAATTTGTTGCCAATCTTCATCATGATCCGCCAGGCGGGGACTCTCGTCCATCAGGTCTATTTCGCCGCGGAATCGACTCAGTACAAAATCCCTGAAGTCTTGGTTTTTTTCACACCATGCCCGGACATGCCAGCGGTAACCCGTCCAAACCAATGTGTGCGGCACGATGATTCTGCCTTCTCGATCAGGGTTATTGAGCGAAACGTAATCGACATCAATACGGCGATGCTCTGTCATAGCTTGGATAATCGGCCTCAGGAGCTCAGCTGGTAGTTCCCTCGACGGCGCATTGACGACTTCAACACTGGCGGCAGCTACAGGGAGGTGACCGAGAATCCGCTGGACATCACTTTGCTGTGCTGCAAGCTGCAAGTATTCCGAGGCAAGTCCGCGCGTTAGAATTGGAGCGAAGTCTTCGGAAGGTGAGTAGTGTTTAGCGACCGCATCGTAAACAAGGTCACCTCGCTTGAGTGCCTGTCGATAGTTACTTAGGTCTTTATTGGCTTGTTGGCGACCAATGCCAAAGGTCTCGCACAACTTTCGTGTGGTAAGCCGACCCTCCCATAGCGAGATAAGCTCGATGTAGCGGTAGCGGAGCAGTTGCTCCCAGCGCTGGTTGGTGTGATCGGTCAGGTGAGTCTCGGACATGGCCCTACGTTAAAGGCTCGCGAGTATCTCCTCAATATGCTGAACCGTTGTTCGCGGATTGACGATGCAAAAACGCAGCACTGTCTCACCGTTGTGCTTTGTGGGCGTGACGAAAGACTGACCGTTTTGAAGTTGATGATCACTCCAGTTTGCATAGTCTGCGGGGTTCCAACCTTTTCTTCGGAATACACAGATCGACAGATTTTGCTCTGCAACTAGCTCGAGATTAGGTTGTCGCTCGATCCGCACGGCGGCCTCTTTTGCGACAGCCAGCGTCTGCTCAACCGCGTCGGCGTAAGCTTCCGTTCCATGCGTGGCAAGGCTGAACCACAGCGGCAGTCCTCGTGCTCTTCGGGAGAGGTGGTGTGCGTAGTCGGAGACATTCCAGACTCCGTCATAGACGACCTCTAGGTATGCCCCTTGTTGCTGGTGTGCTTCGCGGGCCAATCGCGGGTCTTGATAAATCAGGGCGCAGCAGTCAAAGGGCGCGAATAGCCATTTGTGTGGGTCGACGATGAAGCTGTGCGCCAGTTCAATGCCATCGAACGCCTCCCGAATGCTCGGCGCCGCGAGACCTGCGCCACCGTAGGCGCCATCGACGTGCATCCACACGTCGTGTTCATGGCTAACGCGGCCAATACCCTGCATATCGTCAATGACGCCAAGATTTGTGGTGCCCGCCGTGCAGGCCACGGCAAATAGCCTTTTGCGATCTATTTTCGACAGTCCTGCAATTGCGTCTTCAACATCCTGACCGGTCAGGCGATCGCCGCCCACTTCGAGCAGGTCGACGTCCATCACGTAGGTGGCCTGCTTGATCGAGGCATGCGCGCCCTTCGATGAGATGACTAGGCCGCGCAATGGCTCTAAATCCGGCTTGCCGCGTCGCCATTGGTGTCTTGCAGCAACCAGCGCCGAGAGGTTTCCCGCGGTTCCACCACTGACAAAAGCACCTCCTGCGTTTGGACCGAAACCCGCTAAGTCAGCTATCCATCGCAGTGCTTGATTCTCGGCATAGGTTGCACCCGCACTCTCCAGCCAGGAACTACCGCAAATACTTGAGGCGCCTACAATTAGGTCAAAAAGCGTGGAGGCTTCAGTGGGTGCAGCCGGCACAAAGGCCAGGAATTTTGGATGGTCCGTGGAAATGCAGGCAGGTGCGAGGACATCAGTAAACAGCCTGAGCGCCTCGAGACCACCCAAACCTTTATCGGTGATGGTTTGGCCGGCCATTGCCGTCAACTGCTCGGGTGTCATGGGGGCGTCGATTTCGGGTGGGTCCATGCGCATGCGTTCGACGCTGTAGCGAACGATAGCTTGCTGCAGTACTTCCATGTCCTTCGTGATTTCGTGCACGGCATTGCCCCATAAAGCTGTAAGCCGGAAGCTTAACAATGCGACGGTATCGATCGAATACCCTTGTAGGTTTAATTTTACGAATTAGGCCGTCTGGTGGCGAAATCGGTGGATGAGTGCGCTTCCCAAGAGAGCGCCCACTGAGCACAGCAGCATCAGCGCCACCGGCTCTAGGAGTCTCCCCGCGTACAAGAGGCCTGCTATAGCTCCAACCGTTGCAGAGCTCAGCGAATGCACGCAACCATAGACGGCGGAGGCAGCACCGGCTTTATGCGGATAGAGAGAAACGGCGCCCATTGAGGCGTTGGCTGAAATCAGCCCAATGCCAAAGAAAAATAGGATGGAGAGGATGGCAAATCCGACCGTGGATGAGGGCAGATAAAGCGTTAGAAGGAGCACCAGTGCGTTAGCGCCTAGACACACGAAGGTGCCTCGGTGGAGGGTTTTATCCTGTCCCCACTTCATGACCAATCGAGAACTCAGCAAGCTGCCAATAACAAAGCCAATCACGGTCATGGCAAAGGCGAGGCCAAAGTATTCGGTTGGGACTTGAAAGACGTCTTTAAGAAAAAAGGAAACTGTCGAAAGGTAGATAAACAGGCCACAAAACGACAGTGTTCCCGCGATCTGGTAACCCAAAAATTTGGGATTGCCCAGGCAGTCCCTAAAAGAGATCGCAATATCTCTCAAAGTAAGTTTGCCTTTGCTGTCACTGCGCGGGCCGCTGCTCTCGGAATGCAGTGACGACAAGCCTAGGTAAACGAGCACGGCGAAAACGGATTGAGCGACAAAGGTAAAGCGCCAACCAAATTCGACTGTGATGTATGCACCCAGCGTTGGTGCAATGAGCGGCACACTCGCCATAGCAGCGCCGGTCAAGGCCATCATTTGCGCGGCTCTGTCGCCTTCAAAGCGATCACGTATGAGTGCTCTCGCAATAACTGCCCCGCTGGCTGCCGCGGCGCCCTGCGCGACTCGAGCTAACCACATATATTCGATGTTCCAAGCCAGCGAGCTCAAGAGTGAAAAAGCGATGTAGGTCAGTGTGCCCACTCGGATGACCGGGAGTCTTCCAAATTGATCGGATAGTGGTCCGAAAACTATCTGACCGCAGGCTACGCCCAGCATGAAAAGACTCAGTGTTAGCTGGCTTTGCGAGATAGAGCTTCCGAGCTCCTCCGTCATCGCGGGAATAGCGGGTAGATAGAGATCTGTTGAGATGGGCACAAACGCCAACAAGCCCGTCAGTGTGGCAAACGTGATGACGTCCCTACGGGTGAATTTACTGGTGCGCGAGCTCAATTAATGGTCGGTACTTCTAGCTGTATCACCGGGCAGATTTCGGGAATAAAAAACTGGCCGTTTTCCATGTCCATGAAGTCCAAACCAATGGCGCTACCGTTGGTCAGCACGGCCACTCGAATCATGTAAGTGGTATTGGCGTGCTTAATTTCAACCATCTGGAACATGGTGACGCCTGCACCCGCTTCTTCCGCCATGCGGACAGCTGTGTGCTCCATGTAAGTTTTCGCTTGTCCCGGTTCCATGGGGGTTAAGGATTGCTGCAATACGTCGCTTAAGCGAGCTTCGATGGCGGATCTGTTTTCGTCAGCCATCAGTGTGGCCGATACAAACGCTCTATCTGTGTTCATTGCATTCCCCCTTTGGGAGTGACTCCCAAATGCGGCGGCGAGTGTAGCATCAAGTCTAATGCAATGCGCTAATGTCAGCATGGAAAAGCCGTGATAGACTTCGCGCCCTGTCACTTGTGACAGCCGCTCCGCCCGTAGCTCAGCTGGAT
>PKCZ01000047.1 GCA_002862405.1 Pseudomonadota bacterium
CACTTGCACTGTGCGCAGGTACCGCCACCTCCACAAGCACTGGCCAGAAACAGATCGGCGTCAGCCAACGTCTGCAGCAGCTTACCGCCAGCAGGCACCTGAATCGTCTTTTCACCATTAATTTCGATGTTGATATTGCCGCTCGCAACGAGCTTGCTACGCGCCGCCAGAATCACCATTACCAAGGCAACAACCACGGCAGTAAACATTGCCACGCCAAAGAAAATAGTTGTATACACAGATCTCTCCTAGAGCTTATGTAGCCAATTAAATATCGATACCACCAAAGGACATGAAGCCGAGCGACATCAGGCCCACAGTGATAAAGGTTATGCCAAGCCCCTGCAACCCATCGGGAATATCGCTGTACTTCAACTTCTCACGGATGCCTGCAAGCGCAACAATCGCTAATGCCCAGCCCACACCTGCGCCAAACCCGAACACGGCGCTCTCGCCAAAATCGAGGCTTCGCTCAACCATGAGGAGTGATGCACCCAAGATTGCGCAGTTCACTGTGATCAGCGGCAGGAAAACGCCGAGCGCGGAATACAACGCAGGCACATAACGATCAAGGAACATCTCGAGAATCTGGACCATCGCTGCAATAACGCCGATGTATGAGAGCAAACCTAAGAAGCTCAGGTCGAGATCGGGATAACCTGCCCACGCCAAAGCGCCATCGGCCAACAGATTTTGATAAATCAGGTTGTTTACCGGGACGGTAATGGTGAGAACCACCACCACAGCAATACCCAAGCCAAATGCGGCAGAGATTTTCTTTGAGACAGCGAGGAAGGTACACATGCCCAAGAACCAGGCCAGGGCCATGTTCTCAATGAAGACCGCCCGCACAAAGAGGCTTAAATAGTGTTCCATTACGCGCCCTCCTCTGCAGCTGTATGCTTCGCAATCTTGAACTCAGGCTCTTCGACTTGCTCTGTTTGCACAGCTCGAATGGCCCAGATGAGGAAGCCGATGAGGAAGAAAGCACTCGGTGGGAGCAGCAATAAACCATTGGGGTTGTACCAGCCACCTTCTGTGACGACAGGAAGTATCTCGATACCCATCAAAGAGCCAGCACCGAACAGTTCACGAACTACGCCCACAACAATGAGGACGAACGAATAACCCAGCCCGTTCCCCAAACCATCTAGGAAGCTAGGTAACGGCGGGTTCTTCATGGCGAACGCCTCAGCACGACCCATCACAATGCAATTTGTGATGATCAAGCCCACGAATACGCTCAATTGCTTTGAGATGTCGTAGGCGACCGCCTTGAGTATCTGATCAACCACAATAACCAGCGACGCAATAATGGTCATTTGGACGATGATACGAATGCTTGATGGAATGTAGCTGCGAATACAGGAAATAAAGAACGATGAGAATGCTGTCACAGCTGTGAGCGCAACCGACATGACCAGGCTTACCTGGAGCGATGATGTCACCGCCAAGGCAGAGCAAATGCCAAGAATCTGCAGTGCAATCGGATTGTTCTGAATAACAGGGGAAAATAAGGTCTCGCGAACACTCATTACGCATTACCTCCACGCAGGTTGCCGAGAAGCGGCGCAAAACCGTCATCCCCAAGCCAGTATTGAACTAGGTTGCTGACACCTTTGGTCGTCAAGGTTGCGCCGGACAAACCATCTACCTGCCATTGCGCGTCTGCAGACGCAGGGTTAACGGTCCCTTTCAGCACGGTAATAGCAACGTCACCGTCTTTGTAAGCAAGCTTGCCGGACCATTTTGCTTTCCAGCTCGGATTATCAACCTCGCCACCCAGCCCTGGTGTCTCTCCGTGCTCGTAAAAGCCAAGACCTACGATTGTGTTGGCGTCAGACTCAAGCGCAACAAAGCCGTATAAGGTTGACCACAGACCGTAACCGTGAATCGGCAAAATGATGCGATCAAGACCACCGTTACCGTCGTTCACGAGGTAAACCACAGCTCGATTCTCACGACGAATAATCTTCGCTGGATCCTCATCGCCACTCAAAGCACGAGATTGTGAAGGATCCTTCGATGACTTGCGCTGATCAAAGGTCGCGGGATCAACGTCGTCGACAAACAAGCCAGTATCCAGATCAACCACGCGAGCCTCGATGGTTTCAAATTGCTCTTCTACCGACCGCTCGGGATCGAACAAACCACCCGCCATTAGAATATTGCGCTTTAGATCTCGCGCCTTGTTCGCTTCCTGTTGCGGCTTCAAGGCAACCGCCGCTGTGGAAACGACGACCGAGCAGACAATACAGAGTCCAAGCGCGACCGTGAGTACGCGAGACAACGTCTCGTTATTAGCTGACACGAGCGAGTCTCCTTTTAATGTTGGCTTGCACCGCAAAGTTATCAAACAGCGGAGCAAATAGATTCGCGAACAGGATGGCGAGCATCATGCCCTCAGGGAATGCGGGATTAACAACACGGATCAACACACACATGACGCCAATCAATGCGCCGTAAGCCCATCGCCCGCTGTTGGTCATGGCGGCGGATACAGGGTCAGTGGCCATGAAGAACGCACCGAATGCGAAGCTTCCAATGACCATGTGCCAATACCACGGCATGGCAAACATGGGGTTGCTGTCTGAGCCGATTGCATTAAGTAGTAATGAAAACAAAATCATACCGGCGAAGCAGCCAGCGACGACGCGCCACGACGCAATCCCCATAATCAGCAGCACGCCGCCACCGATCATGATGGCCAGCGTAGACGTCTCACCAATAGACCCTGGCATGGCACCTAAAAAGGCATCCCACCACGTGTAAGCAGTGGTCAAGCCAGCCATACCATCGGTTGCTACAACGCTAAGCGCCGTCGCACCGGAGTACCCGTCGACAGCCGTCCACACAGTGTCACCAGACAACTGCGCTGGATAAGCGAAATAAAGAAACGCACGGCCTGTCAACGCTGGGTTTAGGAAGTTTTTACCTGTACCACCAAACACCTCTTTCGCAACAACAATTCCGAAGGAAATACCCATCGCCGCCTGCCAGAGTGGCAGGTCGGGTGGCAATGTCAGCGTAAACAGGATGGACGTTACAAAGAACCCCTCATTGATCTCGTGGCCACGCTTCATCGCGAATAAGACTTCCCAGAAACCACCGACAATAAACGTGATGGCATACAGTGGGAGGAAATGGACCGCCCCGTAAAGGAAGTTGTCCCACAGGCTATTAGGGTTAAAACCGCCCAGGTTCGCGACAATCGTACCGCGCCAGCCTTCAAGCGAATAACCACCGGCAGCAATCACTTCATTTGCCTGGTAACCGATGTTGTACATGCCATAGAACATGGCTGGGAAGGTGCAGAACCACACCGTGATCATGATGCGCTTAAGGTCAATACCGTCGCGAACGTGCGCAGATGACTTGGTCACGCTTGAGGGGCTGTAAAAAATCGTGTCGACCGCTTCGTACAGCGCATACCACGATTCGTATTTACCACCCGGCTTAAAATGGGGTTCGAGATTATCTAAGGTACTGCGTAATCCCACGACTTATCCCTCCTTCTCAATGCGTGCCAAATTGTCACGCAACACGGGCCCGTACTCATATTTGCCAGGACACACATAAGTACAAAGCGCTAAATCTTCTTCATCCAACTCAAGACAACCCAAGGCCTGAGCCGTCTCTGTGTCGCCAACCAACAGCGCTCGCAGCAACTGTGTAGGCAAAATATCCAACGGCATGACGCGCTCATAAGCACCCACTGGCACCATCGCGCGCTCTGAGCCGTTTGTTGTAGTCGTCATTTCGAGTGGCTTACGACCAAATAAACTACTGAGGTAAATGCCCATCGCTGAATGCTTTTTAGTGCCTGCAGCAAGCCAACCCATGAAGACTCTGTCTCGGCCTTCTGCAAGGACAGACACTTGGTTATGAAAGCGACCGAGGTAGGCAGTGTGCGCTTGAACCCGTCGACCGCCGAGAACCGAGCCACTGATGAGTCGATTTTCTCCGGCTGCCTGGTTGCCAGCGACGAGCGCCTCGATATCGATCCCACGACGGGTGCGAACAATCTGTGGTGTCTCAGCTGCAGGTCCTGAGACAGCAACCACGCGATCGCTGTAGACCTCACCATCAAGGAAGAGCCGTCCGATCGCAATCACGTCCTGAAAGTCAACCGTCCACGCCAACTTGTTGAGGGAAGCTCCCTGAAGGAAGTGAACGTGTGTACCAGCAAGCCCTGCGGGGTGAGGTCCGCTAAAGGCGGCGCTTTGGACTTGAGCGTGTGCCGCAACAGGCGCACTGCTTCTTGGTGCAACGCAAACGTAGACGGTGCAGTCAACCATATTTGCCAGGAGCGCCTGGCCCAACTCGAAAGCCTCGCGTTGCTCGGCAATCACAATTTCGGGACTTACCGCGTGAGGACGAGTATCAATCGCTGCAATAAATAGACCGCTTGGGCTTGTTGCCGGATCAGCCACCTTGTTGAAGGGTCTAACCCGAATGGCTGTCCACTCACCTGATTCAATCAGGCGATGTTTGATGTCGTCAGCGCTCAGTTGTGCCGCATCTGCAGCGCTTGAAGCGCCCCAGTTGCGTGCCTCAACGTCGTCATCAATTTCGATAACCAAAGACTGAAACACACGGCGTGCGCCACGATTGATCGCAGACACACGACCTGACGCGGGTGCTGTGTATACAACGCCTTCGCATTTCTTATCGGTAAAAATGGCCTGGCCTTTGGCAACCGTATCGCCCTCGGCAACCGCCATCGTAGGTTTCATGCCAACGTAGTCGGCTCCCACGAGCGCTACATGGCGGGGTGAGAATTCTCGAGCAATCGTTTGCTCAGGAGCTCCTGCCAGTGGAATATCCAATCCGCGGCGAATTTTAATCATGCCTATCCCTATCTACCTTCGCAAAACGCGCGCACGCGCGCGTGCTAGCTGTCGTGTAGTCAGCTTGCACCGAAGTCGCTCAGACTATGTCTGATATGAGCGTGGACACTCCCCCCAGCGAAGTGAACTACAGGTTTGCCGGCGGCTAATTTTCAGCTCATTTATCTAACAATCCGACGCCGCAAATTCTAGCGAAGCTGACGCCGAGTTACCACATTTCTCTGCAAATCAGAGACCACCGGTATCTGTAGGGGGATAGGTGAGATATTTTATCCCTGCCATCTTCTCCAAAACCCGATAAACCTGGCAGCTGTAGCCGTATTCGTTGTCGTACCAAAGGTACAAAACAGCGTGCCGACCATTCACGATGGTGGCCTGCGCATCAAACACGCAGGCTGCCCGCGAGCCCACGAAATCGGTCGATACCACCTCGGGTGAGTTTGAAAAATCGATTTGCTTTCTGTAGGGACTGTGAAGCGCGACCTGACGCATGAATTCGTTCAGCTCGTCCTTGGAGGTCTCTCTTGCTAGCGTCACATTGAGAATAGCCATAGACACGTTAGGTGTCGGCACACGAATAGCATTCCCCGTTAACTTGCCCATTAACTCCGGCAACACTTTGGCCACTGCCTTTGCTGCGCCCGTTTCCGTCAACACCAGATTCAGCGGTGCACTTCGACCTCTGCGATCTGCCTTGTGATAGTTATCAATAAGGTTCTGGTCATTAGTAAATGCGTGAACTGTCTCAACGTGGCCAGATTCAATGCCAAAGCTGTCCTGAATAACCTTTAACGGCGGTACGATGGCGTTGGTGGTACATGAAGCCGCGGAAAGAACGGTGTCTTCCTCAGCCATCTCACTATGGTTAATGCCCGCCACAATGTTTTTGATATCGCCCTTGCCCGGCGCAGTCAGTATGACCTTGCTGACCCCCTTTGCCTTCAGGTGCCGCGACAATCCGTCGCGGTCCCGCCAGACGCCCGTGTTATCGACCACGAGGCAGTTGCTAATGCCGTGGGCCTCGTAATCCACATCTTCAGGTACATTTGCATAGATGACCTTAATCTCGTTGCCGTTTGCCACAAACGACTGGCGTTCCTCATCAACACGAATCGTGCCTTGAAACACACCATGAACCGAGTCTCTTCGAAGAAGGCTTGCGCGCTTCAATAAGTCATCGGGAGCGCTGCCCTTTCGAACCACAATGGCCCGTAGCCGCAGATTGTCGCCACCGTCTGTCTTGTCCACCAAAATACGCGCCATGAGGCGTCCAATGCGGCCAAAACCAAAGAGAACCACATCAACAGGTCCCTCAGGGCGATGCGCAGAGTTGACCAGATGCGACAGCCGATCTGCAACAAAATCATCGAGCGACAAATCCTCACCTTGATGCTTGCCAAAGTACTCGACCGACAAGCGTCCTATGTCGATATGTGAGGGCCCCAAATTGAGCTTTGCCATCGACTCGATAACACGGATAGTTTCAAACTCGGATAACTCATTGTCTTCCACCTGCCGAACCCAGCGGTGGGTTTTCATGATGTCCAGAACGCTGAGATTAACTAGCGAATTTCCGTAGATGTAACTCTTGACGTTCTTTTCACGCGCCAGTGTACCGACGATCGGAATCATGGATTCGGCAAGCGCTTCGCGCTCTTTCCAATCCACGAAATAATCATCAGGACGCTGGCGCTTTCTCTGTGGCGCCATGCTTTTTTCCTGCTTTCGGACTCTCTTTGGAGTCTCGGTATGTGAGTGTCCGCGGATTATCGCTCCGAGAGCAGGTGAACAGCAACCGTTCAGCTCTAGTATGCGACTGTTGTGACAAGTAAAATCGCGCCCCTCTCAGGGAGAGCCAATGACTTCATTCTTCGACATCACATCGACACTGCCCTGGCCGAATGCGATAGGTAAGCGAACTGCGGTCGGTCCGCTCGTGGGTGCCGCCGAGTCAGAGGCCATTAGCGAACTGGCAAGAACGACGCCGCTAATTCTCGTTATCACGGCAACAACTGCCGCTGCGCACAACCTAGCCTCTGAACTTCCCTTCTTTCTCAGCGATGATCGGGAAATTCTGCTGGTGCCCGACTGGGAAACGCTGCCTTACGACAACTTCTCTCCGCACGAAGACATTGTCTCCGATCGACTGAAAGCCCTGTCTCGACTCCCTACCCTAAAGTCGGGTGTTGTCATTGTCTCGGTTACTACGCTGATGCACCGCTTGGCACCGAGACACTTCATTGATGCCGGCGTTCTAAGCCTAAAAACGGGAGAAACACTAGACGCCGAGCAATTTGTGAGAAATTTGACGCGAAACGGCTATCGAAGTGTCGACACGGTTTACGAACATGGAGAGTTCGCAACCCGTGGCTCACTCTTGGATGTCTTTCCAATGGGTAGCGACGAGCCACTCCGAATTGATCTATTTGATGGCGAAATTGAGTCGCTTCGCAGTTTTGATCCGGAAACCCAGCGCACTGCGCAGCGGCTCAATCGAATCAACCTGCTGCCTGCCAGAGAATTCCCGCTGCACACCGACGCTATTGAGCGTTTCAAAATCGATTGGTATCGCAGTTTTGATGGCGACCCCGAACGATGCAGTGTCTTCAATGAAGTCAGTCAGGGAAGAGCACCACAAGGTGCCGAATACTACTTGCCGCTGTTCTTCGATGAATGTCACTCTATGTTCGACTACCTCCCGGTCGACACACCCGTGGTCATGGTGGGTAATAACTTCAGCTCAGCCAGCCGCTTTTGGGATGAGGTAAATCGCCGCTTTAAAGAATACGGTGTCGATCCAAGGCGGCCCTTGGTAGAGCCTCACAGAGGCTTCATTCCTGTAGAAGAACTCTATGCATCACTTGGAAAACATTGTGTGGTGGAGTTCCGTGACTCGACTGACGCCCCCCTTCACTTCACGCTGGACACCTACACACCTGAGCCTTTCTCCTCCGAGGACGATTTCCGCAATGTATCGGGCGTGGGAAAGCTTACCGTTCTTCTGAAAGCTCATGAATCACCTGTATTACTGAGCGTTGAGAGTGCCGGCAGACGAGAGATCATCCTCGAGTCTCTCGCGAAAGAGGGACTGCAAGCAGAGCCCGTTGAGAGCTGGGGGAGATTCCAAGCCAGCGGCGCGGCTCTCGGCATCACCGTCACTGACATAACACGGCCTCTCTTTACTTCGCCGGAGGCCCCAGCACTTGTCTCTGAGGATCAGCTATTCGGTCAGCGGGTGGCGCAAAAACGTCGCCGCAACGCGACAGAAGAAACCGATACGCAAGCGATCATTCGGGACCTGACCGAACTCCGAGCAGGACTACCCGTCGTGCATCTTGAGCACGGTGTCGGACGCTACATAGGTCTCGAAAAGCTGACCATCGAAGGTCATGACGCTGAGTTCCTGCTTCTGGAGTACGCAAACAACGATAAGTTGTACGTACCCGTTGGATCGCTACATCTCATAAGCCGTTATGCGGGGGGTGACCAAGATACGGCCCCCCTTCACCGTCTGGGTACCGAGCAATGGTCCAAGGCACGCAAGAGAGCCTCAGAACGTGCCTCTGATGTCGCCGCACAGCTGCTCGAAGTGTACGCCAAGCGGGAGGCCAGAAAAGGCTACGCCCATAGCTTAGACGAACAGGCGTGGGAGCTGTTCTGCTCGAGCTTTACGTTTGAAGAAACCCCGGATCAAGCGGCTGCCATTGAGGCAGTCCGTCAGGACATGTGTGCTGAGAAGGTGATGGATCGGCTTGTCTGTGGTGATGTTGGTTTTGGCAAGACAGAGGTTGCCATGCGGGCTGCCTTCATTGCCGCCCAGAACCACAAACAGGTTGCTGTTCTTGTCCCCACCACCCTGCTTGCTCAGCAGCACTACAATAATTTCAATGATCGCTTCGCAGACTGGCCCATTACCGTTGAGGTGGTGTCACGCTTTAAAACCGCGAAAGATATCGCTGCTGTGAGCAAGCGATTACAAGCTGGTGAGATTGACATTCTGGTCGGCACACACAAGCTTTTACAGACTGATTTCGGCTTTAAGGATTTAGGCCTGCTTATTATCGATGAGGAGCACCGGTTCGGGGTCAAACAAAAGGAAGCGATCAAGGCGTTGCGCGCTGAAGTCGACATTCTGACGATGACAGCGACACCCATACCTCGAACGCTCAATATGGCCCTGGGAGGCTTGCGAGACCTATCGGTTATTGCAACACCGCCTGCCAAACGTTTATCGATCAAAACATTTATCCGCGAGCACAATGTCGGTCTTGTGAAAGAGGCTATCTTGCGAGAGACCCTGCGCGGGGGGCAGGTGTATTACCTGCATAACGAGGTCAAAACAATTGAAGAAACAGCCCGTAAGCTATCGGAACTGGTACCCGGACTTTCGTTTGGCATTGCGCACGGTCAGTTAAGGGAGCAAGAGTTAGAGCGCGTAATGACTGACTTCTATCATCAGCGCCACAACGTTCTCGTATGCTCGACCATCATCGAGACAGGGATCGATGTACCCAATGCAAACACCATCATCATCGATAGAGCTGATAAATTCGGACTGGCACAACTTCATCAATTACGTGGTCGCGTCGGCCGGTCACACCACCAAGCCTACGCTTACTTGCTTACCCCTCCCCGTTCGGTGCTGACATCAGATGCGGAGAAGCGACTGGAAGCCATTCAGTCAGCAGGTGCCTTAGGTGCGGGATTCATGCTCGCGTCACATGACCTTGAGATCCGAGGTGCTGGTGAACTGCTTGGTGATGAACAGTCTGGGCAGATTGAGCAGGTAGGATTTTCACTCTACCTCGAGATGCTTAATCGAGCGGTAGAATCACTCCGCAAGGGCGAGATTCCCAACATTGATGCGCCTCTGGAAACGGGGACTGAGATCAAAATGCACCTACCTGCGCTGATCCCCGACGACTATCTTCCCAATATTTCCACGCGCCTCGTGCTTTACAAGCGAATTGCGCAAGCACAGGACAAAGAGGCCTTAACCGATATTCAAGTCGAGATGATCGATCGCTTTGGTCTTCTGCCAGATGCAACCAAACAACTATTTATCCAAGCCGAGGTTCGGCTCCGGGCTCGGGCAATAGGAATATCGGAAGTTGACGTGGGCGTTGCAGGTGGTAGCGTCAAGTTTGAATCGACGACCCCTGTACCGGTGAATGCACTCATTGGCCTGCTTCAGAGCAATCCGAAAGAGTTTAAGTTAGCGGGCTCTGACACGTTGCGGTTTATTCAAGAGCTGGAATCAGGTGAGGCGCGTCGTAATTATATTGATACCCTTATGACACAGTGGGAAGAGGCATGCAAAAGCAGCTGACCAAACAGGCATTGGTATCGCTATTGGCATCATTGCTTGCTACAGCCGCAATCAGCCAGGAGCGAGGCGCGGCACTCGCCACGGTGCCCGCGTACAGCGATGAGCCCTCTGGCTGGGTCCGCATCGAGGTTGCCATCTTCGCAGACTCAAACGCGGCCACACTGAACGCCGAGACTTGGGAGCACGCCCCCACACTCCGCTACCCCGAGAGCAAACGCTGGCTTACCCAGTACGATGAAGTCAAGGCCCTCATGGATGAGTGGGGTGAATCCGCTGTCACGGTGAACGCCGATGGCTCTATCAACGTGGTACCAGAACCCGTTATTGAGCCGGAAATCGAGGCTGTAAAGGAGAACAGCGAGCCTCTTATCGCTGGCGAACTACAGGGGGAATCTCTGGAAGCCACCATGGGGGATGCGCGCCTCGAGGTTAGCGACGATGCGGGTATCGCAGTGGGCTCAATATTGATTATTGATGAAACTGAGACGCTCACTGGTGCTGACACCAGCCCCTCGGCCGAAATAGATGGGTCTGCGCTAGCTGAACCCGTTGAGCCATTGTCGGAGGATGCACTAAAGCTCAGTAACAACCCGGATGTCACACCAAACGGCGCTCCGGCAGCTCCAATATCCGGTGGAACGCAGGTGTCCATGGAGGAATTACTGACGGAGGTCGAGACAGACTCAAACGCCGACAGTGAGCTTACTGAGGAAATCTTAGCAGGCGACGCGACGGTGGCAGTCAGTGCGGAAGATCTCGATGATAACGTCGACACCGCGGCGATTGACGCCGTCGATATCTTCAACACGGGCGACCTGACAGATGCCAGCGCTCAGTTTGGCAGTATGAGTGGTGGCTTCTCTGATAACAGCAGTATTCCCGGCTCCGATATCAACTGGCTAGACGGTTACGCAATTGATGAGGAGAATGCTGGGGACACCGATATGATCGCGCCCGAGGAGGCACCACCTGCCCTGCCGACACCGTATCAAGCATTACCGGTGGAGATACTCGAGCAAGGTCTGGTTAAACTCCAACAGCAGGCGGATAGAGCGGCAGTCACTGCTGTGGGCTGGCTGCAAGCCCCCGGTGACGACGGCACCCCCATTGTTTTGGATGCCTGGCAGGAAGCGAGTGATTTCCCCGTCGTTCAAGGCACGGTGAGATTCGCGCGTGACGACGAGGCATCTGTTACGGTCGATCTTTGGTTAAACACGAGGGGAGACTATTTACCGCCACGATTTGAGGCGATAGAAACCCCCTCTGCACCCAAGCGAGTGTTAATAATAGAGACACCTCCAACGGAACAAGAACCAGCGCAAGAGGCTGAAGCACCGGAGTTTATTGACTTACGAACAGGTCTGAATACCGATGGATCCGCGTCCACGGTGGATAAGTCCGATGCGACTATGAAGTCTGCAGAGCAAACACCCAGCCCCTACCGACATGCGATCGCCGTCTCGGAGCAACGAGACATCCGAGAGGGCTATGTCCGGTACATTGACCATCCAGCTTTGCAGGTTGTCGCAACTTGGCGCGAATTGTCATTCAAGGAAGTATACGAACTAGGCGAATCACAACGCATTAGACGCGACATCGATAATCTGACTCGCACACTAACTGCTGCGCCAAAAACCACTGGGCCAAAACCAGAGGGTCCGCCATCTCAGGTGGCCCCCGGGTCTATAGATACTATTGCTCCGTAGGTTCTGCTGGCGCGTGATGGATCGTTTGGGTAGGAAATGCGATCTGGGCACCATTGCGCTCAACGATCTCTAAGATCCGTAGAAGCACATTTTCCTTAATCGCGTGGTACTCGACCCAGTTCGTCGTCTTGGTAAAGGCATAGATAAAGAAATCCAGCGAGGAAGGACCCATGTGATTGAAATTCACAATCATTGTGCGGTCCTGCGCAATGTCTTCATGCTCTTTCAGCATGGTTTGAACATCACTGACAATTTTCGCCACTCGACCGGCATCTTCGTAACGCACACCAATGGTTTCGTAGATTCTTCGGTTTGTCATGCGCGACGGGTTCTCCAGCGAAACACTGGAGAAGGTGGAGTTAGGGACATAGAGGGGACGCTGATCAAAGGTCCGAATTCGCGTTACGCGTAAACCAATGTCCTCAACAGTTCCCTCGATACTGCGATCGGGCGATCGAATCCAGTCCCCAACCGCAAACGGCCGATCGAGATAGATACTGAGACCGCCCAAGAAGTTGGCCAGCATGTCTTTTGCGGCAAAGCCGACGGCAATGCCGCCAATACCGCCAAAGGCAAGAAGCCCCGACACTGAAACACCTAAGGATTGTAAAACCATTAGGGCTGAGAGAACCCACACCGTAATCCTCGCCAGGCGAGCCACCGCACTGATAGTCGCCCGATCATCCGAATCTCGAGGCCCTCGGTGCTCAGAGAGCAACTCTTTCTCAATACCTGTTGAAACACGGTGCAGGAGCCATCCGACAAGCAAAATCAACAAGGTATCCGCTAACTGAAGTAAACCCGCGCGAAGCGCCTCAGCCTCCTCAAACAAGCTCAAGGACCCGTAAACGATACAGACCCACATCGCCCATTCTGCCGGCGGGGAGATCGAATAGTAGACAACATCGTCCCAGCGTGTGGATGTCGTGTCAGCAAAGACCCCCAGGCGCTGCACGGACCGACGGATGATGAAATGACCCAACAGACCCAGTGCAAAAAGGGAGATAAGCGCACCGGCAACAACCGGGATGCCAGTCGCTTCGCTCAACGGAGTGACAAGATTCAAAAAGAAATCCATGAGAGATCCAAACCACTATGAAGTCGCATAAGCTAACCATCCACTACGAATCGGCCAATACTGTACATTTACTCATACTGGAGATATAGTCAGTAAAACTCATAGGGATTGAACCGTGATAAAGCTAACTGCTAGACAACAACAGGTAATCGACGTCATAAAATCGAGTATCGAAGCCACGGGTATGCCGCCTACTCGCGCGGATATCGCACGGGAGCTGGGCTTTAAATCGGCCAACGCCGCTGAAGAGCACCTTAAAGCACTGGCAAAAAAAGGCGTGATCGAGCTTGTTGCTGGGGCATCCCGAGGTATTCGACTTACCGAGCAAATGGGCTTACCGATCATTGGTCGCGTCGCCGCAGGTGCACCGCTACTCGCACAGGAACACATTGATGATTATTGTGACTTAAGCGCAAGCTTCTTTGCGCCACCCGCCCACTATCTGCTCCAAGTCTGTGGCGACAGCATGATTAATGTTGGCATCTTCGACGGCGATCTACTAGCAGTTCATAGCACAACGGAGGTGAAGGAAGGTCAGATTGCTGTCGTCAGGATTGACGATGAAGTCACAGTGAAACGCTGGAAACGAGTGAGTGCTACGCGCGTCGACCTAGTCGCAGAGAACGAGGACTATGCGCCAATCGAGGTGGATCTAAGCGACCAAGACGTCTTTGTCGAAGGTATTAGCGTCGGTGTCATTCGACGCTGATCCAATACGACGATTTAGTGAAGCGTGCGCTGTTCGGCTTTCTCGGAGCTTTCGCTGCTTTCCATCTCAACACTAGACATCTCAGCCATTTTAGCCGCAGCCTGGATACCTGCCTGAATCATCACCTTGGCAACTTCGAGATTGTTTTCCATGAGGTAGGCACTCGCCTCTTCAGAAAACTGGATGCGCACTAAAGGCTCTGAATCGTCGTCTGCACGCTGCAATACAACTTCTCCATCCCCCAGATCAACAATTTCCAAAAGCGATGTAGACATGTTCCAACCTCACAATATGTCGTGTTGTGTCATCGACAGTAACACTATAGATCGGGTTTTACCACAATCCATAAAATCCGATTACGACTCATCTATCGCATCGGCAACGCGAGCCATTAGGGACTCGAGTTCCGCAAAACAATGACGCGCGGTGTCAAAATCAAACACATTGCTGGACACCGCAATAAAAGCACCCGGGGCTTGTTGGGTAAGGCCGGGAGGAATCTCTCTTTGAAGATCGGCTAACCAGCCTGATCGTTCGAGCAAAGCCATCTCAGTCACCTCGGGCGATTGTGCAATCCCGTTTGCCAGTGGAGGAACGTCGGTCGCTCGATGGGGTGGCTTCGTAGGTGTCGACGCAACACGGTTACAGGCGAGTAGCTGCCAACCATAGGCATCAAGTAGATGCAGTCGGACGGCTGGGCCAAATGACGCCGTCAGTACCGATAGAGGCTTACCCTCTTCCGCAATGGCGCCATGCCAGCTTTCGAGAACAACCGAAGCCATATACATGCAGTGATTTGCAAATGACTGCGCCTGACTCACGCGACACTAGCTCCGTTTGGCTTTTCGTTTAGCCTTCGCCTTCGCTTTTTTCTTTTTTGGCGTTGGTTTACCGGACCCTTCGGCTGCCCACTTCCCATCGTCGAAGAACGCCTTCCAGCCCGTCGCCTTGCCATCGACCTCGGTCATCACGTATTGCTCTTTGGTCTTCCGACTGAATCGAACTTGTGTTCGATTAGCGGCGTCGTCAGTCACAGGCGCATCGAGAATGAAGTGATATTTCGGGTCAAGCTCAGCTTGATGCGGTATCAACTCATCCACGAAGGGAGCGCGTGTCTCGCGATGTTTGGGGAATTGACTAGCGGCGAGGAACAAGCCTGCAGCACCATCTCGCAGAATGTAATGATCCTCAACCTTAGCGCACTGAAGCTCAGGCATCGGAACGGGATCCATTTTCGGTGGTGCCGCCTCACCGTTACGCAGCAGCTTGCGCGTATTCGAACACGCATCATTCGTGCAACCGAAGTACTTGCCAAACCGCCCGGTCTTCAGCTGCATCTCCGCGGCACACTTATCACAATCGAGTGTTGGGCCGTCGTATCCCTTAATCTTGAATTGCCCCGCCTCGACCATGTACCCATCGCAGTCTGGGTTGTTACCGCAGACGTGTAGCTTTTGGGTCTCATCAATCAGATAGCTATCCATGGCTGCATTGCACTTAGGGCATCGCTTTTTGGTTAAAAGCAGCCTCGACTCGGCTTCATCGTCCGCATCCGCCGATACAACCTCGTCCCCGGGAATAAGGTTGACCGTGCTCTTGCAACGCTCCTTGGGCGGTAGGTTGTAGCCAGAGCAGCCAAGAAACACCCCTGTGCTCGCTGTGCGAACCTGCATAGAGCGGCCGCAGGAGCCACAGGCAATGCCAGTAGGCGTCGGTTCATTCGCCTGCATACCGCTAGCACCTGGCTGCTCGGCAAGATCAAGTTTCGACCGGAAATCGTCATAAAACACATCGAGAACGTCACGCCAGTCCTTACGACCCTCGGCCACGTCGTCAAGATTCGCTTCCATGGATGCCGTGAACCCGTAATCGAGTAGATCCTCGAAACTCTCTTGGAGTCGTTGAGTCACGATATCGCCCATCTTCTCAGCGTAGAAGCGACGATTTTCAAGTTTTACGTAACCCCTATCCTGAATCGTCGAAATAATCGCCGCATACGTAGATGGCCGTCCAATACCTCGCTTCTCCAACTCTCGAACCAGACTCGCCTCGCCGTAGCGTGCAGGCGGCTTAGTGAAGTGCTGTGTTGGCAGAAGTTCATTCAGCGACAAGCGATCGCTCAATTGGTAGTCAGGAAGAATGGCATCGTCGCCCTTCTTGGCCATTGGCGTCTGAACCCGTGTGTAACCATCGAATTCAACCACACGGCCCCGTGCCGTCATGTAATACCCTGCGGCACTGACAGTAACGGTCGTGCTCAAATATCGAGCTGGCGTCATCTGACACGCCACAAACTGACGCCAAATAAGCTCGTAGAGCCTCTGAGCGTCTCTCTCAGCATCTTTCAGAGATTCTGAACGTAGCTCAACGTCAGACGGACGAATCGCCTCGTGGGCTTCTTGAGCGCCCTCTCGAGCTCCGTATCGAATGGGTGCTTCTGGCAAATAAGCTTTACTGAAGTTGGCCTCAATGAAGGCTCGGCACGCTGCAACGGACTCACCACTGAGGTTCGTGGAGTCCGTTCGCATATAAGTAATATGGCCGGCTTCATACAGACGCTGCGCTAAGGTCATCGTCTTCTTAACGCTGAATCCAAGACGCGTACTCGCTGCCTGCTGCAGTGTGGACGTTATGAACGGTGCCGGTGGCTTGGAACTTGTCTTTCGCGCCTCGAGATTGGAAACCGAATACTCAGCGCCTGAAAGCCGCTCAACCGCCTCTACGGCCTGCTTCTCGGTCTTGGGATCGAACGCACTTCCTTCATATTTTGTTACTTCAAAACGAACAGGGTTCTGCCCATCCATCGATAAGTCAGCATGAAGATCCCAGTACTCTTCGGGAACAAAGGCACGTATTTCTCGCTCGCGCTCGACGATGAGGCGCACAGCCACGGATTGAACCCGCCCTGCCGAGAGACCACGTGCAATCTTAGCCCACAGCAACGGCGAGACTTCAAAACCTACAACTCTATCTAGAAAGCGACGCGCCTGTTGCGCTTGCACCCTGTTGGTATCTAGCTGTGTTGGGGCAGCAAAGGACTCCTGAATCGCTCGCTTGGTAATCTCGTTGAAGACCACTCGCTGATAGCGAGATTCGTCACCACCGATAATTTCTTTCAAGTGCCACGCGATGGCCTCGCCCTCGCGATCCAGGTCTGTCGCCAGATAAATAGCATCGGCTGACTTCGCTAACTTCTTGAGCTCATCGACTACCTTTTCCTTGCCTGGCAACACCTCGTAACGGGCAGCCCAACCATTTTTCGGATCAACACCCATACGTCGCACAAGCTGCTCTCGCTTCTTTTTCGCTTGATAACGGACTTTTTCGTCAGGCGCCATTTTGCGCGTAATCGCTGCTTGGGCGGCGCGTTCTTTGGGATCCGAGGCAGGCGCGTTACCGGCAGTAGGCAAGTCACGAACGTGCCCAACACTGGATTTCACAATGAAATCCGAGCCTAAGTATTTATTGATCGTCTTTGCCTTCGCAGGAGACTCGACAATGACTAGTGACTTACCCATGAACGCTACATCTACTCAATTTTGTATCCGCGACGCGCTGTTCGAGACAGCGCAGACGGCGGAGTGTACGGGACAGTGATGGGCCAAGGTCAAGCGATAAATGTGAACAGGGGCGAACGCAAGCTATTCAAAACCTCGGTAGTTGAGAAACGACCGCAATGCACTTGCCACACAATCAACCGCCTCGACATCTCCTTTTTCGTCCCAATAGAGTGTCACTGTAAATTCGGATAACTCGGCGATATGAGCACCCCCAGGTAACGTCGGTATGAGGTCGACAAGATCTTTTTCGAGCGGCACGGAGACCCATCTTGAATCGCTTTTTACAGCAATCACGCTCTCCGAAAATAAAGGCTCGGGAGTTGCGCGCCGTAATCGATAGGCTACCAGATTGTTGTCACGGCGCACCCGAAAACGCGCTGGCACATCGGGCGGAGTCTCCAACTTCACCTGTAATCCGGACTGCATTGCGTGACCTCGGATCCTCGCCTCATACCGCTGTGCCTCGGTGGGAAGCGCTGACACCAGCGGTGCTGCGGCCACAGCGATAATCACAAGAATCCAAATAATCGACACAGAGTCCACCACTAGTTCATCGGAAGGCGTAAAGGTATGCTCATCGCATGATAAGTCAACGTTGGAGTTGATATGGCCTACAAACGCCTTCTTGTCGCAATCGACCTTGGCGCCGCATCAGACAAAATCGCTATAAAAGCGGCGACGATGGCCCGCAACCAACAAGCTGAAATTCACATTTTGCATATCGTTGAACCACTGTCGCTGACTTACGGCGCCGACCTCCACCTCGATACCTCAGCTCTCCAGGAGGACATTAACGAACAAGCCGAGGTTCACTTATCAGACCTCGCGGAAAATCTAAACATCCCAAAACAACACTGTCATCTCGCCAGTGGTCGACCAGAAAAAGAGATTCCAGACGTGGCAAGGGAGATAGGCGCCGACCTAATCGTATTAGGTAGTCATGGTCGATGGGGTTTGGAACTTCTACTGGGCACCACGACTGATGGCGTTGTGAGCGCTGCAGACTGCGACGTGCTGGCGGTTCGGGTAGATAGAGAGAAATAAGAGACTCATGCGGTAAAACCCTCTACATCGAGGGCATCGAAGGGCCAGCCGAGCTCCGCACCATCACTGCGCTTGAGCACCGGAATACGAATCCCATACAGTCGCACCAGTTCAACATCTGATGTGATATCAACCACCTCAAAGGGAACACCCACGTAATCGACAATGTCCTCCGCCTGCTCACATAAATGGCATCCCGGACTACTGAACAGCGTTAGTGACATGGCTGATGATCCTATAACCTAGCGGATTCTGGCCTTTCATAGCCTACTGAATTTGACCATCGATGGATTTATCAAAAACGCTCACAATTTATGGAAGAAAGCCTGTCTTGGAAGCCCTCCAGGACAATCGCTTGTCTCCTTCGCGTCTTCATCTCGCTGACAGCAACAAACCCGGCGGAATTGTAGGTCAGATTGAAGAGTTAGCAAAAACCCGGGAGGTCGACGTTCAGGTTCACGCACGTCAGGCCTTGTCGCGCATATCCAAGAATGGAAAGCAGGATCAGGGCGTGGCGCTCGACCTCTTTTGCCCAGAATTCGACTCGTTGGATAATTTCTTTGACGCTGATGTTCACTCGAGCAACGAATTCAAGGCTGTGCTGCTAGACGGAATTACGAACCCGCAAAACGTGGGAATGATCATTCGGTCTTGCTGTGCAGCGGGTATCAACGCCATTTTTTATCCAAAACGCTCGGTCTCCGCCCTCGGACCGCTCGTCATCAAAGGTTCCGCAGGAACACTGTTCAATGCACCGATCATCCAGTGCGAGGATGCCCGATTGACTGCTCAATCACTGCAAGCGCGTGGGTTCGATATCGCTGTTTTAGATAGTCATGCGGAAACGTCCTTGTTTGACTTCAAACCAGCTAAGCCAACTGTTTATGTTCTGGGTGGTGAAACGGCCGGGGTGGATAACGCAATAAAAAACGCAGCGAGTATTTCGCTGCGTATTCCTATGACTAATAACGTTGAATCACTCAACGTTGCTATCACTGCGGCGCTAGTGGTGTTTTATGCCAACTAGCAGAACATAAGTTTACTGATCACCCGCTGCTGCGAGCTCCGGTGCATCGGCTGTGCCATTCTCAACAGCCAGCCATGCCTGACGTAATACGTAAAGTCTAATGGCTTCGATCTCGTCATCATCGATGATGTCGGAAAAGCCCACCATGCCATTGGCCGTCAGGGCTCCATCGCGAACCACGGCCGCCCACGAATCCTCGCTTGCCGAAATTGCCGACCATCTCAGGTCGGGAATAACGCCGGAGCTGATGGCGTAGGCGCCATGGCAAAATTGGCAGTTCTCGGCAAACCGCTGCATACCCACTTGCCAAATTTCAGCGTCGCCTGCAAGCGGCGCCTTTGGCGATTCTACGACCAAATAGTCGAGTGGAGATGGTAGCTCAGCATCACCACCTAGCTTGAAAGTCACAATACGACCTGGCTCTGGTGTGACTGGTTTTTCCAGCGCGGCACCATAAACCATCATGGAAATATTTCCCCAGCCCGACAGCACCGATACATATTGCTCGCCATCTAGCTCGTAGGTCATGGGCGCGGCTGCGGCATCGCCGACAAGGCGTTGGGCCCATACTCGCTCACCCGTGGCTGCGTCGTAGGCTACGAACTCACCACGCTTGTTGCCCTGAAAAACGAGGCCACCGTCTGTGCTGAGGGTCCCCCCATTGAACGCCTGTGGGAAAGGGACCATCCACGCAGGCTCTCCTGCAACCGGGTCCCATGCAACGAGGCTGCCGCCGTCGAGCGTCTGAGTGTAGGCAATGGTGCCTTCAGGGTACTCGTAGGCCCAAGCCGAAGCTGCATCGTAACCAATGTTCCAAATACTCTTTGCACTGCGCGATGCCTCGTTATCGGAATAGACAAAGGGCAAGGGCAAATTGGTAGGGATGTAAACTAGACCCGTATCGGGGTTAAACGACATGGGGTGCCAGTTGTGAGCGCCTGTAGGTCCGGGAATTACCACCATGTTATCGAGGGCAATCGCCTCGTCTGTGATTATGGGTCGTCCATTCTCGTCGACTTCTCCGGTGGTCCAGTTCTGCTCGGAAAACGGGGCGGCGGACAACAATTCGCCGTCAGCAGCGTCGAGAACATAGAAGAAGCCATTTTTGGGTGCTTGCATCACAACTCGGCGCGCTTCACCGTTTGGACCCAATGGTAAGTCCGCCAGCAACATTTGCTGCGTCGCCGTGTAATCCCACTGATCACGAGGCGTTGTTTGATAGTGCCATCGGTACTCGCCTGTGTCAGCGTCGAGCGCTAGAATTGAGGACAGAAATAAGTTGTCGTAGGCGCCGCTAAAATCACCCTCAGGATCGCGGATTGAAGCGTTCCAAGGTGAGCCGTTACCAACACCAACGAGCACCTGATCGTTCACAGTGTCGTAAACTATGGAGTCCCAAACAGTGCCACCACCACCGTCTGTGGTCCACGCACCGGTATCACCCCAGCTATCGTTGGCTAGCTCAGCGAAGATATCATCCGAAGCCGCACCGTCAGGCTGTTTGTTGGGGTTTGGTACCGTGTAAAATCGCCATTCCTTTGCTCCGGTATCAACGTTATAGGCAGTCACGTACCCGCGAACACCCAGCTCAGCGCCTCCATTCCCTATGATCACTTTATTTTTGAAGACCCGCGGGGCGCCCGTGATGGTGTAGGGCTTTGACTGATCAACGGTGACGTTGCTCCAAAGAACCTCTCCGGTGGCCGCATCCAGCGCCTCTAAACGTCCATCAAACACACCAACAAAGACCTTGCCGTTGTGCACGGCTACTCCACGGTTAACGACGTCGCAACATCCTTTAACCGCGTCTTCGCCCGACACCTT
>PKCZ01000045.1 GCA_002862405.1 Pseudomonadota bacterium
ATTGCGATCCTCAAGGAAACGGCAACCGCCAAGTTTAATGAGTCAGTTGAGGTAGCGGTTAATCTAGGTGTTGATGCTCGTAAATCTGATCAGGGTGTTCGAGGCGCTACAACTCTTCCGCACGGTACAGGTTCCGAAGTGCGTGTTGCCGTATTCACTCAGGGTGAAAATGCAGATAAGGCCAAAGAGGCTGGTGCCGATTTGGTTGGTATGGAAGACCTGGCTGAGCAAGTGAAAGGCGGCATGATGGAATTTGACGTGGTTATTGCATCGCCAGACGCCATGCGCGTGGTTGGTCAGTTGGGTCAGGTGCTGGGTCCCCGCGGCCTTATGCCGAACCCTAAGACTGGTACCGTTACGCCCGATATTGCGGCGGCAGTGCAAAATGCCAAGGCGGGTCAGATGCGTTTCCGAACTGATAAGAACGGTATCGTTCACGGTGGTATTGGCAAGATCGATTTTGAACCCGCGGCGATTGAAGGCAACCTCCTTGCTGTCTTGGCAGACCTTAAAAAGGCGAAGCCTGCGGCAGCGAAAGGCGTTTACTTCCGCAAGGTCACGCTGTCGACCACCATGGGTCCCGGCGTCACCATCGATCACGGCGCAATCGATATTTAATGAAGTGGGAATTTGCTCCGGGTAAACCTCGGGGCAAGCTCGTCGCTGTTTGGCGAGTTTGGAGTGCAGCAGTTCAGCGCTCCACTTTGAAGTCTTAAGCAGAGTGTGTGGGCATAGCCCCTAGCAGAATGCCGGACTATCAAAGACCGTAGGGGGAGCTAGTCTCCTTAAACGACGGCGGTAGTGTTCAACCTACGCAGATGGTGAATCCGTTCACCTAGGGTGGTCATAGCAGTGTTATGGCCTTGGCATAAACCATAGGAGTAGATCCGTGGCAATTGGACTCGAAGAGAAGAAAGCGATCGTCGCTGAAGTCAACGAGACAGCGGCTAGTGCTTTGTCACTTGTTATTGCTGACGCCCGAGGCGTGGCATCGAATGACATGACGGCTCTCCGCGCCACCGCTCGCGAGAATCAAATTAGTTTGCGTGTTGTTCGCAACACACTCGCTAAGCGTGCATTGGAAGGCACTGACTACGAATGTGTCACCGACACATTGGTAGGCCCGTCCATCTTTGGATTTTCAATGGAAGATCCCGGTGCAGCGGCACGGTTGTTCAAAGATTTCGCTGAGGAAAACAGCGATTTCAAAGTCAAAGCATTGTCTGTCAGCGGTAAGTTGCTGGGTGCAGATCAGCTCGACGTGTTGGCGAAACTGCCAACTCGGGAGCAAGCACTAGCATCGTTGATGAGCGTTATGCAGGCACCTGTCGGCAAGCTTGTTCGTACTGTTAACGAAGTACCAAGTAAGCTCGTTCGTACATTGGCGGCGGTTCGTGATCAGAAAGAGCAGTCCGCGTAAGCGAGTGCTCGACTACACATTTTAGGAGAGATAAACATGGCAATTTCAAAGGAAGAAATCCTTGATGCAATCGCAGAAATGAGCGTAATGGATATCGTTGCGTTGGTTGAAGCGATGGAAGAGAAGTTTGGCGTGTCAGCCGCAGCAGCCGTTGCAGTCGCAGCGCCAGCAGCGGGTGGTGATGCAGGTGGCGCAGCAGCAGCTGAGCAGACTGAATTCGACGTCATCCTCGCTTCAGCAGGTGATAAGAAGGTTAATGTGATCAAGGCGGTTCGCGCGATCACTGGTCTGGGCCTCAAAGAGGCGAAAGGCCTGGTTGATGGTGCGCCATCACCAATAAAAGAAGGCGTTAGCAAAGAAGACGCTGAGGGCATC
Source organism: Pseudomonadota bacterium (assembly GCA_002862405.1). GTDB lineage: Bacteria > Pseudomonadota > Gammaproteobacteria > Pseudomonadales > Halieaceae > Luminiphilus. The sequence continues at coordinate 1,796 of PKCZ01000045.1, forward strand.
AAGTCGCAAATAGAAGAAGCTGGCGGTTCAGTCGAGCTTAAGTGATCCGTCTAGGGTTGCAGATTTGCAGGTCCGGGCTGGTGCGCATTGCGCACCGGCCTCTCCCCGGTTCTAGTAGCCGGTTGTTTATGGCATTAAGCCATTAGTGTCGGCCTCGGCCGATCAGATTCGTTGAGGAGTATCAATGACTTACTCGTTTACAGAGAAGAAGCGCCTTCGCAAAGATTTTGGCTCCATGCCGAAGGTGATGGATATCCCCTATCTGCTGGCCATCCAGCTAGATTCCTACCGGAAGTTCACTCAGTCTGACACCCCGGTAGATGAGCGCGGCGACTACGGTCTGCACGCAGCGTTCCGGTCCGTTTTTCCCATTGTCAGTTACAGTGGAAGCGCGGCTTTGGAGTACGTGGATTACTCTCTGGGCACCCCCGTATTTGACGTTGACGAGTGTGTGTTGCGTGGCACAACTTATGCCTGCGCACTTCGCGTCAAGGTCCGTCTCATAATTTACGACAAAGAGGCGAGCTCGAAGTCCATCAAGGACATTAAAGAGCAGGACGTTTACATGGGCGAGATTCCGCTCATGACCGACAACGGTACCTTCGTCATTAATGGTACCGAGCGCGTCATCGTTTCACAGCTTCACCGCTCCCCCGGTGTGTTCTTCGATCACGATCGAGGTAAAACGCACTCGAGCGGTAAGTTACTTTACAGCGCACGTATCATTCCTTACCGTGGCTCATGGCTGGACTTCGAGTTTGATCCCAAGGACCAGGTATTTGCACGAATTGACCGTCGTCGTAAGTTGCCTGCGACCGTCTTGCTGCGCGCTCTCGGTTACGAGTCAGAGGGCATCCTCGAGATGTTCTATGAGACCACTACCTTCCAGCTTAACGACGAGCACTTAGCCACTATGACACTGGTGCCTAAGCGCCTTCAGGGTGATATGGCTGCGTTTGACATTATGGCGGGTGACACGGTGCTTGTAGAGCGCGGTCGTCGTATTACGGCGCGCCATATCCGTCAATTAGAGGATGCAGGCGTTGAATTCCTAGCGGTACCCGATGAGTACCTGGTTGGTCGTCGCGTTGCGAAGGCGGTTGTTGATACTGCCAGTGCTGAAGTCCTGCTCGAGTGCAATGGCGAGCTGACCGAAGAAGTACTGAACGGCCTGCGTGAGAAAGGCATAGAGACTATCGAAACGATTTACACCAATGAGATCGATTGCGGTCCGTTCATCTCCGATACGCTAGCTGGTGACAGCACGCGGACTGAGCTCGAGGCGCTGGTTGAAATCTACCGCATGATGCGCCCTGGCGAGCCGCCCACCAAGGAGTCTGCTGAAAACCTTTTCCAGAACCTTTTCTTCTCCGCAGATCGTTACGACTTGTCTGGCGTTGGACGAATGAAGTTCAACCGTCGACTGGGTCGTGATGAGGTCACTGGTAGTGGCACTCTCGATAAAGAAGACATCGTGGCGGTTCTGACCGCGCTGGTGGATATCCGAAATGGTAAGGGTGTCGTTGATGACATCGACCACTTGGGTAATCGACGCATTCGCTCAGTGGGTGAGATGGCGGAAAACCAGTTCCGCGTCGGTCTTGTCCGTGTTGAGCGCGCTGTGAAAGAGCGCCTGTCGATGGCAGAGAGCGAGGGCTTGATGCCGCAAGATCTCATTAATGCCAAGCCTGTATCGGCCGCGGTAAAAGAGTTCTTCGGATCCAGCCAGCTGTCTCAGTTCATGGACCAAAACAACCCGCTATCTGAGGTGACGCACAAGCGTCGCGTGTCAGCGTTGGGCCCAGGTGGTCTGACACGCGAGCGGGCGGGCTTTGAGGTGCGAGACGTACACCCGACTCACTATGGTCGTGTTTGTCCAATTGAAACGCCCGAAGGTCCAAATATTGGTTTGATCAACTCATTGGCGGCGTATGCGCGAACCAACGAGTACGGCTTCCTCGAGTCTCCTTATCGGAAGGTGATTGATGGCGTCGTATCGGATGAGATTGAGTATCTGTCAGCGATCAACGAAGCGAACCATGTCATTGCACAGGCATCAGCCACGCTGGATGACGGTAACCGCTTTGTGGATGAGTTGATTAACGTTCGTCACATGAACGAATTCACTGTGAAACCTGCTTCCGAAGTGGACTTCATGGATGTATCGCCAAAGCAGGTTGTATCGATTGCGGCGGCACTGATTCCGTTCCTAGAGCACGACGATGCGAACCGCGCCCTAATGGGTTCAAACATGCAACGCCAGGCAGTGCCAACGCTCAAGACGCAGGCGCCAATTGTTGGTACCGGTATGGAGCGCTACGTAGCGCGTGACTCTGGTGTCTGTGAGGTCGCATCGCGCGGTGGTGTGGTCGACTCGGTAGATGCGTCGCGCATCGTTGTTCGCGTGAATCCGGCAGAAGTGGGCCAGGACGAGTCACCGGTCGATATTTACAACCTGACGAAGTACAAGCGCTCCAACCAGAACACGTGCGTGAATCAGCGTCCGATCGTGAGCCCTGGCGACACGGTTGCTCGCGGCGACATCCTTGCTGACGGACCGTCGGTTGATCTCGGCGAGCTGGCGCTTGGACAGAACATGCGTATTGCATTCATGCCATGGAATGGCTACAACTTCGAGGACTCAATTCTCGTTTCCGAGCGCGTTGTTGAAGAGGATCGGCTGACGACTATCCACATTCAGGAATTGACCTGTATTGCTCGCGATACCAAGTTGGGTGCCGAAGAAATTTCAGCCGATATCCCGAATGTGGGGGAAGGCGCACTGAGCAAACTCGATGAGTCTGGCATCGTCTACATCGGTGCTGAGGTAGATGCTGGCGACATTCTGGTTGGAAAGGTGACACCAAAGGGTGAGACTCAGCTGACACCAGAAGAGAAGCTGTTGCGTGCCATCTTCGGCGAGAAGGCCTCTGACGTGAAAGATACTTCATTGCGTGTGCCTTCGAGCTACAAAGGCACCGTTATCGACGTTCAGGTCTTTACCCGTGATGGTCTTGAGAAAGACGCACGAGCGAAGCAGATAGAAGCGTCTCAGCTCGCTGACTACCGCAAGGATCTCAAAGAAGAGCTTCGCATTTATGAGGAAGCAACCTTTGCGCGCCTCGCGGGCTTGCTGACTGGTCAGACAACCGTCTCTGGTGGTGGTCTCTCAAAGGGTACTAAGATCGATGCGGATGTACTGGCAGGCCTTGAGCGTGAGCAGTGGTTCAAGCTCAAGTTCTCTGATTCAGAGCTCAACAGTCAGTTGGCATCTGCGCAGCGTTTGCTTGAAGAGCAGAATCAATTGCTAGAAGAGCGCTTCGAGGCGAAGAAAGAGAAGCTGCAAAGCGGTGATGACCTAGCACCTGGCGTGCTCAAGATCGTCAAGGTCTACCTCGCCGTTAAGCGACGTATCCAGCCGGGTGACAAAATGGCGGGACGTCACGGTAACAAAGGTGTGATCTCGGTCATCATGCCTGTCGAAGACATGCCCTACGACGAGAACGGTGAGCCAATCGATATCGTCCTCAACCCATTGGGTGTGCCGTCGCGAATGAACGTGGGGCAGATTCTCGAAACCCACCTCGGCATGGCAGCACGTGGTCTCGGTGTGAAGATCAACGAGATGCTCGATCAGCAGGTCAAAGTGGCCAAGCTGCGTGAGTTCCTCAAAAAGATCTACGCCCACACCAGTGATAGCCGTCGAGATGCTGACATTGATAGCCTGTCGGATGACGAATTGCTGGCGATGGCTCAAAACCTCCGTGCTGGCGTGCCAATGGCGACGCCTGTATTCGATGGTGCGAGCGAGGAGAGCATCAAGGCGCTGTTGCGTATGGCTGACTTGCCAGACAGCGGCCAGTTGGTGCTTCACGACGGTCGAACAGGAGATGCGTTTGATCGCCCTGTGACCGTTGGCTACATGTATATGTTGAAACTCAACCACTTGGTTGATGACAAGATGCACGCACGATCAACGGGCTCGTACAGTCTGGTTACTCAGCAGCCGCTGGGTGGTAAGGCGCAGTTCGGTGGTCAGCGCTTCGGTGAGATGGAAGTGTGGGCCCTGGAAGCTTACGGTGCCGCGCACACGTTGCAGGAGATGTTGACTGTGAAGTCGGATGACGTTGCAGGTCGAACGAAGATGTACAAGAACATTGTCGATGGTGATCACAGCATGGATCCGGGTATGCCCGAATCCTTCAATGTATTGATCAAAGAAATCCGCTCGCTCGGTATCGATATCGATCTCGAGTCCGAGTCATCAGGCTTCTGAGGGGAGAGACTACGTGAAAGATTTACTAAACCTATTGAGCCGCGAGAAGTCTGAGGATTTCGATGCGATCCGTATTGGCCTCGCCTCACCAGAGATGATTCGCTCTTGGTCATACGGCGAAGTTAAGAAGCCTGAGACCATCAACTACCGTACGTTCAAGCCTGAGCGCGATGGTCTGTTTTGCGCCAAGATTTTTGGTCCAGTGAAGGACTACGAATGTCTTTGTGGTAAGTACAAGCGCCTGAAGCACCGCGGTGTGATCTGTGAAAAGTGTGGTGTTGAAGTTGCACTTGCCAAGGTGCGTCGCGAGCGAATGGGCCACATTGAACTTGCGAGCCCTGTTGCACATATCTGGTTCCTAAAGTCATTACCCTCGCGTATTGGCCTGCTGCTTGATATGACGCTCCGTGATATTGAGCGGATTCTCTACTTCGAATCATATGTGGTTACCGATCCCGGTCTTTCGAGCTTGGATCACGGCCAGTTGCTGAATGACGAGCAGTACTTTGAGGCAATGGAAGAGTTCGGCGACGAATTCACTGCCAAAATGGGTGCCGAAGCGATTCAGCATCTCATGATTCAGTTGGATCTGAAAGGTGAAATTGAGCGCTTGCGTGAGGAAATTCCGCAGACCAACTCAGAGACCAAGATCAAAAAGCTGTCCAAGCGACTCAAGTTGATGGAAGCCTTTGACAAGTCAGGTAACCGTCCCGAGTGGATGGTGTTGAATGCACTGCCCGTGCTTCCACCTGATCTTCGTCCCTTGGTTCCCCTAGACGGCGGTCGATTTGCGACATCAGATCTCAACGATCTGTATCGCCGGGTGATCAACCGAAACAACCGACTCAAGCGTCTGCTCGACTTGAACGCGCCCGACATTATCGTGCGAAACGAGAAGCGTATGCTCCAAGAGTCGGTCGATGCGCTGCTCGACAACGGTCGACGCGGACGAGCTATTACCGGATCGAACAAGCGCCCACTGAAGTCGCTTGCTGACATGATCAAAGGTAAGCAGGGTCGTTTCCGTCAGAATCTGCTCGGTAAGCGTGTAGATTACTCGGGTCGTTCGGTGATCGTGACAGGACCAACGCTGAAGCTTCATCAGTGTGGTCTTCCCAAGAAGATGGCGCTCGAGTTATTCAAGCCATTTATCTTTGGCAAACTCGAACATCGCGGTTTGGCTAGCACCATCAAAGCCGCTAAGAAGATGGTTGAGCGTGAGCCACCCGAGGTCTGGGATATCCTTGCCGAAGTGATTCGCGAGCATCCTGTTCTTCTTAACCGAGCACCAACGCTCCACCGTCTGGGTATTCAGGCGTTCGAACCTGTGCTCATTGAAGGTAAGGCAATTCAGCTTCACCCGCTCGTGTGCGCGGCGTACAACGCTGACTTTGACGGAGACCAGATGGCGGTCCACGTACCGCTAACGCTGGAAGCGCAGCTAGAAGCGCGTGCCCTGATGATGTCGACAAACAACATTTTGTCGCCAGCATCGGGTGACCCCATCATCGTTCCTTCGCAGGATGTCGTATTGGGCTTGTATTACATGACCCGTGAGCGCATTAATGCGAAAGGTGAAGGTATGGTCTTTGCTGACACGAAAGAAGTGTCACGTGCCTATGCCAGCGGTGCCGTTCACCTTCAGGCGCGCGTAAAGGTGCGTATCTACGAAGAGGTTATCGAGTACGGCGAAGCCGCGCAGGCCAGAACGCGTGTTGTTGAGACAACTGTTGGACGTGCTCTTTTGTGGAACATTGTGCCTGAGGGTCTGTCTTACGATCTGATCAACCGCGCAATGGTTAAAAAGGCAATTTCGAAGGTCATTAACCAGTGCTACCGAGCGGTTGGTTTGAAGCAAACCTGTATTTTTGCTGACCAGCTGATGTACACCGGCTACGAGTACTCGACAAAGTCGGGATCGTCGATTGGTGTTAATGACTTTGAGATTCCAGATGCTAAGAACGAACTTATCGAGAAAGCAGACGCTGAAGTTGTTGAAATTGAACGACAGTACTCAGCGGGCCTGGTAACTCAGGGTGAGAAGTACAACAAGGTCATTGATATCTGGTCGCGGACGAACGAGCAGGTTGCCAAGGCGATGATGGCTAATCTTTCGTTTGAGACTGTGATCAATAGAGATGGCGAAGAAGAGCAGCAGGATTCGTTCAACTCGGTCTACATGTATGCCGATTCAGGTGCGCGAGGTTCTCCCGCACAGATTCGTCAGTTGGCCGGTATGCGAGGCCTGATGGCTAAGCCCGATGGCTCGATTATCGAGACACCGATTACGGCGAACTTCCGCGAAGGCCTGAACGTGCTCCAGTACTTTATTTCGACGCACGGCGCTCGAAAGGGTCTGGCGGATACAGCACTTAAGACAGCGAACTCCGGCTACTTGACACGACGTCTGGTGGACGTGGCTCAGGACGTGGTTGTTGTCGAGCAGGACTGTGGCACTGAACGTGGCTTGTTGATGACACCTGTTATCGATGGTGGTGACATCATTGAATCGCTGGCTGATCGTGTTTTGGGTCGTATTGTCGCAGCTGATGTTGTGAAGCCCGGTTCCGATGAAGTCCTGATTCCCACTGGAACGCTGGTTGATGAGCTGTGGACTCAGAAGATCGAGGAGATGGGTATCGACGAAATCCTCGTTCGTTCACCGATCACCTGTGAGACACGCTACGGTATCTGCTCAACCTGTTATGGACGTGACCTCGGTCGCGGTCACCAGGTGAATATGGGTGAAGCCATTGGTGTGGTTGCGGCTCAGTCAATTGGTGAGCCAGGCACACAGCTAACCATGCGTACTTTCCACATTGGTGGTGCGGCATCAGGCCAAGCGGCTCAGGACAACATTCAGGTTAATTCGGACGGTACCGTTCGTTTGCACAACATGAAAGTTGTCGATCGCGCTGATGGTTCTCTGGTCGCGGTATCGCGGTCAGGTGAGCTATCTGTCTTGGATAGCGTTGGTCGTGAGCGCGAGCGGTATAAAGTGCCTTACGGTGCTGTGATCAAGGTCGGAGATGAGTCTCCTGTTGCGGCCGGCGATGTCGTCGCGACATGGGATCCGCACACGCACCCAATCGTGACTGAAGTGGCCGGTATCGTGAAGCTGAGCGGTATGGAAGAAGGTGTGACCATCAAGCGTCAGACTGACGAATTCACAGGCCTCTCAAGCATCTCCGTCATGGATCCGTCAGAGCGTCCAAGCGCGGGCAAGGATGTAAGACCTGCAGTGACACTGGTAGACAAGGATGGCAACGAGCTGTCTTTGGCTGGCACAAACGTACCGGCACACTACTTCTTACCGGCGTCTGCGATGGTTAACCTAGAGGACGGCGTCAAGGTTGAAGTCGGCGATGTCATTGCGCGAATCCCACAAGAGGGGTCGAAGACGCGTGACATTACCGGTGGTCTGCCTCGCGTTGCCGACCTGTTCGAAGCACGTAAGCCTAAAGAGCCTGCCATCCTGGCTGAGATCTCAGGCACGGTTAGCTTCGGTAAGGAAACAAAGGGCAAGCGCCGCTTGGTGATTACACCAACCGATGGCAAAACACTGCCAGATGGTTCTGATCACTACGAAGAGTTGATTCCGAAATGGCGTCAGCTGTCTGTCTTCGAGGGGGAGCAAGTCGAGAAAGGTGAAGTTGTCTCTGAGGGACCGCTGAGCCCACACGACATCTTGCGTTTGAAGGGCATTCCAGAACTCGCGAAGTACATCGTTAATGAGATCCAGGAAGTCTACCGACTCCAGGGTGTGAAGATTAACGATAAGCACATTGAGGTGATTGTTCGTCAGATGCTGCGCAAGGCCAACGTGGTCTCTGCCGGTGAGTCGAGCTTCATCAAAGGTGAGCAAATCGAGTGGAACGCCTACCTGGAGGAATGTGATCGCATGGACGCAGAAGGACTGGTTCGACCAACGGTTGAGCGTGAACTTCTGGGAATTACCAAAGCGTCGCTGGCGACGGAGAGCTTCATCTCCGCGGCTTCTTTCCAGGAAACAACGCGCGTACTGACCGAAGCTGCGGTAACTGGAAAGCGTGACTATCTGCGCGGACTCAAAGAGAACGTGATTGTGGGTCGTCTCATTCCAGCAGGTACGGGCCTTGCACACCACGAGGAGCGACGTCGTCACCGCGCGATGGACAGTGAAATGGGTGTTCAAATGTCTGCTGAGGAGTTCTCAGAGAGTTTTGCTGAAGAACTCGAAAAAGCGGAGGCAGCTGACGACTTGGCAGATGCACTCGCGGCAGAACTTGAGAATGCCGCTGCCGCTGAAGGTGATGCAGAGTAATTAAACCGCGCGAACTTGACGGGGCACCGCCCCGTCATTAGACTTCGCGCTTTTTTTACGGCGCCCCGCTTGGGACGCCCGTAACGACTTGGAGTTAAGGCCGAATGGCAACAATCAACCAGCTAGTGCGTAAGCCGCGCAAGCGTAAAGTAATGAAAAGTGGCGTACCTGCATTGCAGGCATGCCCACAGCGTCGAGGCGTTTGTACTCGCGTTTACACAACGACACCAAAGAAGCCAAATTCAGCGCTTCGTAAGGTCTGCCGTGTTCGTCTGACGAGCGGATTTGAAGTGTCTTCATACATTGGCGGTGAAGGCCACAACCTCCAGGAGCACAGTGTTGTGTTGATCCGTGGCGGTCGTGTAAAGGACCTGCCCGGTGTGCGCTATCACACAGTTCGCGGAAGCCTCGATACGTCGGGCGTTGCAAATCGTCGCCAGGGCCGCTCTAAGTACGGCGCCAAGCGACCAAAGTAAGAGACTTATCGAAAGTTAATACCGGCTGATTTTCAGCCAACCGGTCACCGAGCGTGACAGTAAGGGCAGCCCGAGTGTGGTTGCGCAACCTGAAGAAGAGAGAAAGACATGCCAAGAAGACGCGTTGTTGCAAAACGTGAAGTGTTACCCGATCCCAAGTACGGCAACACAACCCTAGCCAAATTCATGAACCACGTAATGATCAGCGGAAAGAAATCTGTCGCTGAATCGATCGTCTATGGTGCGCTTGATCTAGTTCACGAGCGTAGCAATCGGGATCCCATCGAAGTATTTGACGAAGCACTTGAGAACATAGCACCTATGGTGGAAGTGAAATCTCGCCGCGTTGGTGGTGCTACTTACCAGGTGCCTGTTGAAGTGCGACCTGCCCGCCGCGTTGCCCTATCAATGCGCTGGCTAGTGGATTACGCACGTAACCGCGGAGAGAAGTCTATGCGGATGCGACTTGCCGGCGAGATCATGGACGCATCGCAAGGCAAAGGAAATGCAGTTAAGAAGCGTGAAGACGTGCACCGCATGGCTGAAGCCAACAAGGCGTTCTCGCACTTCCGATTCTAATCTCGCTATCCACAGCGACGAGGTATTAACGTGGCTCGCAAAACCCCGATTAACCGCTATCGCAATATCGGAATTTGTGCCCACGTTGATGCCGGTAAAACCACTACTACTGAACGCGTTCTTTTTTACACCGGGGTTTCTCACAAGATGGGTGAGGTTCACGACGGTGCTGCCACCATGGATTGGATGGAGCAGGAGCAGGAGCGCGGTATCACCATTACGTCCGCTGCGACCACTTGTTTTTGGCGCGGTATGGACAGTCAGTTCGATGAATACCGAATCAACATCATCGATACGCCCGGACACGTAGATTTCACCATTGAGGTTGAGCGCTCGCTCAGAGTACTGGATGGTGCCGTCGTTGTGCTCTGCGGTTCTTCAGGTGTTCAGCCACAGACAGAGACAGTCTGGCGGCAGGCAAACAAGTACGTCGTTCCTCGTATGGTCTTCGTGAACAAGATGGATCGTGCGGGTGCGGACTACATGAATGTTGTCGCGCAACTCCGAGAACGACTTGATTGCAACGCTGTGCCTATTCAGATGACGATCGGTGCAGAGGAAGAGTTCGTCGGCGTGATCGATCTGATCAAAAGCAAGGCCATTATCTGGAACGAAGAGGACCGCGGCACAACTTTCGAATACGGACCTTTGCCCGATGATCTGGTTGATCAGTGCGATGAGATGCGTGAGTACCTTGTCGAGGCGGCGGCCGAAGCCAATGACGAGCTGATGGATGCCTATCTCGAAACAGGTGAGCTGTCTGAGGAGCAGATCAAAGCGGGTATCAGAGCCCGGACGCTTGCCAATGAGATTGTCCCTGTTCTTGGCGGCAGTGCCTTCAAGAACAAAGGTGTGCAAGCGGTACTCGATGCGGTTGTTGAGTATTTGCCATCACCTACCGAAGTGAAGGCGATTGAAGGTACCGAGCTCGATGGTGAGACCGTCATCACGCGCGAGTCTGATGATGGCGAGCCCTTCTCTGCCCTGGCATTTAAGATTGCGACCGATCCTTATGTCGGGACGCTGACGTTCTTCCGTGTCTACTCGGGTCAGTTGGAGTCAGGTAATGCCATCTTCAACTCCGTGAAGGGTAAGAAAGAGCGCGTCGGCCGTATGGTTCAGATGCACGCCAACAGTCGCGAGGAAATTAAAGAAGTGCTGGCGGGCGATATTGCGGCCGCGATTGGCCTCAAAGATGTGACCACGGGCGATACGCTGTGCGATGCGAACAATGCCGTTGTTCTCGAGCGAATGGAGTTTCCAGAGCCCGTTATTTCAGTTGCGGTAGAGCCTCGATCTCAGGCTGATCAAGAAAAGATGGGGTTGGCCCTGTCAAAGCTTGCACAGGAAGATCCGTCGTTCCGCGTTAAGACCGATGAAGAAACCGGGCAGACTATTATCTCGGGAATGGGTGAACTTCACCTCGACATCATTGTTGATCGTATGCGCCGCGAGTTCAGCGTTGAGGCCAACATTGGTAAACCACAGGTGGCATATCGCGAGCGCATCCGGAATACCGCGGAGATCGAAGGTAAGTTCGTTCGGCAATCGGGTGGCCGAGGTCAGTACGGGCACGTCTGGATTCGGTTTGAGCCAGCTGAGGACGAAGGTGCCGAAGGCCTGGAGTTCGTTAACGAGATTGTTGGCGGCGTCGTGCCGCGCGAGTATATCCCGGCGGTCAATAAAGGAATCAAAGAGCAGATTCAGAACGGCGTGCTCGCCGGGTACCCGTTGCTCGGTCTGAAAGCGACGCTGTATGACGGTTCATTTCACGACGTAGATTCAAATGAAATGGCCTTTAAGATCGCCGCCAGTATGGCGACCAAGAAGCTCGCTGATGAGGGTGGTGCTGTCTTGCTCGAGCCAATTATGAAAGTCGAGGTTGTGACACCCGAGGAAAATATGGGCGACGTCGTCGGAGACTTAAATCGCCGGCGTGGTCTGATACTGGGCATGAACGACAGCTCGGCCGGTAAAATCGTAGATGCCGATGTCCCGCTCGCAGAGATGTTCGGCTATGCAACGGACCTTCGTTCCGCAACGCAAGGTCGTGCCACTTACACCATGGAGTTTGCTCGTTACTCCGAGGCGCCCAGCAATGTTGCTGACGGAATTATTGGGAAGAATAGCTTCTGACCAGCATCCACTGTTCCAGCCTCGTCACAGTCTAGTCGTGAAAAGAGCCCGCAATAAGCGGGTTTTTTTTTGGCAAAACTTCGGTTGTTTGGTACAAAAGTGCAGACGGCGGTATTCAAATAAGACAGATAATCGAGGATGTACCATGGTTAATTTCATGTTGAATGGCGAAGTAGTCGGTGCTGAGAGCGACGCTGACACGCCTTTGCTTTGGGTGTTGCGCGAGGAGTTGAAGTTGCGCGGCACAAAGTTTGGTTGTGGTATCGCGCAGTGCGGTGCCTGTACGGTTCATATCGACGGTAGTCCCATGCGCTCTTGCGTCACGCCAGTGAGTGCGGTTGAAGGGCGATCTGTAACCACCATTGAAGGCCTTGCTACACCGGTAGGTGAGGCATTGAAAACTGCATGGACCGAAGCGCAGGTGCCGCAATGCGGTTACTGCCAATCTGGTCAAATTATGCAGGCCGCAGGCTTGCTGGAGAGCAATCCCAATCCCAGTGACGATGAGATCGTGAATGCGATGAACGGCAACTTGTGCCGTTGTATGGCTTACCCCCGCATCAAGAAAGCCATCAAGACTGCAGCGAATGGGGGGGCAATGTCATGAAGCACCAACAACAGGGTCTTTCCAGACGATCATTTATTGCCGGTGTTGCCGGCTCGTCGCTCATGATGAGTATGGGCTCACTTGTCTCGGGGTGTAGCTCCGAGCAGGCCTCAGAAGCGTTAACCAGTGGTGATCTGTCGAAGGTGTTCGCTCCTAATATCTGGTTTGAGATTAACGGTGCCGGCGAGGTGCTCATCAATATCATCCGGGCCGAGATGGGGCAGCACGTGGGTACCTCATTAGCGCAGATTGTGGCCGATGAGTTGGGTGCTGACTGGTCAAAGGTCTCTTTCAAGCATGTGGATACCGATCCGAAATGGGGCGTCATGGTGACCGGCGGGTCATGGTCGGTTCACACCTCTTTTACGCAGCTATCGCAGGCCGGAGCTGCAGGGCGCACGGTGATCATCGATACGGCATCGAAGCTGATGGGTGTTCCTGCAGAGGAGTGTAGCGCAGAGAATGGTGTGGTCTCGGCTGGCGATAAGTCGCTGACCTTTGCTGAAATCGTAAGTAACGGTGATTTCTCGCGCAGCATCTCAGAGGAAGAGTTGGTGGCGATGCCTGTGAAGTCGGCGGGTGAGCGCAAGGTGATTGGACGCGATGTCCGCAACCTCGATGTCGCGCCAAAATCCGAAGGCTCTGCGGTCTATGGTCTCGATGCCGAGTTGCCTGATATGGCTTACGCCATGCCGTTGCTCCCACCCACTCGGTATGGCAGCACGGTTAAAGCTATTGACGAGTCGGCGGCAAAAACGATCCCGGGTTACATCGGTGCTATTCCAATTAACGATCCAAGCCAAATCGTTCAAGGTTGCGTGGTAGTTACGGCTGAAACCCTGCCGGCTGCCATGAAAGCTGCGAAGGCGGTCAAGGTCGATTGGTCGGCGGGTCCAACAGCGAATGTGGACGAAGCCGCAATTATTGCCGAAGGCATGCGAATCGCGTCAGATCCCGAGGGTGGGACGCTCTATGTCAACGAAGGGGACATTGCGGCTGCGAAGTCAGGTGCTGCCTCGTCGATGGCTGCTACCTACACGACGGCGACGGCGCTTCACTTCACGATGGAGCCTCAAAACGCCCTAGTCGAATTCGATGCCGAGGGTCGTTGCCATATCCACGCAGGTAACCAATGGCAATCGTTGATTCTTCCTTATCTAGTACAGGCGCTGGAGATGCCCGAGAACGACATCATCATTCACCAGTATTACCTGGGGGGTGGTTTTGGGCGCCGTTTGTTTGGCGATCAGATGATTCCAGCGGCACTGGCAGCGCGTGAGCTTGGTCGCCCCGTGAAGCTCATGTTCGATCGAGCAACAGACAGTCGGTTTGACTGTGTTCGCTCGCCGTCAGTTTGTGCCTTTGAAGCTACCTTCGATGCGGATGGTGCCTTGACCGGTGTTGACCATGGGGTTGCTGCGGGCTGGCCAACGAAAGGTATGGCACCCGGCTTCTTGGGGACGGGTATTGACGGTAAAGGCAAGTTCGATGGCTTCTCCATCAGCGGTGCTGACCATTGGTACAGCCTGCCATCGCATCGCGTACGGGCGATGAATAACGAGCTTGCGCAATCGACGTTTTTGCCTGGTTGGTTGCGAGCCGTTGGTCCGGGCTGGATTAGCTGGGGTGTCGAGAGTTTCCTCGATGAGATTGCCGACCAAATGGGTCAGGACCCTGTCGCTATGCGAATGGGCCTGCTTGACGGCACCGGTAAGAACGCGGGTGGCGAAGGCAGTACAGTGGGCGGGGCGAAGCGCTTGGCGGCTGTACTCAAGGACGTCTCGGAGCGCGCGGGTTGGGGTCGCGAGATGCCGGCCAATGAAGGCTTGGGCGTCGCCGTGGGTCATGGCCAGGAGCGGGGCATGCCTACGTGGATTGCCTGCGTGGCGCATGTGGCGGTCGATCCTTCATCGGGCGATGTGACGTTGAAGAAGCTGTGGCAAACCATAGACGTGGGCACGGTGGTGAACCCCGATGGTGCCATGGCGCAGGCGGAAGGTGCAGCTTTATGGGGAGTCAGCTTGGCACTGCATGAGGGAGCTCAGTTTGCTAACGGCGAAGTGCTGGAGCAAAACCTCGATCGCTATACGCCTTTGCGTATGAGCGATGTGCCCGAGCTCGACATCGCTTTTGTTGATAGCGATGAGTTCCCGAGCGGTTTGGGTGAGCCGCCGTTAATACCGGTTGCCCCTGCCATTGGTAACGCGATCTTTGCGGCGACAGGTCAGCGAGTGAGAGAGTTGCCGATAAAGCTCGTATAAACGCCATCCGATGGTTAACGGGCCATTAGGCCCGTTTTTTTTGCGTTCAGAAAAGGTCACGAAACGGTAATAACTGACAAGAAATTGCAGTTGACACTAGTTAACCCCGTCCTTAGAATTCGCTCTCTTTTTTTCGGGATCCCTAAGCGGGTTCCGGCTATTTAGGAGATTGCTTGTGCAGAATCAACGTATTCGAATCCGCCTCAAGGCGTTCGATCACAAACTCATCGATGCTTCTACTCAGGAGATCGTCCAGACCGCACGCCGCACCGGCGCGCAGGTCCGTGGACCCATCCCACTTCCAACGAAGAAGGAAAAGTTCACCATCCTTATTTCACCTCACGTGAACAAGGATGCGCGGGACCAGTACGAGATTCGCACACACAAGCGACTCATGGACATTATCGAGCCAACGGAAAAGACCGTTGACGCGTTGATGAAGCTAGACCTTGCTGCGGGCGTAGAAGTCCAGATCAGCTTGGGATAGATACAATTTAGAAGTAAGCCTGCCCAGGTCGCTGGGTGTGTAACAAGTAAAAAATTTACTTGGCCATAGAGGGTTAAGCCCCGTACACGGAGAGGTTAGTACCATGACTGTGGGAATAGTCGGCCGTAAATCAGGTATGACACGAGTGTTTACCGAGGACGGCGTATCAGTACCAGTGACCGTAGTGGAAGTAGTTCCAAACCGCGTCACTCAAATCAAAGAGCAAGATACCGATGGGTATCGCGCAATTCAGGTCACAACGGGAAACCGTAAGGCCTCTAAAGTTAGCAAACCAGAAGCGGGCCATTTTGCCGCCGCAGGTGTCGAAGCCGGATCAGGACTCTGGGAGTTCCGTCTGGACGGCTCTGATGAAGCGTTCGAAGTGGGCGCGGAGCTGACTGTTGCACGATTTGAGCAAGGCCAAAAGGTCGATGTCGCGGGTCAGTCGAAAGGTAAGGGTTTTCAGGGTGCTGTTAAGCGCTGGAATTTCCGTACTCAAGACGCCACGCACGGTAACTCGCTGTCACACCGAGCACCTGGTTCGTTGGGTCAGTGCCAGACACCCGGGCGCGTCTTTAAAGGTAAAAAGATGGCCGGTCATATGGGCGCTGAGCGTGTCACTACGCAGGGCCTCGAAGTGGTCCGTGTCGACGTTGATCGCAACTTGCTGCTTATTAAAGGTGCGGTCCCCGGTGCTCCCGGTGGCGACGTGATTGTTCGACCGACAACCAAGTCGCGAAGTTAAGGAGGCTTACTGTGGAATTAAGTGTAGTTAAGCCCGGTAAGAAGAAGCCAGGCAAGGTTGAAGTTTCAGAAGCGACGTTCGCTCGGGACTACAACGAGGCGTTGATTCACCAAGTTGTTACTGCCTACCTCGCGGGTGCGCGCCAAGGTACGCGGGCGCAGAAGAACCGTTCAGCGGTTGCTGGTGGTGGTAAGAAGCCATGGCGTCAGAAGGGCACAGGTCGTGCGCGTGCGGGAACCATCCGCTCACCAATCTGGCGCAGTGGTGGTGTGACGTTTGCGGCAACACCGCAGGATCACAGCCAGAAGGTGAATAAGAAAATGTATCGCTCAGCGATGCGGTCAATTCTGTCGGAGTTGGCGCGAAGCGAGCGACTGGTCGTGGTGGAGAACATGAGCCTCGAGCAGCCCAAGACAAAGCTGTTGGTTGAGGAGCTGAAGGGCTACGGACTCGAAAACGTGTTGATTGTGGCATCTGAGGTAGATCAGAACCTGTACCTCGCATCGCGCAACTTGCACAAAGTCGACGTTCGGGATGTTGAGGGTGTTGACCCGGTTAGCCTGATCGCCCACGAGAAGGTGGTTATCACTGTCGATGCAGTGAAAAAGTTTGAGGAGGCGTTGGCATGAATCAGGAGCGAGTATTCCAGATCTTGATGGGGCCTCACGTGTCAGAGAAGGCAGCCATTGTTGCCGACGCGAACAACCAGTACGTGTTCAAGGTGGCGATTGATGCGACTAAGGACGAGATCAAGCACTCGGTAGAGCAGCTGTTCAAAGTGACTGTGGACGACGTCAAAACTCTGCGCGTTAAAGGTAAAACGAAGCGCAACCGTTTTGGTTGGACCACGAAGCCGACTTGGAAGAAGGCTTACGTGCGTTTGGCGCAGGGTCAAGAGATTGACTTTGCGACGATCGGTTAAGGGGTATAGGTCATGGCAGTCGTAAAAAGTAAACCGACATCAGCAGGCCGCCGTCATCACGTTCGCGTGGTGAACAAGGAACTGCACAAGGGCCGGCCTCACGCGCCTCTCGTCGAGAAGAACTCGAAGACAGGTGGACGTAATAACCTCGGTCGCATTACAACTCGTCACATTGGCGGTGGTCACAAGCACCACTACCGTGTCATCGATTTCAAGCGCACCAAGGATGGCATTCCCGCCAAGGTTGAGCGCATCGAATACGATCCTAACCGAACAGCGCACATCGCGCTGTTGCTGTTCGCCGACGGTGAGCGTTGCTACATCATCGCTCCTAAAGGTGTTTCAGCAGGTGACGTACTCGTCTCGGGTGCGGCTGCGCCCATTAAGGCAGGCAACTGCCTGCCCATTCGTAACATTCCTGTCGGTGCTGTGATTCACGCCATCGAGCTCAAGCCTGGTAAGGGTGCTCAGTTGGCGCGTTCTGCAGGCGCAGCCGTTCAGCTGGTGGCTCGTGAAGGTCAGTACGCAACGATTCGCCTGCGTTCCGGTGAAATGCGCAAGGTGCCGGTGGACTGCCGTGCGACGCTTGGCGAGGTCTCGAATAACGAGCACAGCCTGCGCAAGCTGGGTAAGGCCGGTGCATCACGATGGCGCGGTATTCGTCCAACGGTGCGTGGTGTGGCTATGAACCCGGTAGATCACCCGCATGGTGGTGGTGAAGGACGTACGTCTGGTGGCCGTCATCCAGTCACGCCTTGGGGTGTTCCAACCAAGGGTTTTAAGACTCGTAAGAACAAGCGCACGGATAACCTCATTGTTCGTCGTCGTAACAAGAAGTAAGGGGAGATAACAGATGCCACGTTCATTGAAGAAAGGCCCCTTCATCGATCTTCACTTGATGAAGAAAGTGGAGACAGCACTTGAGGCTAACGACCGTCGACCCATTAAGACATGGTCGCGTCGTTCGATGATCTCGCCCGATATGGTCGGTCTGACAATTGCTGTTCACAACGGTCGTCAGCATGTACCTGTACTAATCAACGAAGACATGGTCGGTCACAAGCTTGGTGAGTTTGCGGTAACGCGAACTTACAGAGGCCACATTGTCGATAAGAAAGCGAAGCGCTAAGGCCTACGGAGAAAGATGATGGAAGTCTCAGCAAAATTGCGCGGCGCACGCATCTCGGCTCAAAAAGCCCGACTGGTCGCAGACCAGGTGCGCGGCATGCCCGTCGGTGACGCCTTAACGCTGCTCGAATTCAGCACCAAGAAAGGTGCTCACCTCGTCCGCAAAGTATTGAACTCAGCTATCGCGAATGCCGAGAACAATAACGGCGCCGATGTTGATGAGTTACGTGTATCAACGATCTTCGTTGACGAGGGCATGACGATGAAGCGTATGCGTGCCCGAGCAAAAGGTCGTGGCGATCGAATTTTTAAGCGCACTTGCCATATCACGGTAGGTGTTGCTGACAACGAGAATTAAGGAGAAGACCGCATGGGTCAGAAGGTACATCCGACTGGTATCCGCTTAGGTGTGGTCAAGGACCACAATTCGGTTTGGTATGCAGATAGCAAGAGCTACGCGTCGCAGCTAGTAACAGACCTCGAGGTACGTGAGTACATCTTGAAGCGTCTGGATGCAGCATCGGTGAGCCGCGTTGTTATCGAGCGTCCTGCACAAACGGCACGCGTCACTATTCACACAGCGCGTCCTGGCATCGTCATCGGCAAGAAGGGCGAGGATGTTGAGTCACTCCGTCAGGAATTGAGTGGTCGTATGGGCGTTCCTGTCCACATCACCATTGAAGAGATTCGCAGGCCTGACATGGATGCGCGTCTTGTCGCTCAGAACGTTGCTCAGCAGCTTGAGCGTAGAGTTATGTTCCGCCGCGCCATGAAGCGTGTTGTTCAGAACGCGATGCGTCAGGGTGCGGAAGGTATCAAGGTGCAAGTGAGCGGTCGTCTTGGTGGTGCGGAAATCGCGCGTACTGAATGGTATCGCGAAGGTCGTGTGCCACTGCACACCCTGCGAGCTGACATTGATTACGCAACGTACGAAGCACACACCACGTACGGCGTTATCGGTGTGAAGGTTTGGATTTTCAAAGGCGAGATCATCGGCGATACCGATGAGAGCCAGGAAGCGCCACGTCGCGCGACCGCGAGCTAAATTGGGCGAGGACTGAAGTATGTTGCAACCCAAGCGAATGAAGTTCCGCAAAATGCAGAAGGGCCGTAACCGCGGTCTGGCAGAGCGGGGCAGCAAGGTAAGTTTTGGTGAGTACGCTTTGAAAGCGACTGGCCGTGGCCGGATTACGGCGCGCCAGATCGAGGCGGCTCGACGAACCATGACACGTCACATCAAGCGTGGCGGGAAAATCTGGATTCGTATTTTTCCCGATAAGCCAAT
>PKCZ01000204.1 GCA_002862405.1 Pseudomonadota bacterium
GGCCACCAAATCCTCGAGCGACATACTGGTATCGCCACGGTCATCCCCGCGCAATGTACCGCCGTCCCCAATAAAGTGCTTCGCGGTTGAGGCAACGCCCTCATCCTGCATCGCCTCGACGATGGGCGCTACGAAGCTTGCTGCGATATCTGGGTCAGAGCTGAACGACTCGTAGGTGCGCCCCCACCGCGCATCTTTTGCAACCGCCACGGTTGGCGCAAAGATCCAATCAATCCCGGTTGCCTTGACCTCCCTCGCGGTCGCACCGATGATCCTGGCCACTAGCTCTGGATCACGGGTTGCCCCCAGACCAATGTTGTGTGGGAATAGTGTCGCACCCATGACATTGTTGTGCCCGTGCACCGCGTCAGTTCCCCACACGATTGGTATGCCTGCGCTACCTTCAGAGGCGTCAATCGAAGCACTGTAGTAGGCGTCGGCGAGATCAACCCAATCTTGGGGGGTGGCGTACTTGTCTCCTCCCGGAGACCCTCCGCCACCATTCAAAACGCTCCCAAGACCGTATTTTTTTACATCGTCTGCCGAGAGGCCACGAATCTCGCCCTGAATCATTTGCGCGACTTTCTGCTCGACTGACAGTTGCTCAACGATAGATATTGCGCAGGAAACCATCGCCGCCCGATCTGAAGCCTCGGATGCACAGGTCAGATCTACGTCATGATCCGCATTTCGGCCCTGGCATCCAGACAAGACAGCTATGGATAACAGTATGCTCACTAATGTGTAATGTGATCGCACGTTTTCCCCCGCATTTTTTTCTTCGCGTTCTTCTGCATATCGCCTCAACCGCAACGCTACATTACTTAAAGTACCCTGCAGTCAATTTCAAAGAAGTACCCTGTAATCATCACAAAGTAAGGGGCTACGCGAGCCGATTCAATCACGATATGAAAATACTGCTTAGACCATCTTGGATGCACGGTGTTTGCGACGGTAGGGTCGCCAGAAAAGGTCAAATGGATACCGCATCGAATCGCACTTGCTCTGGTTTTATGGCCCCTAAATGTCAACTGTTAACGCGCAAAAGAGCCAGTGTTGTACTCCAAAATTGCATGCAAATTGGGAGCTTCCCATTTACTGCACCGATATTTCGAATTGTCTCATGCCACCTGTTCTGCCATTGGCGCTCGTGTCACCATCCGTGAAAAAACTGGGTGCATAATCCGGTTCAAGTCTACACTTGATTCGCGACGGGACTACCCTAATGAGCTGAACGCTGCGCCTACACCTTTAATCCACCCGTATCGATATCGACGAACCGACCACCTGTAGATACGAGCTCTTCAAGTAACGGCGATACCCGAATGGACTCATCATTTGCGGCTAGATCCGTCATGACAGCGTGCACTCTCTCGGCTCCCAACATATCGGCGTAATACATTACCCCGCCCTTGTCCAAAGGCCAGCCATATCCATTGATCCAGACAACATCAATGTCGGTGGGCCTCTGCGCTTTGTTCTCTTCCAAAATGGCGAGCGCCTCATTGATCATGGGTATCACGCAGCGATCGATAATGACCTCCGATGACAGGGTCGCATTACCCGCGCCAGTAATCTCGCGAATGATCCCTGCGGTAACCTCAGACGGCACATTTTTTCGATTTTCGTCGTAATCATAATAACCAGCGCCGGTCTTCTGGCCACGTCGATCAAGTTCACAGAGCGCATCACGAATTGGGTTAGCTGTCGTCGCGCCTTTCTTCCAGCCAATGTCCAAACCGGCTAGATCGGACATTTGAAAAGGTCCCATTTTGAATCCAAACTCGTTGAACGCAGCGTCGATATCCCAAGGCATTATGCCCTCGTAGATCAACGCGTTTGCTTGGTACTGACGGGCAAATAGAATTCGATTACCCACGAAACCTGGGCACACCCCCACCAAGGTAGCTACTTTCCCAATATGACGGGCAAGGTCGACCGAAGTCGCAACGACATCATCTGCAGTCTTTTCGGCTCGCACAATCTCGAGCAGTCGCATCACGTTCGCCGGAGAAAAGAAGTGAAGGCCAATAACGTCCTCGGGTCTCGTCGTAACCGAAGCGATTTCGTCGATATTCAGCGCTGACGTATTGGTGGCAAGTATGGCTCCGACTTTAGCGATCTTGTCGAGTTGACTGAAGACGGACTTCTTAATGTCCATATCTTCGAATACCGCCTCAATAATCAAATCGCAGTCAGCCAAAGCGGACAGCTCCAGCGAGGGGGTATAGCAGTTCATGCAGATATCGACTTCTTCCTGAGGGAAGCGTCCGCGATCAGCGCTGCGCTGATAATTCTTGCGGATAGTTGTCAGCCCGCGGTCAAGGGCCTCCTGCTTCGTCTCAACGATGGTCACTGGAAGACCGGCGGACGCGAAGTTCATTGAAATCCCGCCGCCCATCGTCCCAGCACCGATAATGCCGATTCGCTCGACTTTGCGACGAGGAAGGTCGTCCCCTATTCCTTCAATATTCCATGCTTCCTGAGCCGCTTGTTGCAAGTAGGCGGCGACGCGAGCGTCTGAATCCGTCATCGAAATAACCTCTTATTGTTGGCTTGTATTGGTGGTTTGCCCCCCGCTGGGACCTGACACATGAACTCTAACGATTGCAATGCTCCTAACCTTTGTTGACGCATCATACCGCCTCCAATTCCTAATGCTACCGGGGTGAAAGCCCGGGATCCATGTCCTATTGCTGTCCGCCCTAGGTAATCTCAAACCGTGCGTGCTTGGTTGTCGTACATCCATTATTCTTTGGCCGCAAATCCGCGGTCTGGTCTAGCGACCCAGAGAACACCTAGACGGTCTTTCGGGTGCGCTCTGCAAAGAGGGACGCTAGTAATCTCTAACGTGAAGACGGGCATTGTAATCTGCACTCATGACCACAACGGGACGCATTTTCGAATCGATAACGTACGCTTCTAAGCAGAGTAATTCAGCAGGAAGGGCGGTTGATGGGTGGGATGTTACTCCAGCCCACCCATCAGCACATATTTGATCTCGAGATAATCCTCAATACCGTACTTGGAACCTTCCCGACCGGAACCAGATTCTTTCACGCCGCCAAACGGTGCCATTTCGTTTGAAATGATCCCCTCATTAACGCCCACAATGCCATAGTCCAGCGCTTCGCTGACTCGCCATACACGACCAATGTCACGAGTATAAAAATAACTCGCTAACCCGAACTCGGTGTCGTTAGCCAAAGCAATCGCCTCGTACTCTGTCTGGAAAATAGTCACGGGCGCAACGGGGCCAAATATCTCGTTCCGGAACACGGCCATGTCGGGAGTGACGTGGGTCAGAATTGTCGGCTGATAGAAGTTACCACCCAGTTCACTAGGTGCGCCTCCGAGGGCGACCTTAGCACCTGCCTCCACTGTAGCTTTCACTAAGGCATCGACGTCATGAACGGCGCGATTATTGACTAACGGGCCCAAGTCGACACCGTCGGCAAGACCGTTACCGAGACTCAGTGCCGACGTTGCAGAAACCAATTTTTCAACAAATGCGTCTGCAACAGACGCCTGCACCAAAATCCGATTGGAACAAACACAGGTCTGACCACTATTACGGTATTTAGAAATAAGCGCGCCCTGGACCGCCGAGTCGAGATCCGCATCCTCAAAGACAATGAACGGCGCGTTCCCACCCAACTCCATCGACGTTTTCTTCAAGGTCGGGACGCACTGAGCTTCAAGTAATTTCCCGACTTCCGTTGATCCGGTGAACGAGAGTTTCCGCACGATAGGATTTGAAGTCAGCTCACTTCCGATATCGCCAGAGCTACCTACAACGACGTTCAATACACCGTCGGGAATACCTGCTCGCTTGGCGAGCTCAGCCAAGGCTAGAGCCGATAAGGGCGTTTCACTTGCCGGCTTAATCACAATCGAGCATCCCGCTGCCAACGCAGGCGCTGCCTTGCGCGTAATCATGGCATTGGGGAAGTTCCAAGGGGTGATGGCAGCACAGACACCCACGGGCTGCTTGATGCACACAATCCGCTTATCTGGGCTGGGGCCAGGTATCACGTCACCATCGATGCGTTTCGCCTGCTCGGCAAACCACTCAATGTAGGATGCGCCGTACGCCACCTCACCGCGACTCTCAGCAATGACCTTGCCCTGTTCAAGGGTCATGATCCTCGCAAGATCTTCCTGATGGGCCATGATGATATTGAACCAGTCTCGGAGAATGTTTGCGCGAGCCTTGGCCGGTAAATTCCGCCAGCTCTCCATTGCCTTCTCGGCAGCCTCAATAGCCTGCGCAGTTTCAGCAGCTCCAACTTTAGCGACACTGGCCAAGACCTCACCGGTCGCTGGATTCGTTACATCAATAGTTGCTCCATCGTGGGCATCAATCCAATGACCATTGATGAAGGCCTGTGTCTTTAAAAGACCTTGATCCGATAGTTGTTCCTTCAAAGGAATCTCCCCCGTCAGCGCGCAAATACCGCCGTTATTTTGTTAACCAACCAACTTCTTAAGTGTCTCAGAATCGAGATCTAAAGCCTCCAACACTTCAGCGGTATGCGTCCCTGGTGTCGGTACTATGCCGGCCGCACCCGGCGTTGCACTGAGCCTCGGCGCGGGGCTTGGCTGTGCAATCCCGTCTCGAGTAAAAAAGGTCTCGCGCGCGACGTTGTGCGGATGCTCAAGCGCTTCTGAAAAATTAAGCACGGGTGCGAAACAAACATCGGTTCCTTCGAATTGGTCACACCACTCTTGACGGGTTTTAGCGGCGAAAATGCTACGGAACTTTTCCTTGCCAGCCTGCCACTGCTCTTTGTCCCATTGATTGGCAAACATCGGGTCATCATTGAGATTCAAACCATCAATTAGCAATGCATAAAATTGGGGTTCCAGCGCACACACAGTGATGTACTCGCCATCCGAGCACCGATAGGTATCGTGCCAGGGGGAACCAAAGTCAGCCCATCCCGAACCCGGAACATCCGTCATTTGCCCGGAGTTATGCATTCCCCACAAGAGTGTCGAAATATAAGCGGCGCCATCAGTAATCGCCGCATCCACCACCTGACCTTCGCCGGTTTTTTGCGCATGGATAATGGCGCTCAAAACACCAAATACCAGCATCATGGTGCCACCGCCTAGGTCACCGATAAGGGTCAATGGCGCTGTTGGTCTATGCTCATGACTACCCCCTGCCCAAAGCGCGCCAGTGAGAGCAATGTAGTTCGGGTCATGCCCTGCCGCATGCGATAGCGGGCCGGTTTGTCCCCAGCCTGTCATGCGGCCATAGACTAGCTTTGGATTTCGCTCGCAGCATACCTCAGGGCCGAGCCCGAGCCGCTCCATAACGCCGGGGCGAAACCCCTCAATCAACACGTCTGCGGTATCAATTAATTTAAGAAGCGCATCGACGGCATCAGGGTCCTTTAAATTCAATGCAACTGACTTTTTGCCGCGGTTAAAGATGGTGTATTTCGCAAAGGCTGCTGCTGTCTCGGGGTCGGTAACTGGACGATCTATGACCCTTACCTCTGCCCCCATATCTGCCAACATCATTCCCGCACATGGACCTGGCCCAATCCCTGCTATTTCGACCACTTTAATTCCGTCTAACGCACCCTTACTCATTACCTACCCCTTGCTTGCGAAGGCCACGATGCTCGCACCAAGAGTGACCTGATGCAATCCGTAAACAGCGTATAGGGATGCGTTTATCATTCGACGGCATCCGACAGAGTCATTTCCAATTCCCGCTCATAGGCTGACCATCACGTGGGACTCATATCGTTATCACCACTTGGCCCTAGCGGTGACCCGCATTATGTTGTGATGGTGACGAGGCAGTTACCATTTGCGGTGATCAGATTGTCTACCTCGTCGACAACCAAAGCGACTCACAACAATAAAAGGAATCATCATGGGCTATATCGTCAATCTCGCTAGAACCAGTCTGTCGCTGGCATTGATCGTCGCTTCTTCCGCCGTATCAGCGGATGAATGCGTTCCCTCGCCTTGGGGCGCCGATGACTAAATTGGTGCTGCAAATCGAGTGACCCCTGAACGTACAGCGGCGGCTGCAAAACTCGTCAAAAAAGGCATTAGTCACCCCCTTGGTATCGTTATCGAATCAGGCATGCCAGCCTATCCACCTCGCTATACCCAACTCCAGGTTGTTCAACCAAACCAGCAGTTCAAAGCGGACTTAGGTGTGGGCTGGGAAGCCAGCTCAAACGATGACGTCTTGCAGATGTGGCTAGGCACGGGACCACAGCTCGACGGCTTGGGGCATATGGGTGAGGCAGGCGAGTTCTATAACTGTAACCAAGGCAAAGATTTTTCCATTATCACCGGCCTTACGAAACTCGACATTAGTGGCATCCCGCCCATGGTCGGACGCGGTGTCATGATCGATATTGCCAAGCAAATGGGTATGGATTCGCTTCAAGCCGGACAACCCATCACGTCAGACGACATCAAAGCTGCCATGAAGTCTCAGGGAATCACAGTTGGTGAAGGCGATGTTGTCCTACTGCACACTGGCTATACCGATGCGACACTCAAACAGAACCCCTCCCTGTGGGCGAGAAGTATCCCGGGTATTACCAACGAAGCCTCAGTATTTTTAGCTGGGCTCAAACCCATGGCCGTGGGTGCCGATACCTGGGGCTTGGGCGCAGTACCACCGCGTGCGGGTGACAAAATCTTCTACGACCACGTCGTTCTTTTGAAACAGCACGGTATTTACATCCTCGAAACAATGAATACGGGACGATTAGCCGATGACGGCGTTCACGAGTTCATGTTTGTTCTCGGCCAAGCGCGTCTAAAAGGGGCAGTTCAAATGATCAGTAACCCCGTGGCCATGTGGTAGCGCTCCGCAATAACCCACAAAAAAGGGCAGCCTAGGCTGCCCTTTTTATTTGCTATCTACCCGTTAATCGGACAGTAAGTCTCGACCGATAATGAGCTTCATCACTTCACTGGTGCCACCGTAGATACGTTGAATTCGTGCATCCGCGTAGGCGCGCGTTACCGGGTATTCCCACATGTAACCGTAACCACCGTGTAGCTGAACACACTGATCAGTGACTTTCCCCTGGAGTTCCGTGGCCAACAATTTTGCTTTGGACGCATCGACCGTCGTCAATTCCTTATCTAGCAGCAGGTCCGCGCATCGGTCAATGAAGACGCGCATAGAGGTTACCTCAGCCTGCAACTGCGCTAGCGTGAACTGTGTGTTCTGAAATTCAGCAATGCTCTTACCGAAGGCTTTGCGCTCCTTCACGTAGTTTACCGTCTGCTCTATGACCGCCTCACAGCTCGCCACGGCCGACACAGCAATACTCAGACGCTCTTGGGGAAGTTCTCGCATGAGGTAAATAAAACCCATGCCCTCCTGACCCAGCAAATTCTCTTTCGGTACTTTGACATCATTGAAAAATAGTTCGGACGTGTCCTGCGCTTTCTGGCCCAACTTATCGAGATTACGACCGCGCTCAAAACCGGGCATGCCATCCTCAACAATGAGAATACTAAACGCCTTAGCGCCTGCGGATGTATCGGGATTGGTTCGGCACACAACCAGCACGATATCGGCTTGTTGACCACAGGTGATGAAGGTCTTTGATCCATTCAGAAGGTAATGATCGCCTTTATCAACCGCTGACGTCTTGATGCCTTGCAAGTCTGAACCTGTGCCCGGTTCGGTCATTGCGATAGCAACAATGCAATCGCCAGAGACACAGCGGGGCAGAAATTTTTCCTTTTGCGCCTCATTGGCAACGTTGCTTAGGTAGGGTGTTGTGATGTCGTTGTGTAGCGAAAACCCGATACCCGTTAGGCCTAAACGGGATACCTCTTACGCAATCACCATGTTGTATCGGAAGTCCGCACCGACGCCGCCGTACTCCTCGGAGACACCCGGGCATAACATGCCCTGTTCTCCCGCCTTGTACCAAAAGTTGCGGTCAATCTGCCCTTCTTTTTCCCATTCCGCGTGCTGCTCGTAGGCTTCATCCATTAAGAACTTTCTTACTGCGTCACGGAACACATCGTGATCAGAATCAAAAATACGACGTGTAATCATTGTGTTACCTGCTTTCTTTTGTGTGTGCGTAAAATTTTTATTTTTACTATGACGCCGACGATGCAGTGTTCACCGTAAGCCCCCAGAGACTGGCGGGAATTTAGCGACTGCACACAAAAGTAACCACTTTTAAATAGACTGCCGATTAGCGCTCTCGCTGAGGCATTTCTCAAGCATCGAGTGTATTCATTTGGTGAGGCTAGCGTTGGCGAGGTTCAGTCTGTTTCGGTCAATGAGCGATGCCGAATCGCAAAAATGGGCATGCAAACGAGATACAGGAGACTCATTACAGTGAGCGTCTCCCACGGGTAAATCAGCAAGCTTGCCATGTGCATGATCATCATGGGAACGACAAGAAACATGTAAGCCGAGGGGATTTTGAACGACTTGAGTGAAACCGTTGGCACCTGCGATACAGCGAGGAAACCACAAAAAATGAGGTAGGCCGATATCAAGCCCGGTGACTGCGTCACGAAACTGAATTCAAGCAGGTAAAGATAAACTGGCATGAGCGTCAGCAAGGCGAGTGTCGGTGCCGGCACTCCTTCAAACGTTTTGGCTGGATCGGAGCCCTCGTTGGCATTGAATCGCGCCAACCGGTACGCGCAGCAGGCGGCGACAACCATGATCGCAACCCATGTGAAGTCAACTCGGGTCGAATCACTGAACAAAGCCAAATGCAAGATCAGACCCGGTGCGATGCCGAAATTGAAAAAGTCAGCCAACGTATCCAATTCCTTGCCTATGCGCGAAGTCGAGTTAAGCGCACGCGCAAGACGGCCATCAAGGCCATCAAGAATCATGGCGACCACGAGTGCAATTACGGCCATGTCGATTCGACCATCCAGTGCAAAGCGTACCGACGTCAGACCCACGCAAACTGCGCCCAACGTCATAAAGTTGGGCAGCAGCGCCAACGGCCGTACACGGCCCTTGGCTTGCGTCAGATCACGGTCAAGTGGCTCGGTCACTTGGCAACACCAAGGCGGGCCTGCGGTTGGTCTACGTGTGCCAAGATGGTTTCACCCGCCACGGTTTTCTGACCGAGACATACGGCTGGGCCCACGCCCTTTGGAAGATAAATGTCGAGTCGGCTACCAAAGCGAATCAGTCCAAAGCGGTCACCGGCGCTCAGTTTGGCGCCTTCTTCGACAAAACAGACAATGCGTCGAGCAACGAGCCCCGCAATCTGTGTAATACCGATAGTGAGACCGTCATCTCTGGAAATCGTGATGGAATTGCGCTCATTATGCTCCGACGCCTTATCGAGAGAAGCGTTTAAAAACTTCCCATGGTGATACGTCACATTAGTTACGGTGCCATCAATACACGCTCGGTTTACATGGCAATTGAAGACATTCATAAACACCGACACACGGGTCAAAGGTTCGTCACCCAAACCCATCTCGGTGGGCGGTGTCACTTCTTGAATGAGTGATACCACACCATCCGCAGGCGAAATAATGAAATTCTCGCTTTGAGGCACGACCCGCTCGGGATCTCGGAAGAAGTAGTAACACCAGACCGTGGCACCCAATCCCACCCAAAACAAGGGCTCCCAGATCTGACCCAAAACAAGAGCACTCACGGCAAAAATTGCCACAAATTTCCGCCCTTCTGGGTGCATTGGCAGAATGACTGCATCCATCATGTTCATCGGTTCGTGTACCTTTT
The DNA here is from genome assembly GCA_002862405.1 of Pseudomonadota bacterium. Lineage (GTDB taxonomy): Bacteria > Pseudomonadota > Gammaproteobacteria > Pseudomonadales > Halieaceae > Luminiphilus. The sequence goes on from PKCZ01000204.1 coordinate 9,737, forward strand.
TAGTCGCTTAATGCGCTATTTGTTAAACGCGTTCTGCGTAGTTCGGAGCGTTTCCAGACGGCTCAGTCCTAGGTAGCTCGCTTACTGTTTATCAACTGCCCTAGGCTGAGTTATGTGTCGTTCCGCGCTCTAGGCTAGCTTTTTCGGCTTCTTAATGTCCCAACCCAAAATCGCCGGTGCTGAAGTATAAGAGGAAACACAACGGTGTCGAGTTTAACCGATCGCAAACATGCCGAAACGTTAGGATCACGGTTTTATCTGCCTCACGGTTCGACCCGTTGATTCGTCTCTGCTCCCCGTTTCGACGCTCGGCATCCTTTATTGACACTATTTATGCCATAACCTATGGTCGAAATTCGCTCGAGCAACCGTTGACACTCGCTATGACTGACTCAGCTTACATACTTTCTCTCGATATCGATGATTTCCGGCAGTCGCGCGTGGAAATGCAGCCCGAACCAAACGCTGACCTAGTCGAAGGCGAGATCCGTGTCCGAGTCGACAAGATTGCAATGACAGCGAATTCCATCAGCTATGGCTTCGCAGGCAAATCAGGGTTAATCCGGTATCTCGATATTTATCCCGCAAGTGAGGGCTACGCGAACTTGCCTTGCTGGGGATATGGAGACATCGTTCAGTCGAACCGTCCAGATATCATCGTCGGTGACCGGATCTACGGATTCCTACCCATCGCCTCTCATGTAACGATGATCCCCGGCGACGTCAGTCACGGTGGATTTACTGATACCCGTGAATGCCGGGCTGTTGTTCCACCGTTTTATAACGAATACGCCTTTACGAAAGCCGAGCCAGGCTATGCTCCGGAGTTTGAAGAGGCCATCATGCTCTTCAGGCCTTTATTTGGTACGTCATTCCTAATGCAGAGCTACTGCGAGGATCATGACTTTTACGGCGCAAAGCGCATTGTGGTTACTTCTGCGTCAGCAAAGACAGCTATGGGTTTCGGGTATCTGATGCGGAAGCACTTCTCGGGAGCAATCGAAACGATTGGGCTTACGTCATCGAGGAACAAGGCATTTGTTGAAGGCTTGGACTGCTATGACACGGTTCTCACCTACGATGAAGTACCCCTCATACCCGTGGGAACCGACACCCTTATTTTTGATGTCGCTGGTAACGCCGATGTTGTCGCCGCACTGCACGCACGCCTGGGCAATACGATCCCCTACTCGGGTGCCGTTGGTAAAACACACTGGAATGCGGGCGCCTTCGGAGCACACCGCGATCTACCCGGCGCGAAACCGATATTCTGGTCAGCACCCGATCAAATTGCCGTTTTGCGCGAGCGCATCGGTTCAGGCGCAATGATGCGCCAAATGGGGGCTGCCATGATTGACTTTATGATGGCCGCAAGTGGCTGGATTCAATTGTCGGAGTCGCATGGACCCGAGGCCATGACGGAAAAAATCCGCGACATGCTTGACGGTAAGGTGAGTGCCGAGGAAGGCATCATCCTTCGGCCCTAAGAGTCTAAAACTCCGGGAGATAGTCAAGTTATGTTCCGCGTCCTTAAATACGTTCTCGGTGCTTCTTCGCTTCTTGTTGCAGGTCTGTTCTGGCTCGCCTACTTGTCGCCACGCCCACCGCTGACGATCGACCCCGCCACATTGGCGGGTGATGGCTCACAGATCAATTACTGTGAACTTCCGATATTAGATGGCAGTGGTTTGACTGCGAGCGACATTCCCAAAGCCAATACCCCAGACTGTGGCTATCCACAGTTCCCACTCCCCGTACTGAGGGACTGCACGGAACCATTGTCAGAGGGTGCAGATGATATTCGTGGTCTGTGGCGAGCTATAGCGGGAACCAGAACCGGCCATATCGAGCGCGTGGAGCAGTGCGGCGAGCGCGTCGTCGTCACGGCTGCTGGCCTTATTCATGACTATGGACCAAACAGTACGGGTGGGCTAAATACGAACGACACAGAAGGCAACGTACTGTTTACGGCCGGTGGCAGAGACTTTTGCATGCGGACCTCCGCTTCGATGATTTGGGAAGAGAAAATTTTAAATTTTTATGTGTTCGGCTGGGGGCCGAGGGTGGTGAGGCGCTACCGTGACGGTGAGTTCCTCATCTGGGAATACGCGGATGGAAGCATCAATAAAATGGAGCGCTTGTGCCAGTTACCCGAGACACACATCGTCCCCAAGCCTCGAGGCCCCCGTTACAAGCCGTTTTAAACTGACCTGCCCTACCGAGCAAGCGCCTGACGCACCAGTGGTAACTGGTCGTTACCGAAGTAAAGCTGTTCATCGTTGACGATCATGGTGGGCGAGCCATACGCACCCTTGGAAATAGCCTCTTCAGTGTTGGCTCGCAACCGATCCTTGATTGCAGGCTCAACTGCTCTACTCAACAGTGCTTTGCCATCGAGTCCGATACTTTTTGCAACATCAGCCATCACGAGCGGGTCGTCAATGTTCCGACCGTTAGCAAAATAGGCATCAAACGCGGCTTGTGTGAAAGCCTTAAGGACCTCCTGATCTTCCTCGAGCGCGCAGCACATGCGCATGGGCAACACAGACTTCACTGGATGATGTTCTGTCGGGAAATCCAACGGTAACTTCGCGAGACGCGCCCACTCGTGGAGCCAGGTGAAGTTATGGATGACTTTGGGATCCGTCGGGTTAGAGCGCGCAGCGTAAACGCTTTGATTGACCGCGTTGAACACACCACCCACCAGAAAGGGACGCCATGACACAGTGGCCTGCGTCTCTGCAATGACCTCTTGAACATTATTGAACGCAAGGTAGGTCCAGGGGGAAGAAAGATCGTAAAAGAAAGTCAGTTGCGCCACCGGAGCATCCTCAAAAATAAATACAGGAGTGAAACCACTCAATGCTCGTCGCTGTATCCAATCGATGCAAGCCCTCAGACCACTTCATCAGCGCGTCAAAAATGCTACATTCTACAAACTGAAAGACGATCAGCGATAACAACGAGGGATGAGGTATTCATGCTAAAAGTTCACGGTGTTCATGGCTCTCCATTTGTCAGAAAAGTATTGATTACCCTTGAGCTCAAAGGCCTCGAGTATGAAATGGTCACGCAGATGCCCTTTACCGGTGACGAGGACTATAAAAAGCTCAATCCGCTGGGAAAGATTCCGACGCTCGTAGACGGCGACCTGACTCTTGGCGATTCTAAAGTGATCTGCCGCTACCTTGAGTCCGCCTACCCCGATGTTCCTTTTTACCCAACTGATCTAGCGAATAAGGCAATGGCCGATTGGTACGATGATTTCGCATCCGGACCGGTGGCCGAGCTTGCTGCGGGAATCTTTTTTCAGCGTTTTATGCGCCCGCGTGCTTTCAAGCAAGACCCCGACGAGGCACTGATCGCCACAATCATAGATAATAAACTGCCGCCTCTTCTGAGCTATATCGAGGGACAGTTACCCGGTGGGGGTTATCTGTTTGGGACGTTCTCTATCGCCGACTTGACGTTGGTAACGCCCTTCGTAAATGCGAGCTATGCAGGCTATGAGGTTTGCAGCGACACGTATCCTAAGTTCGCTGCCCTCATTAAGACCGTTCGGGGTGAGCCTGCCGTAGCCACTATTTTGGCTAAAGAAGCAAAAGCCCTGGGCTTCGGGTAACCTCGAACTCGGGTGGTAATGCCGCTCTAGTCGTGAGTTTCGGTCGGTCAGGTCTCTCGCATCAGTGCTGCCGTTGAACCGCTAACTTGCGCCATGAAGCCGGCGAATTTCCCTAGCGACTAACCAAAGCCGGTCTTGGCCCCAGATTTCTAAGTGGGTTTGTCCCTGGGCATCAATCAGCCGATAGCTGGGAACGCCCCATAAGCCACCCTCGTACATCGAGAGGCGATTAATTTCGAGTAGGGCCTCCCACTCCGTCTCTCCCAGGTGTTTTTTTGCCTCGCTCCAACTCAGACCTGCCGACTCGACAACTCGCTTGAGACCGCGATTGTTATTGGTGTTAACACCCAGCGCGAATGCATGTTTCAAGAAGCCGGATAAGAGCTCATTCCCCTTTCCTTGACTCACGGCCCAGGGATACAGCGAGTAGCACCGCCTAACCGGGTTACCGATGGGGTCATACATGTTGCCGTAGGCAACGCCACGCCTGCGGGCCTCTCGGGCCGTATCAGAGAAGATGTACATACCCTTTTCACGGGTAGCAGGTACACCGCGCATCACCATCGGTAGGACAGGACGCATGACCAATTCAACGCCCGCCTTTGCTGCAAGCTCGATAGTTTCATCAAACACAATCGAGGTGTACGGGCTGCGTAGCGACGGAAAAAACTCGAGTGTTAAATCGGACGCATTGTGCACGCCATCGACCGACACATCGGGACATTGTGTTACGTAAGGCTGATCTGACTGGCGGTCTGCACCAAGTTCGGCCAAGCGTGCCTCCAGGTAGTGAAGCCTATCGATCCCCCAATACCACTCACCTTCATAGTGGAACATAGCACCGGAATAGTGTTTCAGCTGTGCGCGCAAGGCCGTGGCTGCATTCAACCGCGCCTCGGTATCCTCGGGTGAAGCGCAACCATGCTCATCAGCCAGAGTGGCGAGTGCCGTCTCATCACTAGACCACAGCGCGTCGCCCACTGTTGCTATGAGCCTTGGGAGATCCGCTTGAGGCGCGGTTGCTAACAATGCATTTGCCTGACTTACGGCCTCTGGGTTCGGAGGATTACTGCCTCCTGGAAAGTTCAGCCCGTACTCATCGGCGATAAGCGCCGAATCGTATTGCGAGAGCTTCAGCAGCAACGCAGCGTCTGGCGCATTCTTTCCCTCAGGGCCACGAACGATGTGGCATCGCAATTCAATGTCATAGCGCTCGGCAAACTGTTCCAGTACCTGACTCGCGAGGTGGCTGTAACCGTCTTCCACTTGATGAAAGTAATCAACGACATGAGGGCGACCCTCTTTTTTCCTCGCCTTTTCGGCTTTCAGTCGGCGTTTCATCAGCTTTTTTTCGCTGTTTAGGTAACTGGCGAGATTCGAGGTCAGACGTCGCGCCAACGGCGATGGGTCCATGGTTGCCGCTCCGCCTTGATCCTTAAATTGCTGTGACATGACGCCCCCGAGATAGTGTTGTTATTGGTTTGAGCATGGATACAACAGATGTATCAATCGTTCCAAAAAAGATATGGCACATAATATGCCAAATCAAGCTCCTTTCAGCCTGCCTCTTGATAACTACCGTGATCGGTGAAGCCTTAGCTTTAGGAATCCAGTAGTCGTGTCACGGCCTTCAGAACCAAGGCCTGTGCGGCGCTGCATGACAAACCTTGAATGTCACGCAGACGATGCCACATCTCGAACGACAAATACGCGTCGGCCAACTCTCTTTCGTCTGAAGGAAGCTGACTTATTTCTGGCAGCCATCGCTCCTTATTGGCTCTGGAGATCTGGTGGTAGCGCTCATAGTTCTCCTTTAAAACCCGAGAACTCCAGCGCAGAGACTTTGTCGCGAGTAACAGTGAGCGATGTTCTTCAAATGCCTTGGCATAGGTTGCCACAATCGAATCCAGACGCTCGGTCAGTACCCCCTCTCGATCGCCCTCGTGAAGAAAACTCTCCCAAAAAGATCCAACCGTATGCTCGTCCACCGCGGCAAAAAACTGGTCCATATCTTCGAATTGGCGAAAGAAGGAACGGATACCTACACCGGCGCACTCAGAGATCTGCTTAGCCGTGGGCGCAAAGTTACCCTCCTCTATAAGTTCGAGGGCAGCATCAATCATGGCTTTTCGGCTTCTCTCACTCCGGAGACGACGACCGTCATTAAACTGAGTTACGGATGTCATGCCTTGCAGTGTCTCAACCATTAATTCGACGTTTCCTTTTACCAAAAGCGCGCCAAGACCCGCTTACAGACAGGTTTGATTTGCAGATAGGACCAGATACCAACCTGCTTATGAATAAAGAGCGTGCCGGCCGTTTGATGCAAATGCGATGAGCTTGAGGTTAGCGGTCTTCGCTGTCTCTATGGCCATAGAGGTCGGTGCCGAGACCGTGGCCAACACGCCAATGCCTGCCGTTGCGGCTTTTGCCACCATCTCATAGCTTGCACGACTACTGACGAGTACGAACCCTTCAGCTAGTTCCGAACTATGCCAGCCAATGAGCTTGTCGAGCGCATTGTGCCGCCCCACATCTTCTCTCAGTGCCACGATACTTCCATCCATATCGCACCAGACGGCCGCATGTGCACCTGATGTGGATTGAGACACCACTTGTCCATGTCGCATACCGCTAAGTGCGCTATCGAGTGCGGCCTGACTGGGCAGATTGGCAGCCTGCAGTGGCACTATGTCTCTCGTCATGTGCTCGATCGACTCAATACCGCAGAGACCACATCCACTTGGTCCGGCCATAGATCGGCGCCTTGACTTCAACCGGTGCGCCGTTTCGTTAGAGACCGTGGCATTCACGGCGACGCCAACTTCACAGAACTCTTGGTCAATGTCAAAAATACTTCGCGCGCTGTCGACGATGCCCTCGCCAATGGCGAAACCACGAATGAAGTCTTCCAAGTCACAAGGGGTGGCCATCATTACCGCATACGAAATACCGTTGAATGACATTGCAACGGGAACTTCCGCGACAACCGCGTCGCAGTTTTCGACGGAGGTACCATCCTCTTGCAGTCGGCGACTCACCGATACCACAGAGGGATCGGCCTTGTTCACATCACTGTGCGCATGTTCAGCCAACGACAGAGTCCTTCGCCAAACGCTGCTGTTTCACGTCAAAGCTCTTTTGACGCTCTTGCCAGCCAGACGGCTGAGTAACACGGGTCACCTGGACGGCCGTCACCTTGTACTCTGGACAGTTCGTTGCCCAGTCCGAGTTATCGGTAGTGATAACGTTTGCACCGGAGACTGGATGGTGGAAGGTCGTGTAAACAACACCGGGGCGCACATGCTGCGACAGTCTGGCGTGAAGAACCGTATCACCCATACGACTAGAAATACCGACCCAGTCGCCCTCGGAAATACCCCGCTCCTGCGCATCCTCCGGATGAATTTCCAGAACATCTTCCTCGTGCCAAGCAGAATTCTCGGTACGACGAGTCTGCGCGCCCACGTTGTACTGACTGAGTATGCGTCCCGTTGTCATGATGAGTGGGAAACGACGTGAACATCGCTCATCCGTTGGTACGTACTCCGTGACAATAAATTGTCCTAAACCACGCGTGAACGATTCCTCATGCATGGTCGGTGTTCCCTCGGACTCTTCGTCCCAGCAAGGCCATTGAATACTGCCTAAACGCTCAATTTTCTCATAGGTGACCCCTGCAAACGTAGGCGTCAGCGCGGATATCTCGCGCATGATCTGTTGGGGACTCTCGTAGTCCCAATCACAGCCAAGCGCTTGAGCCAGACCCAGCGTCGACTGCCAATCGGCTTTTCCGGCAAGAGGCTCCATCGCCTTTCTCACGCGCGAAATACGTCTTTCCGCGTTGGTAAACGTACCGTCTTTTTCCAAGAATGAAGATCCTGGCAGGAACACGTGCGCGAACTTCGCTGTCTCGTTAAAGAAGATGTCCTGAACAATCAGGCATTCCATAGATTCAAGTGCGGCTTCGACATGCTGTGTATTGGGGTCTGACTGCGCAATGTCCTCGCCTTGGCAGTACAAGCCTTTAAAGGCTCCAGACAAGGCTTCTTCGAACATGTTAGGAATGCGGTACCCGGGCTCAGGATCCAATGTCACACCCCACGCGGCTTCGAAACTGCCACGAACAGCGTCATCGCTCACCGGCCGATAGCCCGGCAGTTCGTGCGGGAATGAGCCCATATCGCAGGAACCTTGAACATTGTTTTGCCCGCGAAGTGGGTTCACACCAACACCTCGTCGGCCAATATTCCCAGTCAACATCGCCAGGTTAGCGATCGCCATGACCGTTGTTGAGCCCTGACTGTGTTCGGTAACGCCCAAACCGTAGTAAATCGCGGCATTTCCGCCCGTGGCATAAAGACGGGCCGCCACACGCACATCATCCGCATGAACGCCGGTGTGCGCCTCCATGGCCTCTGGCGAGTTCTCCGGTTGTTGAATGAATGTCAGCCAGTTGCTGAATGCCACCTTGTCACAACGTGAATCAACAAAGTGTTGATCCATTAGCCCCTCGTCTACGATCGTGTGCGCCATAGCATTCAGCAGGGCCACGTTCGCCCCGGGACGGACCGGTAGGTAAAGATCGGATCGCACGTGCGGCGCACCGACGATTTCAATCCGACGAGGATCGATGACGATCAGGTGAGCACCCTCTCGCAGTCGTTTCTTCAAGCGCGATCCAAATACCGGGTGCGCTTCTGTGGGGTTAGCTCCCATCACAACAATCACGTCAGCATCGGCAACGGACGCAAAGTCCTGTGTTCCAGCCGACTCACCCAAGGTCTGCTTCAGACCATAACCCGTTGGGGAGTGGCATACACGAGCGCAGGTATCGACGTTATTGTTACCAAATCCAGTCCTCACCATTTTCTGGACCAGCCACACCTCCTCATTCGTACAGCGTGAAGACGAAATAGCGCCAATGCTCTTGGTGCCGTATTTTTCTTGAATGGAACGCAACCGATTGGCAGCAAACGTCAGTGCTTCGTCCCAGCTAACACGCTTCCAATGGTCATCGATCGAATCGCGAATCATCGGCTCGGTCATGCGATCTTTGTGGGTCGCATAGCCAAAGGCAAAACGACCTTTGACACAGGCATGGCCCTCATTCGCTTTACCATCTTTCCACGGCGTCATGCGAATCACTTCTTGGCCTCGCATTTCAGCCTTGAAACCACAGCCGACACCACAGTAAGCACAGGTTGTTGTCACCGAGTGCTCAGGTATCCCGCTCTCGATGATGCTGTTTTCGGTCAACGTAGCCGTAGGACAGGCGGCGACACAGGCACCGCAACTGACACAGTCTGACTCCAAAAAGTTCGTCTCAGGCCCTACGCTCACGCGAGAATCAAACCCGCGTCCCGAGATGGTCAGCGCAAATGTTCCCTGAGTCTCTTCACAGGCGCGGACACAACGGGAGCAAACAATGCATTTGGACGAATCGAAGGTGAAATACGGACTACTCTCGTCTTTCTCAAGCTGGGTGTGATTTTCACCCGCGAACCCATAACGCACATCGCGTAAGCCCACCTCTCCTGCAGTTGACTGTAGCTCACAGTCGCCATTCGTAGGACACGTGAGGCAATCCAGTGGATGATCGCTGATGTAGAGCTCCATCACACCGCGGCGAACTTTCGCCAACTGATCGGTCTGAGTCGTGACGTTCATCCCCGCCTCTACCGGCGTGGTGCACGACGAGGGGTAGCCCCGTCTTCCCTCAATTTCGACCAAGCAGACCCGGCAAGATCCAAATGACTCAAGCGTATCGGTAGCACAGAGTTTCGGGACCTTAATGCCAGCCTCAAAGGCTGCACGCATGACTGAGGTGCCCGCAGGGACTGAAACATCACGTCCATCGATGGATAAGGTCACAAGCTCCGTGGACTTTAAACTGGGTGTACCAAAGTCTGCTTGTGGCTGGTAAAACTCGACCATACTGTTCACACGGCCACCTCATACTGGTTATCTGTTACCCCGAAGTCTTCAGGGAAGTTATCCATAGCGCTCTTTACTGGCAAAGGCGTCAAACCACCCATGGCGCAGAGCGATGCTTGCTCCATCGTTTCGCAAAGATCACGCAATAAAATCAAGTCATTCGATGACGCCGTACTATCGACCACCCGTTCCAGTACTTCCCTACCGCGGACCGCGCCGATCCGGCAGGGCGTGCACTTACCGCAGGACTCTTTTGCACAAAAATCCATCGCGAAGTGAGCCTGTTTAGCCATATCTACGGTGTCGTCAAAAACAACGATACCGCCGTGTCCCAGCATTCCGCCAAGCTCGGCCAGAGCCTCGTAGGTCAGGGGCACATCCAGCTGATCGCTACACAGGTAAGCACCCAGTGGACCGCCCACTTGTACCGCACGGACTGGACGTCCTGAACGGGTGCCACCGCCCCACTCGTTGATGACTTTAGTAAGTGAGACGCCAAAGGGAACCTCAATCAAGCCGCCATTTTTGATGTTTCCAGCGAGCTGCAAAGGCATGGTTCCCTTTGAACGATCAACACCGTGCCGCGCGTACTCAGCGCCGCCATCGGCCAATATCGAACTAACAGACGCCAGAGTCAGGACATTGTTCACTGCCGTCGGCTTACCAAACAGACCTTCAATGGCAGGCAACGGTGGTTTTGCTCTCACAACCCCACGTTTTCCCTCGAGGCTATTGAGCAAAGCCGTCTCCTCACCGCAAATGTAGGAACCGGCACCCATTCGGACCTCTAACTCGAAGCGCTGCTCGCTGCCGCAGAGATCTGCTCCCAAGTAGCCCTCCGCCATTGCAACATCGATGGCTCGCTCCAGCATTTTCTGTGCGCGGGGGTATTCAGATCGCAGATAAATAAAGCCCTTGGTGGCACCGACCGCCAAGCCTGAGATGGTCATACCCTCAATCAGCTGATAGGGGTCTGCTTCCATCAGCAATCG
>PKCZ01000205.1 GCA_002862405.1 Pseudomonadota bacterium
CACCTTAGCTTCGTTCTTGAGCTTATCGACTAATTGCTCAACTGATTCAACTTTTATACCTGCTGACCGCTCCGCCGGTGGCTTCACACCCACTAAAGTCACATGCGACTGGATATCAACGCCTAGATCAGCCGGTGAAACAGTGTCTAAAGGCTTCTTTTTTGCCTTCATAATATTTGGCAAAGACGCATATCGAGGCTCGTTCAAACGAAGGTCGGTCGTTACTACCGCTGGAAGCTTAAGCTCAACCGTCTGCAGACCGCCATCAATTTCACGGGTTACCTGCACCGTGCCTTCACCTACATTAACTTCAGAAGCGAACGTTCCCTGCCCCATGCCGGTCAGCGCAGCGAGCATCTGACCTGTCTGGTTGTTATCACCATCGATAGACTGCTTGCCAAGGATAATCAGATCAGGGGATTCAGAACCAATCACTCCCTTGAGAAGCTTAGCAACCTCTAGCGGCTCAGGACGACCTTCAGCTTCAACGTGGATGCCACGGTCTGCACCTAATGCAAGCGCTGTGCGAATTTGCTCCTGGCAGCTCTTATCGCCTATGGATGCAACAACAACTTCAGACGCCGTGCCGGCTTCCTTAAGGCGTACCGCTTCCTCAACTGCAATTTCACAGAATGGGTTTATCGCCATTTTGACATTGTTCAGCTCAACATCAGAGCCATCGGCCTTGGCGCGCACCTTCACGTTGTAGTCCACAACGCGTTTAACTGCGACGAGTACTTTCATAGCATCTCCACTGAAAGTTAACGTGTTCGAAAATAGTAGTGATCAGAGATCAATTTGTTGCCCGCATTACTACATTTGCGAGGCGCGATACTTTAACATACCGCGAGTTCAAAAAAGCGATAGTCGATGCATATTTTGCGTCGAATTGGCCTATTGCGATAGTTAATTGGAGGTGACTAGTGGAACGCGAATCCATGGAATTTGATGTAGTGGTTGTTGGGGCGGGACCTGCCGGTCTTTCGGCGGCCATTAAGCTCAGTCAATTGGCGCAGGAACAAGAGCGTGAGGTCAGTATTTGCGTGGTTGAGAAAGGCTCTGAGGTGGGTGCTCATATTCTTTCAGGCGCAGTTCTGGAAACCACAGCGCTCGATGAGCTGTTGCCAGACTGGCGATCAATGGGGTCACCACTGAACACCGAAGTGACCAAGGACGTCTTCTACTACTACACTTCCGGGAAATCGGCTGCGCAAATTCCAAATCTGTTCCTACCGGCGCCGGTTCACAACGATGGCAATTACATCGTTTCCATGGGTAACGTCTGCCGTTGGCTTGCTGAGCAGGCCGAAAATATGGGCATTGAGGTCTACCCAGGCTTTGCCGCTGCCGAACTGCTGTTCAATGATGATGGCTCGGTAAAAGGTGTGGCCACTGGTGACATGGGCATTAGTGCTGAGGGAGAGCAGAAAGACTCGTACATGCCGGGCATGGAGCTGCACGCGAAGTACACGCTCTTCGCTGAGGGGTGTCGTGGCCATCTGGGCAAAGAATTGATCGCTCACTTTGGGCTTGATGAAGGGAAAGACCCACAACACTATGGCATTGGCATAAAAGAAGTTTGGCAAATCAAGCCGGAACTACACGAGGAAGGTAAGGTCATTCATGGACTAGGATGGCCGTTGTCGGAGAGCGGTTCCTCGGGTGGTGCCTTTATGTATCACGCTGAGAATAACGAGGTTTATATGGGATTAATTACCGACCTCAATTATTCGAACCCTCACGTTAGTCCTTTCGAGGAGTTCCAGCGCTGGAAGACTCACCCGAAGACTGCAAAGTACCTCGAGGGTGCTGAGCGACTTGCCTATGGCGCTCGCGCGCTGGCAAAAGGTGGACTTAATTCACTACCCAAGATGAACTTCCCGGGTGGACTCATCATTGGCTGTGATGCGGGTACGCTCAATGCTGTCAAGATTAAAGGCAATCACACAGCCATGAAGAGCGGCATATTGGCAGCTGAAGAAGTTGCAGTAGCGCTTATGTCCGAGACTCCGGCTACTGATCTAGTGGGCTTCGAACAGCGGGTTACAGACTCTTGGCTGGGTAAGGAGTTGAAAGCGAGTCGCAACTTCGGAGGGTACATGCACACGTTTGGAGCGCTTTTGGGATCCGCCGCGGTTTGGTTTGACCAGACGATTATGCGAGGCAACATGCCGTTCACACTTCGCGATAAGAAGCCAGACTATGCTTGTCTAAAGCCGGCGGCGTCATCAAAGAAAATCGATTATCCGAAGCCCGATAATGTGCTGACGTTTGATCGCTTGTCGTCGGTGTTCTTATCAAATACCAATCATGAAGAAGATCAGCCCTGCCACTTGCAGCTGGCTGACACCGCGATTCCGATTCAGGTCAACCTTCCCACTTACGACGAACCCGCTCAACGCTACTGCCCAGCGGGCGTGTATGAAGTAATCACAGATGGTGACGAACCGCGCTTTCAGATTAACGCCCAGAACTGCGTCCACTGTAAGACCTGCGATATCAAGGATCCCTCGCAGAATATCCGCTGGGTTACCCCTGAAGGCTTGGGTGGACCGAACTACCCGAATATGTAACAACAAAGCCCCCTGCTTTAGCTTCAGAGTTAAAGCAGGGAGTATTTTTGACCTCCACTCTCGACGCATCCGTCGTCATCAGCCATATCCACCAGGCGATACCACGCTGCCCGCGTAAACAATGCGGTCAGCTTATTCGGTAGTGATATGAACGCAGCGCCGGCAGCAGCAGGCTCTGGTGTCAGCCCCGTCTCGTCATCGAGGTAGAAAACACCGCCTGAGTTCAGGATAAGTCCAAGGCGATTTTGCCCTGTCGTCGTATCATCGACGCGCGTAGCGTCTACAACCATCAGTGGATGTAATGCCACGTCGACTTCTACCTTCTCTACCGGGGTAACGAGGTAGTAAGCGCCATCGTCCTCACGTCGTAATAACCCAGCAAACAGCGATACTAACTCGACGCGTTTTATTTCAGATCCTTCGTGAAACCACCGCCCATCACGATCAATGGCGATATCCACAAAGCCGCAATTACTTGGATTCCATTGGTCAAGCGGGTAAGGCTGACGACCGTTGACACTGCCAGAGAATACTGGCGCGGAATCGCCTACCGCCGAAACAGATCCAGCGTTACGTACGAGTCGCGCAAATGCGTCGTCAGCCACAAAGAGTCACCCTAGCGAATGACAACATCGCCTCTTCGTTTCAAATCTGCCATGAACTCCTGCCTAAGTAGTGATGCGCTGACGTCTGATACTTCGCGAAGTAAAGCGTCCCTCTCGACACCCACCATGGTGTCTTCCCGACCGGCTTGAGTCCTTGCAAGCTGAACAAGCGCATAACTTTCATCATCGAGCCGCACAGCACTCACGGTATCAGTGTCTGTAGACCGCTTACTGAATGCCGACTGCAGTACCGATGAGGGTAGATTGACGTTTTGCCGGGTAGCAGCCAACTCAACCCGCCATTCGTACCCCATGGCCGATGAAACAGATTCAAGCGTCTCGCCTGCCGAGAGTGATGCATTGACCTCATCAACCAGAGTCGTCATGGCACGATCCTTGGCCTCGGACACAAGTTGTGCCTCGATACCGTCACGAACCTCCGCTAAAGGTTTTATTCCCTCAGGTAGACGCTCCTTGATAGCCAGGGCGACAAAGCGAGAACCCGATAACTCGATCACGTCACTATTGTTGCCGTCGATCAAGACATCCTCAGAGAATGCTGCGTTTCGAAGCGATGATTCCAGAAAGAGACCTTCACCTTCATCCCGTGAAAATGGCTGAGATATCGATACTGAGAGGCCCAGTTGCTCGGCAGCAGTCGCCAAACCGGTTGAGGTGAAGACAAGATCACGGAGTTGATCAACCGCGATCAATAAATCGCGCTGAGTCTGGGCAGTCTGCAGACTGTCAGTAATTTCGGCGCGTAGTAGCTCATCGGGAACCTGCTCCGCAGCCGACCGGCTTTTAACCAAAATGAAGTGAGTTCCGGCATCCGTCATCACGGGGGACGAGACACCACCCACTTCCAAAGAAGCTATCGCTTCTTCCATTGCATCGGGAAAGACTGAGCCGTCTGTAAAGCCCAAATCACCGCCCACGAACGACGAACCAATATCGTCTGAGGCGTCAGCCGCAACAGCTGCGAAATCTTCATCCGCGGCGAGTCGAGACCCCACCTCATCTATGCGTGCAGCATAGGACTCGTCTGTTTCGTCATCCTCCTGAATCAATAGGATGTGAGCCACCTCTGACTGCGCCTTCGTCTCATAGTCGGCGAGTGCGTCAGCGAGCTGAGCCTCCAATTCAGCCTTGTCCACAGGCAAAGCGTATTGAGCCGGATTTAACTCGATATACTCCACACTAAGACGTTCGGGTTGAGCGAATAATCCTGAATTAGCGTTATAGAATGCCGTAACAGCCGTGCCATCAATGTCAGAGGCCGCGGACAGCGCCGTGTCGGGCACCACCAAGAAGCGTACGTCTCGACGCTCGACTACCACGTCAATGGCTGCTTTCGCCTCTACAGGCGTTATGAAGTCAGCATCAGCAATGATCGACTCCAGTTTGATAAGTTGGTCGGTGTTACCCTGCTCTGCGCGATACTGATCGGGCGATAGACCATTGGAGCGCAATACATCACGGTAATAATCAGCAGAGAAGCTGCCGTCCACCTCAAACGTCGGATTGCCAATAATGCTTCGGCGCACTGCCTCGGGAGACGCAGAAATACCAAGAGCCGTTGCGTAATCCTCAAGAAGCGCGCGATCGACCAGATTATTTAAGACCCCAGGTCTCAGCAGGTCGTCATCGAGCAAGCTTGGGTCTAATTGATCACCGTATATCTCGGATAACTGGCGGCGCTGCTGTTCGATCGCAAATTGGAGCTCGTTAAAAGAGATTTCGCGGTCATTCACCTTAGCCGCGCCCGATTGAGCACCACCGAAAGTTAACGATTCGGCGCCCGTTAGGACAAACGACAACACGATTAACCCAATAACCACCAAAACCCATGGGCTCTTCACGCCCTCTCGCATGCTCTGAAGCATTAGATTTACCTGCTATTACCTTGAAGAAATTAGTTGCCACAAAAAAAGGCGCACGAGGCGCCCTTTAGATTCTCAGCCCCAGCTGAGATTTTACACCATTACGAGTTGCACGCGTCCTTCAACGCCTTACCCGCTTTGAAGCCAGGTGTGTTTGACGCAGCAATTTTGATTGTCTCGCCCGTGCGTGGGTTGCGCCCGTCGCGTGCTGCACGTGGCTTCACAGAAAACGTTCCGAAACCTACGAGAGATACGCTACCACCTTTAGAAAGCTCTGAAGTAATGGCTGCAACGGCTGCATCAAGTGCACGACCAGCTGCTGCCTTTGGGAGATCTGCTTCTGAAGCGATAGCATCAATTAGTTCATTCTTATTCACGATAGATCCTCGTTGTGTGCTTTAGGAAAATGCCTGAAAGTGAGTTTCAGCCTACCTATGCGGGCAATCGTGGTCAATCGAGAAATATAAAAATTTCGTAATTTTATCGTTCAAACGGACTTAAATCGCGTCAATGCGACGTAGCTCTTGCTTCGCCCTCTTCTTGCCCTTCTGTAGCCGCCGCATTTGCCTCATTTGTACCGGCCAGATACTCATCATCGCTCAATGATTGAGGTGACGATTCGAGGGCGATCCCGAGTACTTCATCAATCCATTTCACAGGCTTGATGTCGAGATTATCCTTGATGTTATCCGGCACCTCTGCGAGATCACGCTCATTCTCATGGGGAATGACGACCGTCTTGATGCCACCACGGCGCGCAGCGAGCAGCTTCTCTTTAAGTCCACCAATGGCCAGAACCTCTCCTCGTAAGGTGATTTCTCCGGTCATGGCGACGTCAGCGCGCACCGGAATATTCGTGGCAACACTCACAAGCGCAGTACACATTCCAATGCCAGCGCTTGGGCCGTCCTTCGGTGTCGCACCTTCCGGCACGTGGATATGGAGATCGTGCGTATCGTGATATTTGGCAGGAATACCCAAACCCTGTGAGCGCGAACGAACCACTGTCATCGCTGCCTGAATCGACTCTTGCATGACGTCGCCAAGGCTACCTGTCCTAACGTGACGTCCCTTACCACTAACCGATGCTGCCTCAATTGTGAGGAGCTCACCACCAACCGACGTCCAGGCGAGACCCGTGACCTCGCCAACCTGATTAGCCTCGTCAGCCACACCAAAGGTGAACTTGCGTACACCCAGCAGATCCTCAAGGTTCTCAGACGTAACCTTAGTACCGGACTCCCACTCCTGGAGCGCTATCTTTTTAACGACTTTACGACAGACCTTAGCAAGCTCCCGCTCCATGGCTCGAACACCAGCTTCGCGCGTGTAATAACGGACAATATCGAGAATTGCCTCGTCCGCAACGCTAATTTCAGCAGGCTTTAACCCATTTATCTTGACCTGCTTAGGCAAAAGGTATTTACGTGCAATGCTGAGCTTCTCGTCCTCCGTGTACCCGGGGATTCGAATGACTTCCATACGATCCAGCAATGGGCCGGGGATATTCATGGTGTTTGAGGTACAAACAAACATGACATCCGACAGGTCGTAATCAACCTCAAGATAATGATCATTAAAGGCGTGATTTTGCTCCGGATCGAGCACTTCAAGCATTGCTGATGCAGGATCCCCGCGATGATCCATACCCATCTTGTCAATTTCATCCAATAAGAACAGCGGATTACGGACCCCGACCTTGACCATCTTTTGAATCAACTTACCCGGCATCGAGCCAATGTAGGTACGTCGGTGTCCTCGAATCTCAGCTTCGTCACGCACGCCCCCCAGGGCCATACGAACAAACTTACGGTTAGTCGATTTAGCGATCGATTCGCCCAGTGAGGTTTTACCTACTCCGGGCGGTCCGACGAGACAAAGCACGGGTCCTTTGAGCTTTCTGACCCGCTTTTGAACAGCCAGGTACTCCAGAATACGGTCTTTTACCTCTTCAAGACCGTAATGATCCTGATCGAGGATGGTCTGAGCCCGCTTAATATCGTGTTTAACCTTGCTGCGCTTTGCCCAAGGAACACCGACTAACCACTCAATATACCCCCGCACCACCGAGGCTTCAGCGGACATGGGTGACATCATTTTAAGCTTATTCAACTCGGCATTCGCTTTTTCGATGGCCTCATCCGACATCTTGGCTTCGTCGATACGATTCTGAAGCTCATCGATCTCATTAGGTGCGTCGTCCATTTCACCCAGCTCTTTCTGAATGGCTTTCATTTGCTCATTCAAATAGTACTCACGCTGGCTCTTTTCCATCTGCTTTTTGACGCGACCGCGTATTTTCTTCTCGACCTGGAACAGATCGATCTCTGAATCCATCAAAGACATCAAATGCTCAAGTCGAGCTTTAACCGCTGCCATCTCTAAAATGTTCTGCTTCTCTTGCAAATCCACTGACATGTGCGCGGCTATTGTGTCGGCCAGCCGGCCGGGCTCATCAATTCCGGAAAGCGATGTCAGTACTTCATTGGGCACCTTCTTGCTGACATTCACATACTTTTCAAAGTGATCTACCGTTTCACGAATTGCCGCATCAGCATCGGCATCACCCAGATCCTCGCACTCGATCTGCCTGACCGTTGCCACCGAGAAGGTTTCACCCGTATCGATAGCCTCAATAGCCGCGCGCTCACTACCCTCTACCAGTACCTTAATCGTGCCATCAGGCAATTTGAGAAGCTGAAGAATCGTGGAGACGGTACCTACCTGGTAGAGGTCGTCCACATCGGGATTGTCATCCGGGGCATGGCGTTGAGCAACCAGTAGCACTTGCTTGTTACCCGCCATGGCGTGTTCCAGCGCTTCAATCGAGCGCTCGCGGCCAACAAACAGGGGAAGCACCATGTGGGGATAAACCACTACGTCGCGAAGTGGCAGTAACGGTAGCTGAAGTGCGGATGTATCGCTCATAGTCATCTCCATGTGTTCAGGGTAGAGATGGGGGCTTTTTCACCAATCTCAAGCCCCGAGGCGCATCATTTTATGCGTCTTGAGCAGCAATCGTCTCGTCTTGTGTTTCGTAGACCAGCAAAGGTTCAGAGTCGCCATTAATGACCGACTCGTCTACCACGATCTTGGCAACACCCGTCTGCGATGGGATGTTATACATGGACTCAAGCAGGACATTCTCCAGAATAGACCGCAAACCCCGAGCGCCAGTCTTTCGTTCCATCGCCTTGGTAGCAACGGCACGTAACCCATCCTCGCGGAAATCGATTTCTACGCCTTCCATGTCGAACATCTTACGGTACTGCTTGGTAAGCGCGTTCTTGGGTTCGGTCAGAATTTGCATCAGCGCAGTGACGTCCAGCTCTTCCAGCGTCGCAATCATTGGCAAGCGTCCGACAAACTCAGGAATCAATCCATATTGAACTAGGTCTTCAGCCTCAAGGTCATGCAAGCTCTCGGCGAAATTCTTCTGTTCTGATTGGCCCTTTACATCTGCCGAAAAACCAATACCACCTTTCGCTGAGCGGTTTTGAATCACTTTATCCAGACCGGCAAACGCGCCACCGCAGATGAAAAGAATGTTGCTGGTATCAACCTGCAGGAACTCCTGTTGCGGATGCTTTCTGCCACCTTGTGGGGGCACTGACGCCACAGTTCCTTCGATCAGCTTTAGAAGTGCTTGCTGAACGCCCTCACCCGACACGTCACGCGTGATAGACGGGTTATCCGACTTCCGAGAAATCTTATCGATCTCGTCGATGTATACGATGCCCATTTGAGCCTTCTCAACATCGTAATCGCATTTCTGCAGCAGTTTCTGAATGATATTTTCGACATCTTCACCCACGTAGCCCGCTTCGGTCAGTGTGGTTGCATCAGCAATCGTAAACGGTACGTCTAATAAGCGCGCCAACGTTTCGGCCAGCAGTGTCTTACCAGAACCCGTCGGACCCACTAGAAGGATATTCGATTTACCCAACTCTACGTCTGATGCTTGACCTTCACCAGTGCGCAACCGCTTGTAGTGGTTATAAACAGCTACTGACAGAACTCGCTTGGCTCTGGATTGGCCAATCACGTACTCGTCTAGAATTTCGTTAATTTCGCGAGGCACGGGTAACTTGTCAGACGCTTCTGGCGCCGCAGCTTCCTGAATCTCTTCTCGGATGATGTCGTTACAGAGGTCAACGCACTCGTCGCAGATGAAAACGGATGGACCCGCAATTAACTTGCGGACTTCGTTCTGGCTTTTCCCGCAAAAAGAGCAGTAAAGCAGTTTTCCGTTTTCGTCGCCGGTGCTGTCACCCGTCATCGCGTCTGACCCTGTGTCTTGCCTATCTTGTCACCACAAAGATGATAGGTTTGTACGCCTATTGCAAGGCGACAGATCTAGTTTCTACAAAAAGGCGTTAGCGCGATGATATGACTTGGTCTACCAGACCGTATTCAACGCTCTGCTCTGCACTCATGAAGCGGTCACGTTCGGTATCGCGCTCAATTACGTCCATCGGCTGACCCGTGTGTTCAGACAGCATTCGATTGAGTCGCTCGCGCAAGAAAAGGATCTCTTTGGCCTGAATCTCAATATCGCTCGCCTGCCCCTGGGCACCGCCACTAGGTTGATGAATCATGGTGCGAGCATTTGGTAGTATGAGTCGCTTACCTTTAGCACCACCACTCAGCAAGAAAGCTCCCATTGACGCGGCTTGTCCGACGCACATGGTACTGACTTCAGGTTTGATAAATTGCATCGTGTCGTAAATTGACAGACCTGCGGTCACAGACCCGCCTGGGCTGTTGATGTATAGGTGGATATCCTTGTCAGGGTTTTCAGACTCCAAGAAGAGCAACTGAGCCACGACAAGATTTGCCATCTGATCTTCAATTGGGCCCACGATAAAGATGACGCGCTCCTTTAACAGGCGAGAATAGATATCGAACGAGCGCTCACCACGTGAGGTTTGCTCAATCACCATTGGCACTAGGCCCAATGCTTTCTCGTTTCCTGTCTCGTAGCCGTACGACATTCCTACTCTCCTAGTTAATTTGCAGCGCTTATTGCTGTGTCGCTGCGCGGGTCCGTTGCAATGCGTCCTGATATCCCGTTGCTTCTTCAGTGACTTTAGCCTGTTCAAGTAACTTTTCCACTACCGAGTCTTCCAACACACGCGACTCAATGCCCATCAATTGGTTATTGTCTTCGTAGTACCAATTGATGACTTCCTCTGGATCCTGATAGGTGGAGGCAATCTCCTCGATCAGCTCGCGCACTTTGTTTGGTTCAGCACGGACGCCCAGCTCTTGGACAAGCTCGCTGACTAACAAGCCCATTCTAACGCGTCTTTTGGCGCGCTCGCTGAACATCTCATCAGGGAGAATACTCTTAAGGTCCATATCTGGACTCACACCACCACCAAACTGTTGGAACATCTGGCCACGGAGTGCGTCTGTCTCTTGGGCAATCAGACTTTGCGGAATCTCAAGCTCTGGGTGTGCCTCTATGATGGCATCCATTACCTGCTGCTTAACGTGCGCATCGATCGCGCCCTTGAGCTCTCGCTCCATATTCTTCTGAACTTCGGCTCGGAAAGCGTCGACGTCGTCACCCTCTACGCCATAGGAGGCGAAGAGTTCGGCGTTGAGTTCCGCTAGCTCCATCGCTTTCACTGCCTTTATGGTCACTTTGAACTCCACTGCCGCCCCTTTAAGCTCTTCGGAGTGATAATCCTCCGGGAATGTCAGCTCAAGCGCACGCTCATCGCCGGCGGACGCACCAACTAGCCCGTCCTCAAACCCAGGAATCATTCGGCCTGAGCCGAGCTCCAGCGCGGTATCTGTTCCAGCACCGCCATCGAAAGCCTCACCGTCTTTGAATCCCTCGAAGTCGATGGTCAGCGTGTCACCCTCTTCCGCAGCGCGATCAACGTCGACTAATTGTCCCTGCTGTTTCTGGAACACTTCGATGATGTCGTTGACGTCGCTCTCGCCGATGTCACAGGTAAGTTTTGTTACCTCAAAGTTTTTGACTTCATTAAGGGAAACAGTGGGATAGATTTCAAATGTTGCAACGTATTCCACGTCCTTCCCACTCTCGACACTCTTGGCCTCGATGTTTGGTTGTCCTGCGGGTCTTAAATTTTCACTAATCACCGCCTCTTGGAACGACTGATTAATGACGTCACCGAGAACTTCCTGACGAACACCAGGGCCAAACCTCTGTTTCATAACGCTCATGGGAACCTTGCCGGGACGGAACCCAGGCAAGCGGACATTTTTGGACGCTTCCGCTAACTTCTTAGCAACCGCGGAATCCACTTCGTCCGCTGGTACACCCACTGTTAATTTACGCTCTAAACCCGATGTCGTTTCTACCGAGACCCGCATCTTCGTCTCCTAACTTAAAACACTTAAAGGCCCCGTCGTGGGGCAGTAATCCATGAAGGAATTTGGTGCGGAAGGAGAGACTCGAACTCTCACGTCGTAAGACACTGGAACCTAAATCCAGCGCGTCTACCAATTTCGCCACTTCCGCGTAAACGATCACTCATGCGAGTGCGTGGGTCGTTCCTGACCTAAGGGCGCGGATGGTGTCACATTAGGTGAATCGATTCAATCGGGGGAGACCAATTCCAAGGCAAGAATCGTCAAACTGATGCTGCTGTGACAAGGGGAATCTCACATCGTATGGGTAGGACGGTCAGAGACAAGACCAGTACCTAGATGCTCTTCAATTTTTGTGGCCGCAACAAAGTCCGCGTAGGAGAACTTAACGCCTATCCCAGCCTGCCGATTACCCTGCGCACCTTTTGGGGTAACCCATACCACTTTTCCGTTGATCGGGATTTTCTCTAGTTCCTCCATGAGCGCCAGTAGGATGAATACCTCCTCTCCGAGCTCATACTTCTTATTCGAGGGGACAAAAAGACCGCCGTGCCGAGCGAAGGGCATATAGGCCGCGTACAACACCGCACGATCCTTAATCGTCAGTGAAAGTATGCCCGTTTGTTGTCTTCGCTCATCCGCTCAGCCATTCGCTCACAGGCTTGGTTGACGAGTCGCGTTCAAGCGCCCATGACCTCCAGACTTCGATTGATAGCAGCCACATCGTCGCGCCTTGCTTTCGCAATCAAGCTCGCAATCTCGTAGCACGTGGACTCCTTTGCTGGAACGGCACCATTACGAAGTCGCTGCAAAAGCGAGGCGATGGCTCGATGCAACTGAAGCAAGGCGATAAGTGAGCTACTTTTAGCAGTCTGATTGCTCAGTCGCTCCTCAAGTGCAAGTGCGACTGCCTCGACACTGTCGGTAAGTTCAAAGCCTTGAAGCACGCCTGACGCGTCAGCCACAGACATGTCGGACGACAACATCGCTTCAACCATGTTCATCACCACAGCGCGCGCCTCCGCTTTTCCGTCGATAACCCATGCGACCAATCGTTCGAGCGCTCGATCGTTTCCGCTGATACCTGAGGGAACAGCAACGCCTGCAGCGCGAAGATGATGAATCGAAGAAGCGGCTGTGAGCGCGGGTAACCGCCAGGTCTGACATCGCGAGCGAATCGTAGCGGGTAATAGCCAGGTTCGCTGCGACAACAACACGATTAATGAGTTTCCCTGAGGCTCTTCTAGCGTTTTGAGGAGCGCATTTGAAGCGCCCGCGGTCATTTTCTCGGCGTCGGAGATGACCAAAATCTTTTGCGACCCGTAACCCGCCGTTTTTGTGACGAAGTCGCCGGCTTCGCGGATCTGATCCACACCGATACTCGCTTTCCCCTCGGCGACCTCCACCCAACGATAATCACCATGCGTGCCGGCTGATACGCGGCTACAACTACTGCACTCACCGCAGGGTAAGTCATTATCTCGCTCACACAGAAGCGTCGCGCACAGACTGCTCGCAACACTCTCAAGCCCAACTCCGGAGACACTTGTGATAAGAGCGGCATGGGGTAACTGATTATTGGTGTCTAGCGACAGGAGATTACCAATAACAACTTTATGCTCAGAAAAGACATCCAACGTCATGATGTCCTGTCCAAAAAAGGCTTCAATATCTCTCGCAATGCATCCTGCACATCGTCAATTGATCGCGATGCATCAATGATTTTGAAACGTGAGTTGCATTCAGCACGACTCAAGTAGCCATTTCTGACCTTCTCGAAAAACGTCAACTCCTCTTGCTCGAAACGATCGAGCTCAGCACGCTGGCGCGCACGCGCCATCCCAAGCTGCGGATTAATATCAAACAAGAGGGTGAGATCAGGATGTCTTCCGCGCTGAACCAGCGCCTCAAGCGCTTCGATTTCGCCTAAGTCAGAACCTCGACCGAACCCTTGATAAGCGTAGGTGGCGTCAGTGAAACGATCACATAAGACCCACTTACCCTCGCGCAGCGCGGGTTCAATAACTTCGTGCAGGTGTTGCGCACGTGCCGCAAACACCATCAATAGCTCGGTGGTCACGGAAGGAGCCGTGCCTTCCTTCGACAACAGCAGCTCTCGTAAGGCCTCACCAATCGGTGTCCCACCCGGTTCTCGTGTTTGGATAAAGGGAACATCGTATTCCTCAAGCATGGACACAATAAAATCGCGGCTCGTAGACTTGCCTGCCCCCTCGCCGCCCTCAAGCGTAACGAACATTGCTGACGTTTTTGATCCTGTCATTGCTTGGGGCTCGACCGATAATCCTTGCGACGTTTGAGTTGATAGCGTCTCACATTTTCCTCGTGCTCGCTCAGGGTCCGACTGAACGCATGACTGCCGTCACCTTTTGCAACGAAATACAGCGCCTCTCCGTCTGTCGGATTCAGCGAAGCCATAATCGCCTCTTTTCCCGGCAGTGCAATGGGCGTTGGCGGCAAGCCAGCAATGCGGTAGGTATTGAACGGATTGTTGTCATCCCGCAAATGACGACGAGTAAGATTACCGTCGAATTTAGCGCCAAGTCCGTAGATAACCGTGGGATCGGTCTGAAGCCGCATACCCAGCGCCAAACGCCGAACAAAAACACCTGCGATTTCAGGACGCTCACTGGCGACTCCTGTCTCTTTTTCGACGATCGAAGCCAAAACAAGAGCCTCATAAGGCTCTGTCAGTGGCAGGTTCTTAGTACGTGCGCTCCACGCACCCATCAACGCGTCTTGCATTGCAGCTCTTGCGCGTATCAGGACGTCAAGGTCTGTATCACCCGACTGGATGAGATACGTTTCGGGGAGGAATAAGCCCTCGGGGCTGGCATGGGGCTGAATGACATTCAAAAGACGCTCGTCATGAACGTTTTCGAGCACTCTCGTTAACTCGGGATGTTCCCACAGCGTCGATAAAAACCAACTGAAGGTAACGCCTTCCGGGATAGTGATTGGGTAGAGAATAACGTCATTTCTATCCATTCGATCGAGTAGTTGGAGGACAGTCTCCCCTGCAAAGAGCTGGTACTCTCCTCGCTTTACTACAAGATTCATACCGCTCAACCGCAATCCGACCCGAATCTTGAGCGCGGAGTCGATCACTCCCTCGGACTGCAGGGTATTCAGCACCCTAATAAGCCCGTCTCCTTGTTGAACCTCAAAAATACCCGGTGCCGCATCGAGATTGAGAGGATTATGTAGTTCATTTCGTGCTGATGAGACCAGAACAGTAACGGCTAACAAAGCGAGAAGCGCCAGTGCTACCACAGTTCGTCTCAGCACCTGGTTGCACTCAGCTGAACTTTTTAAAGACGAGTGTGCCGTTGGTGCCACCAAAGCCAAACGAATTCGATACAGCGACATCGATCGATCGTTCCTGCGCCGTACCCGACACAAAGTTCAAATCACAGCCATCGTCAGGATTTTCGAGATTGATTGTAGGCGGTGCAACACCATCACGGATCGCGAGAACCGAGAATATTGCCTCTACGGCGCCAGCAGCGCCCAGCAGATGTCCAATCATCGACTTTGTTGAGCTGACCGCCAAATCGTATGCGTGTTCCCCGAATACGCTCTTTATCGCCACGGTTTCGGCGACATCACCCGCTGGTGTCGATGTTCCATGAGCATTGATATAGTCCACATCAGAGGGGTTCATTGCGGCATCGCGAAGGGCGTTTCGCATTGCCAGAGCAGCACCTCGTCCATCTTCCGGTGGTGATGTCATATGGTAAGCATCCCCACTCATGCCAAAGCCAACCACTTCCGCATAAATCTTAGCGCCCCTAGCCTGAGCATTCTCTAACGATTCAAGCATCATCACACCGGCGCCATCACCCAGTACAAAGCCGTCTCGATCTTTGTCCCAAGGCCGCGAGGCGTGCTCAGGATCGTCGTTACGCGTTGATAACGCTCGGGCTGCTGCAAAACCGCCTAAACCAACCGGTGTCGTACCCATCTCTGCCCCGCCTACCAACATTGCATCCGCATCACCGGCCGCAATCAGTCGGGCACCCAAACCGATGCTGTGTGTGCCGGTCGTGCACGCAGTCACTATGGCCAGATTAGGTCCACGCAGATTGAACTCGATAGATAGGTTACCGGCCACCATATTGATGATGGAGCCGGGAACGAAAAAGGGAGAAATTTTTCGAGGGCTAGAATTATTGAGTGTTAAGGACATCTTTTCGATTAATCCAATACCACCTATGCCCGCCCCGACATTACAGCCAACTCGATCCTGATTTTCTTCAGTAATTTCGAGACCTGAGTCACGCATAGCCTGAATGCCTGCGACCATTCCGTACTGAATGAACGCATCCATGCGCTTCGCGTCGCGTGCCTCTAGGTAACCGTCAGTCGAAAAATCATTGAGACTCGCACTAAAACGAGTAGAGAAAGCTGACGCGTCAAAATGATCAATTGGGCGAACCCCAGTCACGCCATTGGTGACCCCACGCCATGTACTGTCAACGTCCAAACCCAATGCGGTTATTGCACCCACACCAGTAACCACGACTCTGCGGTTGTTCATCTGTGCCCCCAGATATGTCAGACCCCATATTGTACCAGCATAAAAAAAAGCCGCCCTTACTAGAGCGGCTTTTTTGCGAGGTTAGTCCCTGGATTTAAGCGAGATTCTCGTTAATGTAGTTAATAGCTAACTGGACAGTCGTGATCTGCTCGGCTTCTTCATCTGGAATTTCGGTATCGAACTCTTCCTCGAGCGCCATGACAAGCTCGACGGTATCTAGAGAGTCCGCGCCGAGATCATCAACAAATGATGACTCATTGCTCACTTCATCTTCTTTTACACCGAGCTGCTCTGCCACGATTTTCTTAACGCGATCTTCAATATTGCTCATGACGTCCCCTTTCTGGTTTCCTGTTGTCGCCTGCCCTCAGACGAATAGCGTGCGGATTTTACCTATTATTGAACAGATTAAAACCCGCATTTTTTCGCATCACATGTACATACCGCCGTTCACGTGAATGGTTTCACCCGTAATGTAGGCACCCGAGTCACTCGCCAAGAAGGCGACCACTTTCGCGATCTCCTCTGGTTCACCCAAACGCCCTAATGGTATTTGACCCAGCATCAGAGACCTCTGATCGTCCCTTAGCACTTTGGTCATGTCTGTATCAATAAAGCCCGGCGCTACACAATTCACGGTTACTGCGCGGGACCCCAACTCTTTCGCCATTGCCCGAGACATCCCTTCTGCGCCCGCTTTACTGGCTGCGTAGTTGGCCTGCCCTGCATTCCCCATCTGTCCAACCACAGACGAGATATTGATGATACGGCCCCATCGAGCCTTCGTCATTCCGCGCAAGCAGGCTTTACTGACGGTAAACAGGGGATTCAAATTTGTCCCGATGACGTCGCTCCACTCTTCATCCTTCATCCGCATCATTAGATTGTCACGCGTGATTCCAGCGTTGTTGACGAGAA
Organism: Pseudomonadota bacterium; assembly: GCA_002862405.1. Lineage (GTDB taxonomy): Bacteria > Pseudomonadota > Gammaproteobacteria > Pseudomonadales > Halieaceae > Luminiphilus. Next base: position 16,886 of record PKCZ01000205.1, read on the forward strand.
TGGTAGGAGCACCGTGTTCCTCTGCAATTTGGCTAATCGCCGCCTTTACAGCCTCAATGTCGCTCACGTCGAGCCGCTTGCCTATGCCGCCCCACTCCGAGAGATGCGACGTTATCGTCTCTGCACCAGCATCCGAAGTCGCTGTACCTATGACGCTGTGCCCTGCCCTAGCCAGTTCCTGAGCAATAGCTTTACCAATACCGCGTGTAGCCCCGGTAACCAGCGCTACACGACTTTCTGTTGATCCACACATATCTAAGCCCTACAGATCGGTTACGCCAGCTTCAATCGCAGCGACCGTCTCTATTGATTTAATAGGTACTGATTTATCCATTCTCTTACTCAACCCGCTGAGGACGTTTCCGGGGCCACACTCGACGAAATGAGTGCACCCCGCCTCACGTAATGTGTCAATGCATCTTGTCCACAAAACGGGCGCTGATATCTGCCTAACTAAGCTGTGGCGAATTGAGTCCGCATTGCTCTGCAGCGAGCCGTCGACATTACTGACAACCGGAAACTGAGGTGTAGACCAGCTGACGTCCTCGAAGGCTTGCTGCATCACCTCGGCTGCGGGCTGCATCAAGGGAGTATGGAACGGCGCGCTAACGGGTAGAGGCATCGCTCTGCGCGCACCTGCGTCTCTCAAGGCTGTGATTGCTGCATCAACCGCGGCCGAGTGCCCCGCAATAACGACCTGCTCGGGCGCATTAAAGTTCACGCCGCCTACAAAGCTATCCGCCGTCGACACGCTGTTGCAAGTGCCTGTGACAACGTCGTCTGCGAGCCCCATGACCACAGCCATGGCACCCACACCCACTGGAACCGCATCTTGCATGGCTGCGCCACGTTTCCGAACCAAGCGAACGCCGTCTGCCAACGATAAGGTGCCTGCGCTGACGAGAGCCGAATACTCTCCTAAGCTGTGGCCAGCGCCTGCTGTTGGCTGAAACGCATTGGCCTCAGTGAAGGCTCGAAAAAGCGCAACGCTGGCCGTCAGTATCGCCGGCTGGGTGTATTCGGTAAGGCCTAGTTTTTCCGCAGGTCCCTGCCATACCAATTGCCACAGATCATAGCCAAGAGCTTCGCTGGCCTCGGAAAAGGTATCTGACACAACTGAAAACGCGCCGGCTGCTTCCTCAAGCATCCCGACGCGCTGCGAACCCTGTCCGGGAAAAACGACGCCAAATGACATAAGTTCAGTCGTCGTTGTTTGTATCGATGACCTTCTGACCCTTATAGAAGCCATCGGCGCTTACGTGATGACGACGACGCGTCTCACCTGACGTGCTATCCACAGTCAGTGTGGAACCACTCAGCGCATCGTGCGACCGACGCATACCGCGCTTGGAACGCGTTTTACGGTTTTGTTGAACAGCCATGGTGCTCTCCCATCTCTTTAGGCGGCTCGGTGTAGGACACCGAATCCAGTGTTAAGTTCTATCCCTTGTCGTCCTCTGCGTCCGGTGTTTTCAGTAGAGCACCTAAAGCCGCGAACGGACTTTCTTTCTCTTCGACAACATCCATCGTTGAGTCGCCAAACGTTCTCGATACGTCCTTACAATCACCCACGTCATGCATGGGCACTGCGGGCAACGCAAGAAGTAATTCCTCCTCCACCAGCGCGTGTAAGTCGCTAGTGTCGCCGGCTACCAGCGGGTCATAACCCGATGGCAGCTCTTTAATCGAATCCTCGTTCCAAACGACACAGAGGCTACTCTGCGTGGCCAGTTCCAGCTCGCATTGAGAGAGGCAACGCTGACACTCGAGAGCCACTGTTAACTGCACTCTGACGTCAACAATGTAGCGATGTTGCTCGTCTTTCCAGCACCTGAGTGTCGCGTAAGCAGGCCCTTCTCCGCTTGCGATGACAGCTTGTAATCGTGGCATCCGAGTCACTGGCACATCACCCTCGACTTCGATGCCGCGGGAGGCCCAAGTTCGTAGCTCAGCCTCACGTGGTAATGCAGTGTTCGACATGGCGGCGGACTATACGTTCCGCGCCTTTAACTGTCAAAATCGAAAGCTGTCAAAAACTAACACGACTAATATGTCCTCAAGAGATCCAGTGCTCATCCTTGCTTCAACCTCGACCTACCGAGCCAACCTGCTTGACCGTCTGCGCATTCCTTTTGAGACGAGCGCGCCTGCTACAGACGAATCTCGGTTACCCAATGAGATGTTTAACATGATGGCAGCACGTTTATCCCAAGCGAAAGCAAAGGCAATTAGACATCCCAATGCCTTGATTATTGGCTCTGATCAGGTTGCCGTAGTTGGGGACCAGCAACTCCATAAACCGGGCTGTGTGAATCGTGCGGTAGAGCAACTGGAGATGATCAACGGCAGAACCGTTGACTTCTATACCGGAGTATCACTCTGGAACACTGCGACGGATCGTTGTCAAACCAAGGTTGTCCAGTACAAGGCGACACTCCGAGACCTTAACCGTCACGAAATCGAAGCCTACGTCGCAGCCGACTCGCCGTTGGACTGCGCAGGCGCTTTCAAGTGGGAGCGTTTGGGAATTTCTCTGATGCAAGCGCTCGAGGGCGCTGACCCTACTGCCCTGGAAGGCCTACCCTTGATAGCCCTGTGCAACATGTTACGCAATGAAGGCCTCGCGTTACCCTGAACTTTTCGTTCCAAACGAATCGCAGACCGTAGAGAGTTCATCGTCGAGTGGTGCCTCAAAACGGTAGGGTCGCCCACCTAAACGAAACTCCAACCGCTGTGCATGCAAGAATAATCGCTTTAGACCGTGTGCCTTTGCGAGTGCGAGCTGCTCTTCAGACCCGTATTTAGTATCGCCTAGGATAGGATGACCTGCGCGCTGTGCGTGAACACGTATCTGGTGCGTCCTACCTGTCACGGGCTTTGCCTCGATCAAGGTGGCGCCCCGATAACGCTCAATAACCCTGAAATCCGTCAGGCTTCGACGCCCCTCCGGCGTCACTCGAACAATACGCTCCCCAGACGGAAGCGCAGATTTTTCAAGAGATGCCTCAACACGTGCTCGATGTGCAGGCCATTTTCCGGCAACAAGTGCCAGATAACGCTTATCGACGCCATCACCTCGCAGTAGTGCATGAAGTTCGCGCAGGACCGAAGCACGTTTCGCAATCATGACCAAACCCGATGTATCTCTATCAAGCCGATGAACAAGCTCCATGTACCGCTGGTCTGGGAACATCTGTCGTAGCGACTCGATGAGCCCGAACTGGACCCCACTGCCACCATGCACCGCAAGGCCTGTAGGTTTATCGATTACCATCAGCTCGCTGTCGTTGTGAATGATGCTGCGGTCGATTCGTTGCGACCAGCGATCTGGAACACGTCTCCCCTCTT
>PKCZ01000021.1 GCA_002862405.1 Pseudomonadota bacterium
GAAAATCATTTTGTTTACAATTCTTGCATGTTTTGGTGTAAACGCGGTGGCGGATGACCATATTAGTGATGTTAAAACGGCAAATCCCTTTATTGAAATGCATCCTAAAGCAGTTCAGCCTGCTGCAGACGCGTACTACAAAGCGGTCGAAGAGAAAGTATTTAACGGAGCGATCCCTCCAAAATATGCCCAATTAGCGGCGCTTTCTGCCTCGGTTGCAATGAAATGCGAGTACTGCATACCAGCACATACCAGTATGGCGATTGCCGCGGGGGCAACGGAAGAAGAAATTAAAACTACTGTTGCTATTGCGGCGGACGTAGCACTCAACAGTTCGATGTTGTACGGGACTCAGTTTGATATGAAAGAGTTCCTAAAAATGTTCGAGTAGTGACGTGTTATGGGGGTTCATGCGGCGCCCCCCCGGCCAATCGTACATTCGGTATTGAACAAGCAAGATCACACCTAACAGTTGGCTATATCAGGCCGTTCGTTATCTCTGATTAGATAGTCTCTGGCAGGTTCGCGAGGAATAGCCTGACGTTACTCGTGACAAACTTCCCTGGGGTCTATCGCATTGATCCGATAGCAGTGGTTACCTGCCAGATACATCAGAGGATGTATAAGGAAAGCTCTCGCCGTTTCCGAAAAAGATGCCGCCGCATCTAATATCGCGATGTTGTACCCAAGATAACGCAGATGCCAATCGCTTTCTCCAGTACTGTGGTTCATGACCTTCATTTTCGAATTTTAGTACGCAAAGGCGTGAGTCGTCAGTCTCTAGGATTTTCTTGAGGCGCATTACATAAGGTTCGTAGTACGCATCCAGCCCCAAATCACCGTAGTCTACATAAACTGTTTTGCGCGACATTTGTGATTTAAATTGTTCAAAGTAGGTTATCAATGCCTGCGCTGTTGAGTCACTAGGACCGATATTTCCACGGACGGGTAGAAGTAGATAATCCGCGAAATTAATCCCCGTCCAGTGCGTAGATAGACCAATGCTCGATCCAAATATGTCGGGATGTTCGAGCATGAGTGAGAGGCCAATCAGTCCTCCCATACTCATCCCAAAAATCCCGAGATTTGACTGATTAAGATCGACCTGAAATTCACTTTCAAGCGTTGGAATCAACTCTTCTACAACAAACCTAGAGTAGTTATTTTTTTTTCGGTCAACGATAAGTTGGTAACCTAGTCTCTCGAATGGGTTGTCAATGAAATCAATAGCATTTTTGGGAAAATACTCTGCGTATCGTTTCGTATTATCCAAAAAACCCTGTCCTGATTGGTTTGCACTGTTTACGGCTACGACAGCAAGATTCGCCGTTTTTCTTAGTGTGCTCAATTCTTTAAGAATCGCGCTGAGCTCCAACGATTGACCCTGAAAGGTCGTTGTTTCATCGAAAAAAAGACGACCGTCTTGGGCAATAAAAAATTGAGTCTCATCATTCAAAAAAACGTCGGGAGACGACATTACGTGTATCGTTCGCTCATCATCTAAAATCTCCGATCTAATCTGAAAACTCGTAACCGTGCTCAACTTTGGCGAACGAATGGCGTTCGCTTGACTACGCTTGTCGTTACACGAGGCGCAGGCGCTGGTGATCACAGTGAGCAAAGCTAAAGAAAACAAAGTTTTAGATAACGGACTCGCCATTGATTTACCTAATCAAGAAAAAGGTGAGAATTACTAGATCTCTCGTAATTGTGCATAAGCCTATCAGGGAACGAATGGTCCACAGCATTCGTCGCGAGCTTGTGGTCACCTGCCAGATACATTTGAGGCTTACTTCTCGGTGAGATGAGTACTTAAGGTCAGCTACCTCATTGTAGTTAGAACTGATGAGCGGCTTGCGTTGTTGAGCTCAAGGGGCCGTTGCAGCCCCGAGAGTTTTGGGAGGGCATTAGTTTCCAAATACAGCGATGTCCGCAGTGACAAACGTACCCACGACCGAGCGAGTAGAAGATATGGCGTCAATAAACGATTCAAAGGCGCTGCCAGTCTGATCTTTCTTCAAATTTCCCATCAAGTCGGCCATTGAATTAGCAGAGATTGATAGGACGTGAGTAATATCGCTTTCTCCGGCTCCCCTGATTTGAAATAGGCCTGAAAGATTCTCTGAGGGGGCTGCTTTATCAAAGCGCTTGAGCGCGGTAGCGTAGGTTTCCGGATCGGAAACAGACAACTGATAGACCATAGTTATGGCTGAACCAGTCTCAACCTCTCCGTTACCAACTGCCACGCCTGTAAACTCAAATATGCTTGAGCTTACGAAACTGACTGATTCCCGTGTTTCCGCTGCAAAAATCGCAAGTTGTTCTGAGTTAGCGTTGATCGCATTCGATTTATCCCAAGCAGCATAAGACGGGTACACAACCGCCACGGTATGCGACGCAGAGCTTTCTCCGCCCGAGACGATCTGGCGTACGATTGCATATCCAGGGTTTTTCTGTCCGGTTTCAGAATTCCAGTACTTGGTCATCGACGCGATAAATGCTTTCGGATCGTGTACTTCTAAGCTGTAAACAACCCCTACTGGCATCCCTGTTTCGTCGTGATCGTCGGCTTGCACCGCGCCAACAGAGAATGTAATCAAAAGCGATATTATTAAGGCTGTAAATCGTTCCATACTGAGTTCTCCAACTATTGAACAAGTTCGTTGTGCGTCGGTCTTAAGCACCCGACAGTGGTCTCTAACCACACAACTAGGATGAAGACGTTTCGCTACGGTTTTATTAAGTCGAAGATCTCAAGGGCATAACTTTTTTGTCCAATAATAGGAGTGCCACGCTAGCCATATGAGAAGCCAATTTGAAAAAAGTCGGGCCGTGACGCAAGGCAACTTTATGGTCGTTCAGCTACTGTGGGTGAGGGTAGGCTTCGTGGCCGTTGGAGGTTTTTGATGCTACAGCTCACTCTGGAGTCAAAAGCTCGCTAGCATGGGCAGCAAAACCGCTGCCAGCCTCACCGTAAAGATTGAACGCGGATATCCCCGCTGCTTGCATTTCCGCGGCATGATCCTCATGTCGAACCACTGCCGCCAGCTCACCACGGTATCCCATGCTACGAAGTAGCTCAGCGACCAGCATATTTTCCCGATGGTTGGTCAGTCCAAGCATAATTAGTTGTAGCTCATTGAAATTGAGCCTGAACCAAAACTCCGGATCCGAAGCGTCGGCAGCGACAACTCGACGCTGCTCGGAGATATGATGCGCGACCCGAGGTTCCAATTCTTCAACGCCAAGCACCTCCCGATCCCACGTGGCTACAAGGGAATCATAGGCGCCGGTGCCCACCCGCCCCATACCGCAAATAACAATTCGCACGCCATGAGTGGGCTCGTAACTGCTGATCAGTTTGGGGGATTGAAAACTGAGCAATCGATGCCGGTACCTCAGATAGACCTCATGTGTCGAAGAGGAGATTGGCGCAGCGACGACGAAGCTGATGGCAATTGCAATCGATATGGCTGCGCTCCATTCCGGATCAAGCCAGTTTGCGGCGGCCGCTACTGACACTACGATGAGACCGAATTCACTATGGTTTGCAAGTGCGCCTGAGGCCAATACCGCAGTTCGGGGGCTGGTATGAAACCGCGTCATGAGAGGGAAGTAAAGCAGGGGTTTGAGGCTAGCAAGAGTGCCGATTACGATCGACACCGTAATTAAAGATGCTGATGGCCAGCCGCCTAGACCTATGGATAAGAAGAACCCAATAAGGAATAAATCCTTCAGTTGCACCAGGTTATTTGCCAACTCCCTAGATTTGACATGATCGGCTAGCACTGCACCGACAATGAGAGCGCCTAGATCGCCTTTAATACCGACCATCTCGGAAATTTGTGCCGACCCGATCGCCAGCGCTAGTCCCAGTAGTGTCAGCAACTCACCGTGGCCGGCAATCTGTAGCAGGCGCAGAGTCAGGGGGCGTAGCGGGATAATTGCCAGCATACCAAGGGCATATAAGGTAGGCGCCTTCCCCGATGAGACTGCAAGAAAAGCCACGGCCACAAGGTCTTGAACGATCAATATACCGATAGCGAGGGCCGCATGGCTAGACTGGACTTCGCCACGCTCCTGCATTGTTTGGATAACAAACACAGTACTTGAAAAGGCCAGTCCGAGAGCAATAACACTCGCGCCAAGATAGCTCAGCCCCAGACTTGGAAGCGCCGCTCCTAGGACTATAAGCAGCAAAAACATCACGACTTGCGCAACAATCATATAGATAAGTGAGGTGCCCCAGACCTTAAGCTCGAGAAGTTTGACCGGTTCCAGCTTCAGACCAATGGTGAAAAGCAGCAAGGTGATACCTAGATCGGCTAGCACCTCGAGCACAGGGCCACTACTCATCCCGAATTCGTGTATAACAAAACCCGCGGTCAGGTAGCCTATTAGTGCTGGGAAGCCAATAGCCCGACTGGCTATCCCGCACAGCAACGCAGCCAAAATGATGAAGGGTTCAATGAGTACCACGAACTACCCTTATCCGACGGTTATAGAAAATGAGTAAATGTTCAGTCCGGGAGAGAAAATTATGGCTGCAAAACGGATTGTCACTTTTTAATACTCCTCACGTGTTACCCAACTGATCTAACTTAGTAAGCCACCTAATCGCTAGTGTTCTAAGCCAGTTACGTGAGAACACTAGATCATAAAATCTGGCCCTTCCTCAATAGGAGCAATAAGTTGCAAAAACTCACGCACCAACATCCCCAAGACCCGCATAAAACCTAAGTTTCAGCGAAGAAAAGACGATAAAAAAGCAATTAATTCAATCACTTATGATTGACCATGTGAGCACCTATATATGCACACACATTTCCGGACTTGTTCTAAGTGACCGTAGTCTTAAACTGGGCATGCTATTCAGCAAATGGGCTTGGCTGCGGGAAGCGTTGAAGAGCCCCATGCTTCATCGGGTCTCGTGGAATGGGGGCACTACTGCATTTCATAGGCTTTCTCGTGAATCTTACGCATTATCTCATCGAAGCAAGCGGTCTTATTACCATCAGATGCTTTCCTCCAATCTATTCGCGCCTTGGCACGGGCGTCTGACAGCCCTAAGTCAGGGTACTTACCCAGCGCATACTCTCTGCGCTTGCCCCTGTATTGCACTTTAAGAAACCAATCGCGCGTTCCACCACGAGTAACTCGGAACAGCAATCCGTCTCCATCAGAGTACTTGCCCAACACTTTTTTTGGTAACTCTTGCGCTACTAAAGGCATGGTCAACACTTTCTGGTCAACACTCGATTTAATATAATGCAACGCAGTCAAATGCTGGGCAACGCTAATGCCGCGTCAATGCTTGATCTAAGCAATAAACGCAACCATTCGAAATGGAACTAAAAGAGGCAATGGCGGAGCGGACGGGACTCGAACCCGCGACCCCCGGCGTGACAGGCCGGTATTCTAACCAACTGAACTACCGCTCCAGGTAGCCGACACTTGAGGTGTCGATAGATCCAAACCCCAGAGGAATTTGGTGGGTGGTGACGGGATCGAACCGCCGACCCTCTGCTTGTAAGGCAGATGCTCTCCCAGCTGAGCTAACCACCCTGGCAAGGAATCGGCGATTATAGAGACGCGTGAATAAGTGTCAATTACCTTTCACAAATAAGTCGGCATTTTTTCTGCTACGTCTAACGACACCCGACCAACTTGTGTACACTTCGCGCTCGTTTGACCAGCAAGAGCAACAACCGTGGAACTTTACGCAGATTTTCGCTTTGAAGCAGCGCACCGCCTGCCAATGGTTCCTGCCGGACATCCCTGCGAGCGCTTGCACGGTCATTCGTATTTCGTGCGACTCGCGATTGATGGTGAGGTCAATCCCGATACCGGATGGGTGATGGATTTTGACGACATCAACACGGCCTTTGCACCCATTCTGGCACAGCTCGACCACTACTACCTCAATGAAGTCGAAGGGCTTGAAAACCCCACCAGCGAGAATTTAGCGCGTTGGATCTGGACCCGCCTAAAACCTGAACTTCCCATACTCGTAGCGGTAGAAATCAAAGAAACGTGCACCGTTGGCTGTATTTATCGCGGCGAGTAAGTCTTTGTTGCATCGTTGGAATCGATCGCACTTCATGATTTTTTTATTTTTTTTACAAAAACCTATTGACTCGTGAAAAAAGGTTATTCACACGAAAGCGACGTTACCATTTTGTACCTAACTTAGTTAAGACTGCCTGCAAATTACTTAACATTAATATTATAACTTGTTGTTTTTATTAAAAAAATAGTCATTGGTTAAAATTTAACCAATTTGTTTGGGTCCCCCTACATAAAGGGATTCTTCATCGAACAAACAAATTACCCACTAAATTATCCACAGGTTTTGTGGACACTTTTAATGAATCTGCTGTGCACTTTTATAGTGCGATGAATCGTCGAATTAGAGAGAGCACTGTTTCGGTTTGCTCCTGATGCAACCAATGCCCTGCATTCTTAACGGTTACGACGTTAAGAGCACCAAACAGGTGCGCAAAATCTTGTTTCGTAGTTTTTGGTACGTAGCCCGAGTCAGCCCCCCGGACCACCAGCGAAGGTATTTGGCACGGCAATCCCCGTGCTTCTTGTACTTCAATGCCAGACAGCATTTGCCCGTAGTCGGCCTCCAATTGCGCCAGATTGAACCGCCAATCGATCAAACCAGACCTATCTGTGTAAGCACTGGTCAACAAGAAGTCAGCAACCCAAGGTTCATCGATATGCGCCAACAAAACTTCTCGCGCATCGGCTCGGGTTGTTGCTCCGGCTGCCTTTACCGCGTTGAGGCCTGCAAAAATGTGATCGTGTCGGCGAACGGTATACGCCATGGGTGATATGTCTAGAATGACAAGCCGTCTAATTAACTGTGGACGATTAACCGCCAGCTGCATGGCAACCTTCCCACCTAGCGAGTGACCTATAACACAACAGTTCGTCAGCTGGTGATCGTCCATCCAAGCTGCCACGCAGCGCGCGTAACCCTGAATTGAAGCCCACTGCAACCAGTCAGATCGGCCGTGATCGGGCAAGTCGACGCTGTGTACTAGATGATCCTCCTTCAGGTCGCGTGCGATTTGGCCTAAGTTATTACCCGACCCAAACAGCCCGTGAAGCAAAACGACGTTTGAATCGCCCTCCCCCGAGGTTTTCACGTTTAATTGCTCTGCCACTCACACTGCTCCTTTGTTACGATCGCGACATCGCTACATTCAATGTCGTTCTGGGGGATGCATGTTTAAAACAAATCATCAGCTATCTGCTGTCTATATTACCGCTGTGCTTACCTGTCTTGCACTGGTGAATGGCTGTGCATCAGGCACCGTAAGTGGCTCGGGTTACAACCCAACGACGGTGACCAACCAGATCGATCAGGGAGGACTCGACGCAGCCAATATCAAACGCGTGGTCATCGCTGACGTAAACCTCGGCTCTCCCTCTCGAAAGTACCTGCAGAAGCGCGAAAAAGATGTCGATGTCTTCGTCGCTGCAGCGCTTGAGAGTCACGGCTGGGAAGTTGTCTCTTCTCGCGAGTTCTCACAACGATGGCGTAACGCTGTCTCGATGTCTGGTAATCCGGTGGACCCCACCACCGGTCGAGTCAATGGCCGAACGTTCTCCCGCATCGTCCAGACAGTGCGTGATCAGATCATGGAAAGCTCCAATATCGATGCACTGGTGTTCACGGACCTTTTGGAGAAGGATGTCTACTTTGCTCAGGGCGTTAACCGCGTCGCGCGATGGGACGGCGTCAGTCGTAAGCCACCCACTCAAGGCGCTGGCGATGGTGTATCAGTTAACTTCAACTGGGGTGCACCGGTGGCAGCGACCACCATACGTATCTCGATCTTCAACACCGATCTCAAATTATTGTTTAGCGGCGAGGGCGGAATGGCGCTTAATGAAGCCGTCGATGTGCGCAGTGGCTCGGGTTTTGTAAGACGGCGCGAGATTCTTGGGAATGAAGATCACGTCAGGGAGGGTATCGCACTAGCGCTACATCCCCTGGTGCCTATGGCTAAGTGGCCCGGTAATCCCGACTGATTGAGGTTATCCGACTCGTTCTCGTTACCTAAAAATGGTCACTTACTTTTGACCTACTATGGCAGAGTTTCCCTCAGAGAATTATCCAAACAACGAGCCGGTTCTATCCAACACCCAAAACGTGGAAACAGCGCCCAGCAAATACACAGGCGCAATTTGTAACCACGGCGCTCGACTGATTTTTGAGATCATCCCACCAGCGAGTGTCAGCAGTGCAATAAAAGCTAGCTGACCCACCTCGACCCCCACATTGAAGAATAAGAGCGCCGTCGGTAGGTGCATTTGCGGCAAGCCCGTCTCAGCCAACGCCCCGGCAAAGCCCATTCCGTGGAGCAATCCGAATACACCAGACAAGTACCATGGTTTGTTCCACAACCGACTCGTATAGTCAGACCGAGATAACTCAACCGCAAGAACCCAAATCGACACCGCAATCAGCCACTCGATTAAGGCTTCAGGGTTGGTCATATACCCAAGCGACACTAACGCAAGAGTGATGCTGTGGCCCACCGTAAAGGCCGTTACGGTGTAGACGAGCCGCGCACCCCAGCCCACCAGTAACAACAAACCCGCAACAAAAAACAGGTGGTCGACGCCGACAGCGATATGCTCAGCGCCCAACCAAGAGTAATGCAATGCAGTCGCTAAAGCCGAACGCTGTGCGGGCACAGTAAAGCTGGGATTAGCGGCCGTCAGTACCTCCTGAAAAAAGACATCTGGGTGAGGCCGCACAGAGACCACCGCCGACGACTGATTTGCCGCCAATCCAGAGACACTCAAGGTAAGTCCCTCGAGTGACTCACCAGCACAGGCCCACTGCTGTCGCAGCACCTTTCCCGTCCCTTCAGGGAACCAGGGCGTCTCGGAAAGGACTTCACAGTCGTCCGGCTTGATCGGAAGCATGGGTACGTTAGACGTCGCTTGCGCGGGGGTTTTCCAAACAACTGATGTTTCACCGTTGTTGAGCGCCCTGACATCAAGCGCTGACGGGGCAAACCGATGCGCCTCCGCACCAAGCGGTGCTATGAGTAGAAGCAATAGGCTGATTACTCGCATCATAGCCGCACCTCGTACTGCTGAAGCTCGGAGTCGACCCAGTCTTGAATGGCCTGATTGTCCAAATCCCGACGAATGTCGCGGCGTAAATCCTGCGCTACCTCGGCGAAGCTTTTCACCCGGCTTTCTGCGATCTCATCGACCCATACCCAGTGGCTACCGAATATAGATCGAATGGGCCCCACCCATTCGCCAAGCGACTCGGCTTGGGACGCAAAGCCATAGGCAAATTCATCACCAAACTGCCGAGAGATCTCGGACAGGCTGCGCTCCTGGAACTTATACCCCGCTAGGAACACGTCACCCACCCCTCGGGCTTGCTGAGGGCTTGCTTCATTATCCAGCCGTGCAAGCAGCCCCGACCGCTTCTCATCAGACGCGCCATCACGAAGAAAAACGTGCGTGAAGCTGTAGCGCACCGGCACCTGAAAATTATCACGTTGTGCCTCGTACTCAACTTGCAAATCCTGCTCGGTAATCGTGGGATCTCCTCGACTGGCCACGATGAGTGTCTCCATCACCTGCACCGTGCGGCGACGAATCACCTCATCTGCCAGATGCAGACGCAGTTCAAAGGCTTCGGTCAGCAGCGTTTGGTCATCTACATCCCGCTCGGGATCCATAAAGCGCATATTGCGGACAAGACGGCGCCCAACCACTTGGTCTTGTTCAATAAAACCGCGGTCCAGTGCCTCAATGAACAGTAGCTCGTCGCGTATTTCTCGCTCTTTGATGGCAACTAGTTGCGACTCACTAAGCTCTGTGCCCTGAAGCTGAGACAACGCGCTAGCTTGCAGTGCTACGCGCTCTGCATTAGGTGGCCCAATCACAGGTTTAGGTTCTGGAAAAAACGTTCGGTCGAGCAGGAATAGGCCCAACCCCATGATGACAAACTGACCCCAGACAGATCGAAACAACTGCATTACTACACACTCCCCCAACAGCGCTAAAAGTGCGTGATGTAATCCTCGGGGTCAAGAGTCGGCATCAGTTTTGAAGGACCTTCGCGTGTGCCTAAGTAAAGGAACCCGATCACCTCATCTTTGTCACCACCCCCAAGCGCTGAAATCACATGCGGGTCGGTGGCATACAGACCCGTTCGCCACATTGAACCAAAACCCAGGGCATTGGCAGCAAGCGACATGGCATACGTGGCAGCGGCTGCAGAGCCAATCTGCTCATTGCGCTCTACCTTTGGGTGATCTTTAAACTTAAGCAGTACCGCAATAACCACAGGAGCACGCAATGGTGCTTTAAGTGCCTTATTCAGCTGCGCTTCATCAGTCACACCGCGAATTTTCAGGCTTTCGTTAAGTACCACACCGAGGGCGTTCCGACGCTCGCCTTCTACAACGACAAAGTGCCATGGTCGCTGCAAGGCATGATCAGGCGCCCGCATGCCAGCACGAATAATGGTGTCAAGCTCATTCTGGGAGGGCCCTGGCAAACTGAGACTGGCATGCGATACACGCTCCGTGAGCAGTTGAATAGTAGATGAGGGAGTGTCTGTCATGAACGAAGTTTAACAGGAACTCCCTTATTAGGTCTCTAGGACCCAATCGGATGGCATGAGTCGCTTACTGGTCGAAATTTCAACAGCACCCAATTTGAGCTTTCCTACTTCTGCCTCGATATCACTGTCATCGAGCACACCGTCATTGAAACGATAGAGTGGTTGCCAATCACCCGAGAGACGAGCGACCTCGATATCCTGTCGCCGCTGCTGAATCGCCTCATAGCGCGCCTGCCATGTCTCGAGTGCGCGACCTCCATGCAGACCTTTGAGCAGCGAGTGCGACACCGCTGGGCTCATTACGGTCGCTGTCGCGTTATTGCCACCAAAGCCTTTGCTGTTAACCAATGAGTAAGCGCATTGGTTGGTCGGTGCGTTATCGAGCAAGAAGCTCAGCCGGTCGGTCTCAACATCCTCAGCAACGGTCTCAATTGTGCCGATGCCAGGTATCCACCCAGAGTCCCAAACGCCCAAAAGCGCAGAAAGTTGATCACCACCGGCGGCGCCCAGGGAGTGACCGGTGTGACTCTTAATTGCCGAGACGCGCCAGTCCGAAACCCCCATGGCCTTCGCGACCGTACTCATGATGGCTGACTCGGTGGTTCTATTTTGTGGTGTACCAGTCCCATGAGCCATGACCAAGCCCTGCGACCGGAAGACCGTATCGCCCACGATATCGCGCGCTGCCTGCGCGGCACGGGCCATGGTGAGGTAATTACCAGGGCCCGGGGCCGGGATCGACTTCTTGGCGCCGTCTGCATGGACCGATACAAAGGGCACAGCACCTAGGACGGGCGCGCCCTGCTCTAGCGCCAACTCATCATCCATTAAAACGAGAATCTGCGCCGACTCGGCCATAACAAAGCCACAGTTGTTACCGAAGGGCCGGCAGGCCAACCGATAATCAACCAATCCATCGGCATCGATTCCTTGCAAGGCTCTTAATTCTTTATCGGTCGCCAGAGCGCCCATGGCCACATAGCCATCCATGAGCGATGGAAGTATGGGCGCCTCAGAGGCACCTACTACAGCAATGCGTGCGCGACCCGATCGAATGTCATCGACACCCCGCTGTAGGTTGTAGAGGAATGTAGCGCAAGCGCCGACCGCAGGACCTGTCTGACCAAGGGACTTAAGCACGTAGGCATTCAAAAAATCTCCCGGCATCTCCGCAAAGCCAAGAGGGCAATTCTTCGCTAACACGCGCTCACCGCGCAGTGCGGCTGTGAGCATACCTCCCGTTGCAGCCTCATCCAGCTGACCCATTGAACTCGACACATAAACGCTGACGGCATCGGGCGGTAAATCGGCCGTCAACTGATCCCAATCCAAGCCCAAATCTGCCAACGCGTCCGACATGGCATAGATTGACATCTGCAGCCCGCGGGGATGATTACGGGAAGTGTATAGCGCGCCGGGATCAAAACCCGAAGGCAACTGACCCGCGACGCTGACATCGAATTCGCGTTCAGATGCGACGTAAATGGTGTCACCCAATGACAGTCCTCGAAGTGCATCAGTAGCCCGCGACGTGGCAAAACCATCGGGGGTTAAATTGATGACTCCGTGCACATCATCAACGCGGAATCGGTGATTCGTAGGGACGGCAGCGGGATCAAAGTGAGCACGCTCTATTTTGCGCACCAGCGTGCCATTCAGGACTTCATCGACGTCCTGAGCATCCATCATTACCGTCAATGCGCGCGCTGTTTTATCTCGCTTCGCCTGATCGAGCGAATCGAATACAAGTCGATTGTGCGCATGCCGATGGGAGGTTCTTCCGGCCGCATTAATCCCCCCGGACGCAACGATGATGGGTAGCTTTGACATAACTCTATCACCACGAATACAACGCAATGCCCTAGATTGTAGATAGCGACATCGATATGATTTGTTTTTTACAGACAAAAATCATGAAAAAACCGACGGAAAAATTTCGCAGAAGGGCCCAAAGACCCAGACGAACACCGAGAATTGGTGCACTTGTCCACGAGTTTGCATTAGCAAGTTCGGTCACTTTGCCCTCCGAGCTGGCGATGGCTGCCGCGCAAGCCAGCGGCCAAAGCACCGGCACTGGCGAGCTGCCCATGACCTTATTTTCCCCCAAAGGGGGACAAATCAAGACCAGTGGTGGACTGGAGATTGCGACGCAACCTATTTTGGAGGCGGCGTCGCTTGATCTCCTTGTCATCGCAGCAATTTGGCGTGATCCGCGTCGTGTGATCAAACGCCATCCCGAGCTAATCCCTTTTATTGCGAAGCTGGTCAATCAAGGCTCTTCCATTGCCGCCGTCGGCACGGGCAGTTTCCTTTTAGCCGAGACAGGGCTTCTTGATAAAAAGCCGGCCACCACACACTGGTTCTGGTTGGACGAGTTTGCATTGCGCTACCCCGCCGTCGATCTGCGTCGCGATGAACTTATTGTGCAGTCGGACAACCTCTACTGCGCGGGGAGCGTCAACTCCATCAGTGATTTGCTGGTCTACCTCATGGGTAATTTCTACAACACCAATATTGCGCGCCACGTTGAAAACCAGTTCTCGCCTGAGATACGTCGGCGGTTCAAATCGACACAGTTGGGTTCGCAGGTTATTCGAGAGCATCGAGACGAGGTGGTTCTGGATGTCCAGATGTACCTGCAGGAGAAATTCACCCAGCCCCTTTCCATGGCGTCGATTGCGACCACAGTCGAGCTATCAGAGCGAACCTTAACGCGCCGCTTCCAGCGCGCCGCAGGCACCACACCATGGCAGTACTTGCTCAATCTGCGGCTATCAGAGGCGGAGTCGCTCTTGAGGACAACCAACTTGAGCATCACAGAGATTGCAGCGGAGGTGGGCATGGTTGATTCAGCACACTTCGCTCGGCAATTTAAGAAGGCCAATCGATTGACCCCATCGGAATACCGTAAAGCCGTTAAAGGAAAGGTATTTTCACCTATTTGAACGCGCCCTCGCATTGTGGCGCCATCGCGCCTGTGGCTTAATCCTTCCCCCAATCAAGCTATAGCATAAACGGGACACAACATGTCAGAAGCAATCTATATCGTGAGCGGAGCAAGAACACCCATGGGTGGGCTGATGGGCGATCTCGCCTCCGTCTCAGCACCTGAATTAGGTAGTACGGCGATTAAAGCCGCTGTGGAGCGCGCTAGTCTCGATGCAGCCGCTATTGATGAAGTCTTTATGGGCTGCGTACTACCCGCAGGACTCAAGCAGTGCCCGGCACGTCAGGCTGCTCGCTATGCTGGTGTACCTGATCACGTGGGTGCCGTTACCGTGAACAAGGCCTGTGGCAGTGGCATGCAGGCAACAATCTTTGGTATCGACAGTATCCGTGCGGGAACCAACAGCATCGCTATCGCCGGTGGTCTCGAGAGCATGTCGAACGCACCGCACCTAATGCCCTCGGGACGCGCAGGACAACGTCTAGGTCACACCAAGATTTACGATCATATGTTTATGGATGGCTTGGAAGACGCCTATACAGGAGGCGCTATGGGCAGTTTTGCTCAGGCGACAGCCGATGAGCACGGTATTACGCGAGAAGCGATGGATGACTTTGCGATTCAGAGCCTGACACGCGCTAAAAATGCTATCGAACAGGGCCTGCTAAAGGCAGAAACTGCGCCCGTAGAGGTCAAAACACGACGAGAAACCATCACGTTTGTCGATGATGAGCAACCGCACAAAGGTCGCACCGACAAGATTCCCAGCCTGCGCGCGGCCTTTGCGCAAGACGGCACCATTACCGCAGCCAACGCCTCTTCTATTTCAGACGGTGCAAGCGCACTCATTCTGGCGAGTGAATCCGCGGTCCAAGCCCAAGGCCTAAAGCCAATGGCAAAAATCGTTGCACATGCGCGCTCCAGCCGCCTACCCGCGGAGTTCACATTGGCACCCGTTGATGCCATTTCCTCGTTGCTCAAGAAAACCGGTTGGTCCGCTGATGACGTAGATCTTTGGGAAATTAACGAGGCCTTTGCCATGGTCACTATGCTGGCAATGAAGGCGCACGGCCTCGATCACAGCAAAGTAAACGTACACGGCGGTGCATGTGCCCAGGGCCACCCTATTGGCTCAACGGGCTCTCGAATCATCGTCACGCTCATGCACGCAATGCATCACTATGGCAAGGAGCGCGGTGTAGCAGCGCTCTGTATTGGTGGTGGTGAGGCTACTGCCGTTGCAATTGAAAAGTGCTAATAGCGAACTAAAGAAAGGCAGTAAAAGATCGTGCTAGAGCAGGAGAGTTAAGATGGCCCTCGATACCGTTCCAGATATCTTGGACGATATTCGCGAAGGTAAGATGGTCATCCTCATGGATGATGAGGACAGGGAAAACGAGGGAGACCTTGTAATCGCTGCCGAGAAAGTCACGCCAGAAATTATCAACTTCTTTGCCAGTGAGGCCTGCGGTCTGATTTGCATGCCCATCACCGCAGATCGTGCAAGGCAGCTGCGCATCCCACTGATGGTGCGTGACAACCGCTCTCAGCACGAGACCAACTTCACCGTATCGATCGATGCGACGCACTCAGTAGGTCCGGGTGTCAGCGCACGTCAGCGTGCACATACGATCCTTGAGGCCGTGAAAGCCGGTGCGACGCCCTCTGACATTTCGCAACCTGGGCATATCTTCCCCTTGGTCGCAAAACCCGGTGGTGTCCTTCAACGTGCCGGTCATACCGAGGCGGGTGTTGATCTAGCGCGTATGGCTGGCTGTGAGCCAGCTGCCGTCATTGTCGAGATCATGAATGAAGACGGTACGATGGCGCGACGGCCTGAGCTGGAGGTGTTTGCAAAAAAACACAATCTTCGCATCGGAACCATTGCCGATCTGATTGAATATCGGGCCTTGCACGAGCAGTCCGTACGCTGCACTGGCGAATTCCCTATCGACACACAGTGGGGCAAGTTCACGCTGACGACATTCGAAGATTTGGTCGACGGCCAAATTCAATATGCTTTGCACCAGGGCGAGCTGACTGCCGCAGACCTACCCGTGCGCATACAACCCATCAACACGCTCCGCGATGTATTGGGCACGCGGCTACCGCAGGGATCTCAGGGGTGGTCTTACGAATCCGCCATGGCCTATATCGCCAAGCAAGGACGGGGGCTCGTTGTCATGCTGGGTGGCTGGGAGTCTCCAGAGGCAATCATGCGCAATATCGCAGAGCTTGCAGGTGAAGCCGCAGCGGAGGCGCCTCCCCAGAACTACAGAGTAATTGGCACGGGCGCACAAATACTTCGGCATCTAGGTGTTACAAACATGAAAGTCATGTCCGCACCGATCAAATTCAATGCAATCTCTGGATTCCAGCTGGAAGTATCAGGCTTTATCTCTCTACCCAGCGAGATCTAAACGCTTCATTCACGCGCGGGCATCGATAACGTGTTTGCCTAGCTGTGGAACGTTACCGCTGACTCTAGATCGGTTCGATCCGTGACAACGTCATTGATCGGTGTATCCACGGGATAACCGAACGACAGACCGAACATCAACTTATGATGCTCTGGCACGTCAATGACTTCACGAATCTGCTTTGCCATGAAGCCAAGCGCGGTCTGAGGGCAGGACCCAAGGCCTTGCGCAGTTAGGCCCAGCATCACTGTTTGCGTGAACATCCCCAAGTCACAGGCCTCACGAAGGCCAAAGCCATCGGGCAACATGAAAAAAGCCACAACTGGTGCATCAAAAAAGCGGAAGTTCCCCATGAACCATTCCTGTCGTTTGGCTTTTTCCTCACGTGGAATCCCAAGCGCGTCATACAGCGCCTTTGCAGCACCGTACTGGCGATCCTTGTAAACACCCTCGTAGACGCCGTCGTAAGGGAAGTCAGGCGCTACATCACCCATGGCGAAGGCAGCTGGCAGCTTTTCGCGTAATTGCTCGAGCTTGTCACCCGTCACAATGTGAACGAACCATGGCTGGGTGTTGCAGTTACTGGGTGCACGAAGCGCGGGCGCAAATACGGCGTCGATAATCTCTCGGCTGACTGGGTCAGATTTAAACGCTCGGATGGATCGCCGCTCGTTAACTATCGTCTGAAAAGTTTCCGCTGTACTACTCATGACGCTACCTATCTCTATTTCTACTATTTGCAAACGAACAAAGTCGATGCAGCGAGGCTACACCGACTTCTTAACTGAGTGAATAGCCCAAACGGGATTAGGCACAGTGCATGACATACTCAGAAGGAGCGAACACTCCCATCAGGGTTAAGTGGTGCATCCTTATTAACCGGCCAGGTAGCATCAAAACCTGCAACGCGAAGCGGTTCTGGCACGTCAACTTTGACATCCCCAACCGCGCCAGTTTTGGTCTGCGTTCCACTAAGCCACGCCATGGCGGCTGCGAAAGAATCCTCGTCCGCGTCTCCGAACGGGCGCGTCGCATCATCAGCGGCCGCAAAAAAGGTAAAGCGGCCGGTACTGACAAGACCTGTGAAGTAACCGCCCTGCCCTTGACCGTTTTGAATTTCAAATGCAATCAATCTCAGTCGGGTTTGGCAGTTATCAGAGTCCAGATCAAAGGCGTACTGACCAACGGCCTTGCCCGACGTCTCGGAACCCACGATCGCAAGCTCGATGTACGGATCCAAGCCATTGATCAGGAGTTCACTGGCGGACGCTGAGCCGCTTGTGGTGATGAACGCGATTCTAAGCGGGCTAAAGGTCTCAGGCAGCTGAGCGAAGTTCGCCGTGCTGTTCTGATCCTGATGCTTGTCGTTGAGATTCACGATGTAGCTCAACTCGCCGTTTGCCGTTTCGCCGGCCAACAGATTTAAGAAGGTCTCAGCCACACGTACCAAACCGCCACCATTGTACCGAAGGTCAATAATGAGATCAGTGACGCCGGCCTCACCGAAGGTTGTTGCCGCGGCTCGAAGTGGGCCATCCGCCGCGTCGATAAACGTTCGGAAGTTGATGTAGCCAACCGGACCACCGCTGTCTCTAGGGATTACCAGCGCATCGCCAGCCAGAGGCGTTGTACTAGTTTCTGCTGTGGTTACCGTAATCTCGCTAGTCACGCCCTCATATTCGACGCGGAAGACCGTCGTTTGTAGCTCTCCACGCGCACCGAAAACAGCTCCGGGCAGCTCAGCATTCCGGGCGACCATTTCATCCCAGGTCTCAAAGTCACTCTCACCATCGCGCTTGACGGCTAACAAACGTTGGCCTCGTCGAATACCGGCCGTGTGTGCGGGACCTTCCTCGTAGGAGTCGGCAAAATAGAAGTTATTGTTGATGATGCGGTATCTCACGCCATAACCGTAAAATGTACCTGAGGTGAAACGCGCCTCATCTTCCTCAATGGTTGTGAGATAGGAGAAACCGGGGTCACGGCCGGACCCATCTGTCCAAATGGGCTGCATAATGGCGGCCAGGTAATCGGACGCATCGTCATAGTCATTTTCATTGACTTGCGCGAGTTCGTCGTACCAGTAGTAGTAGCTTTCAGACACCTCTTTTACGAACTGAATCTGCGCTGTGTTACCGCATGGATCCGTTGTGCTGCCTCCACCAGACCCACCACCTGCAGTTGGCTGCTGGGGTGTTGTACCACCGCCACCACCGCCACCGCATGCGGTAACCAATACGCTCAAGCCCAGTGCAATAATCAGTTGCTTTGACACGATAACTCCTTTGTTTAGATGCCAATCCTCGGGGCGCAAGATAAGCAATGCGGCGCGACCCGCCAAGTCTCGTGACGCGTTAGGTCATGTTGATGGCGGTTTGAAACGCTGGACGCTCTGTAATCCGCTGAACGTACGCTTTCAAATTAGGCATGTCATCAGAGATACAGCCCATACGATTACTCATGAAACAGGCATGCCCCAGCATGATGTCGGCAGCCGAGAAATCGCCAATGAGGTAGTCGCGGCCCTCCAATGCTTCATTTACAGGATGAAGCGCCTTGTTGAGAAGGCGTTGTGCTTGGCCCAATACCACGGGGTCACGTCGATCCTCTGGCAACAATATCGTGTGAACAACAATCGTGTTCATTGGGGGCATGACCATCCCTTCGCAGTAGTGAAACCACTGCAGGTATTCAGGGAACATGGGGTCTTCCACGGCAGGTTTCAAACCACCGTCTTTATGCCGGGCCATTAGATACTCCACGATGGCACCAGACTCATAAATCGACACATCGCCGTCGTCTAAAACCGGAATACGCCCAAGCGGGTGCCTACTGCGGTGCTCATCTGATTTGAGATCCTTGGGGTGAAACGCCATGGCGTTAAGCTCGTAAGGAAGCTGGAGTTCCTCTAGGAGCCACAAAATACGGCCAGCCCGGGACTGTGGTGCGAAATGAAGTTTTAGCATGTGAAACCCCTTATCGATGGTTATTTTTGATTGATCAGGCGCTCCACGCGCCTCGTATCTAATGCCACAACTTACCAGCGTAGCGTTTGTCACAGTAAAAATCTGTGAATGCCGTATTTATTTTTTAGATATAAAGATACCTTTATGCTAATGAACGTTGATGCTTTATCGCAATGCTTGAAAGCGGTGGCTGACCCCAGCCGGCTCCGCCTCATGTCACTATGCAGCCAGGGTGAATTGACCGTATCTGATCTTGTGCGGATCACGGGCTACAGCCAACCTCGCACATCGCGTCACCTGAAAATTTTGCAAGATGCGGGGCTTCTTGAGAGCTTTCGCGAGCAGCACTTTATTTTTTACCGCGCCAATCGCCAGCAGCCCCAGCAAACCATTCTCAGCACACTGCTGGGCAGCCTAGATACGGCGGACAGCACCCTAGCGGAAGACAGCCGGCGACTTGCGGTCATTCGCGATGCCCGCGCGCAGCTTGCCGAGGCCTACGTTGAGGACGAGGTTCCGGAGTGGCTGGAGCTTCATCGATGTCACGGTGACGAAGCCACATTTAAAGCACACGTCAGCCAATTACTCTCTGGTCACTCCGTCGGACACCTATTGGATATTGCTACCGGCACGGGTCGGATGTTGCGGCTAGTGGGGCCGCTGGCCGACAGTGGCTTCGGTGTCGATCTCTCTAAAAAGATGGTGATTGTCGCCCGAGATGCCATAGAAACGGCGGGACTGACACACCTGTCCGTACGGCAAGAAGATATGTATCAAATGCGCTTCGCTGCCAACAGCTTCGACACCGTTACCATCGATCAAGTGCTGTATTTTGCTGACGACCCGAAAGCCTTATTTGAGGAGGCAACACGCGTGCTCAAACGCGGAGGGAAACTGTTGGTTGTTGCCTTCACACAACACGAAGATCCCCCTTCACTGCCTGTACCCGTCAGTGTTGATATGAAATCGATCATGGGATGGCTCATGAGCGAGTATCTGAGCATCGAACAGATCGATAAAATTCCTGGGGAGTCCTTGGATATCAGCCTCATTCTCGCCAGTAAGACCAGTTAGGTCGTGACAGGCTTAACGCGGCTACTTCTCACCAGCCTCAGTATTGCTTTCGTGGCTGGCTGCACTACGCTCAACACTATGAATACGGTCGCTCTCCGTAATACCAGCCATTTCCCAGACTACGAGCTGTCGGTCGGCCTGATCGACGC
>PKCZ01000019.1 GCA_002862405.1 Pseudomonadota bacterium
CCGCCTGAGAAAACAGCGATTGTTGGGAACTGGAGGAACACGGCTTCGCTCTGTGTCGGTCGCAAGAAAACAAAGTCATCGACTTTGAGCGACGAATTCTTGGGTGCTACCAACATCTCCTGGTTGCTTGAGCGGCCAAAGAGACTGCTGTTTTTAAGGCCGCCTGGGTAAACGGGTTCTGCTTTCCAATAGCCGCCGTGTAGAAACACGGTTTTTCCAGACTTTGGTTTACCTAGTGCTCGGTTGGCATATTCGAGGCCGGGCAAACGAACGCCTTTGCTTACCTTGATAGCCGGTGTGGCGATGAAGCTTGCGGGTAAAAATGCTTTTAATATCGGTAAATCGAAATCGCTGGGCTTTACGAGCGCTGAGCCGGCGGCAATTTCATTGGCCAGCAGCGTATCGGAGTAGAGTCCAAACGTTGGGCTGCCGGCCATGTTCCTCACCATATTAGTCGCGAAGTCTTGACCAAAGATCGCTGCAGTTTGCGATAAGGCCAGTTGAAACTGCTTAGCTGCCCCTTGTTTGGCGCGTTTGGGCCAGCCCGCAATATTGGGCAGCTTAGTCAGGTGTGGTTCATAGCCCATAAGGCCTGCAAGGGCCAGATTGTCACTCTGATCAATGGCGTTCAGCGACGCTTCGAGATCAGCTCCCGGCTCCATCCCTCCACGGTGGAGGCCAACATCTATCTCAAGATTGATCCTTAACTGGATGCCTGTGGACTTTGCGAGCTCGGCGTACTCTGTGAGTCGGACCGGCGTATCGATCAGCCACTGAACCTGATGCTGCAGCTGGCTGCGCATCTGAGCATTAGCCCTATCGAGCATTCGCCTCAGCGCTTGCAACGGAATCGGCTTGCCAAGCAACTGATTAGCCTCGGGCATGAGTGCAAGGAGCTGCATGACCATGTTGGTATTGAAGCTCATGAGCCGATGGGTCTCAGTGTGGGCTGCAACGTACTCTAGCAGTTCGGCACACGGTAGGGACTTGGCAACAATACGGTAGCCCATACCTGCAGGCAGCATGGCTTTTAACGCAGCGATATTGGTGTCGAGCCGATCCCTATCAATGACCAATACTGGTTCCGCCAGCCCTGCATCAGCGAGCGCCTGTTGCAGTTGTTGAAAGTAGCTGACGGACAGTGGATTCATTTCAGGCCTCGAACAGGTCCAATAGATAGCCGTTGAGTAGCCGGCCATCGGGGTCTAGCTCACGGCGCAACGCGGCAAATTTGTCGAAGTCTGGATACCAGGCGCGTGCTTGCGCTGCTGTCATGCTGTTGAGTTTACCCCAGTGAGGTCTGCCACCATATTTCTGGAAAATCGGCTCGACATCGGTGAATAGGAAGTCGAAGGCATCCTTGTGATAGCAATGTACGGCCACCGAAACCCGATTGCCGCCGTTAAAGGGTGATAGCCAAGCGTCATCCCCCTTGGTCTGTCTTGCCTCAAACGGGAAGAACACATCGGGGCGCTTGGTTTCAATGTAGTGCCGCACTTCCTCGAGCGCCTCGAGCCCGCGCTCCACAGGGAGATGATATTCCATCTCGTTGAAGCGGACATTGCGCTCACTCGCCAGTAGATCCCAACTCTCGCCAATCACATTCTCAGTTGGCTCGTTGGCAATGGCGCGTTTAAGAAGCCAGCGCCTTAGGGGCGTGAACCATTTGAGTGAATCCCTAAGACTCTTTAGCTGCATCATGCCCGATGCACTGGTGTCTTCATTTGGCGGAGTTGATGGCGCCGTGGTTACGTTGTGTGTCAGCAGTAAGCTGGTGTCGGAAAACGGGATATAAAAGAACTCGAAGTTGCGGTTCTCATTCCAATAGCGCTCTGCGTTTTCCAGAGTGTGTTTGTTTGAGGCAGGCCATACCTGCCGATGGAGTTTAAAGCGCTCGACGAGCTGCATTTTTATCTCAGTAATAATGCCCAGCGCACCCAGTGCGACACGTGCGCCACTCAGCCATTCAGTATTTTCCTGGTCGCCAATTTCAATCTGCTCACCCGTACCGGTCACGAGCCTCACTCCCTGGACCTCCGCAGCCAGACCTTGCAACTCTTTACCCGTGCCATGGGTCCCCGTACTTGTGGCGCCCGCGAGGGTTTGAACATCGATATCGCCCAGGTTTCTAAAGGCGTAGCCGCGCTCCGAGAGCTGGGGAGAAAGGTCATGTAGCTTGGCTCCGGCGCCTAACCATGCCTGATGAGTCAAAGGATCAATATCACCCACGCTTGAGAAATGATCGAGTTTGACGATGGCATGCTTTGTCGGCACCAGCGGCATCCAGCTGTGACCCGAGCCCACCGGTCTCACCCCCTGACTGTGCGACAGCATCAGGGCTGTTAATTCCTGCACAGACGAGGGCGTCTCCACAGGGGCCGGTGAGGGCGGTAGCGACCTCGACCAGTTCTGCCATTGTTTCTCTGCTTTTTCCATCATTGGCTTTGAATTATGAGTAAGCGAGCTGCCCTGACGGTAGCACACTCGCAGGCAAGTGGAAGGTGCTTTGGGTTAGGCAGAAAATAGGTATGCAGTGCGCGAACCCCGACGCCAACTTTTCACTTAAATTTTTCATCCCAGACCCTTGCTCATGCCTGTTTTTCTCTTTAGTTTGGCGGCGAGCCACAGGCCGCCCAAATAATGAATAATGCGGCCTCGATAGGGGAGTCACACCATGGCGTCAGACATCGAAATTGCACAGGCAGCCACGCCGCGCCCAATCTCACAGATTGCAGATCAGCTCAGTATTCCTGAGGATGCACTGGAGCCGTATGGCCGCATTAAAGGCAAGGTGAATTTGGACTGGTTGTTACAGCAACCGGTTCGCGACAGTGCGCGCATGATCTTGGTTACGGCCATCAGCCCAACACCAGCCGGTGAAGGTAAAACCACCACAACCGTGGGTCTGGGAGATGCATTGCAGAAAATTGGGAAGGACACAGTCATTTGTCTCCGTGAGCCCTCGTTAGGACCCGTCTTTGGCATGAAAGGGGGTGCTGCAGGCGGTGGTTACGCGCAGGTCATTCCCATGGAGGACATAAACCTTCATTTTAATGGCGATTTGCATGCCATCGGCGTTGCCAACAATCTCTTGGCAGCGCTTCTTGATAACCACGTTCATCACGGTAATGCACTCGACATCGATGTAAGGCGCATCACCTGGAAGCGTGTGCTTGATATGAATGATCGTGCGCTGCGAGATATCACCGTTGCACTCGGTGGTCCCGGTAACGGCTACCCACGACAAGACGGTTTTGACATCGTCGTCGCTTCCGAAATCATGGCCATTTTCTGTCTTGCAACCGATCTTGATGACTTAAAGGCACGTTTGGGCCGCATCGTTGTTGCGTACACCCGCGAACGTCAGCCGGTGACGGCAGCTGACCTAAAGGCCGAAGGTGCGTTGACGGCGGTATTGAAGGACGCGTTGGCGCCCAACCTCGTGCAAACCCTTGAGGGCACACCTGCCTTTGTTCATGGCGGACCGTTTGCCAACATCGCGCACGGTTGTAACAGCGTCATTGCAACAACAGCAGGTCTTCGACTGGCTGATTATGTGGTTACCGAAGCGGGCTTTGGCGCCGACCTAGGTGCGGAGAAGTTCATTGATATCAAGTGCCGCTCGGCTGGTATTCGCCCATCGGCAGCGGTATTGGTCGCCACAGTCCGCGCCTTGAAATTCCACGGTGGTGTCGCTCGAGACAATCTGACCGAGGAAAATCTTGAGGCACTCGAGAAAGGGCTGGCCAATCTCGATCGTCACATCACGAATATTCGCGATAACTACGGTGTTCCTGCAGTAGTCTCGATTAACCAGTTCATCGCTGACACACAGGCCGAGATCGATCTTATTGTCGAGCACTGCCGGGTTCGTGGTATTCAGGTGGCGCTATCAAGCCACTGGGCAAATGGCGGTGCAGGTGCAACAGAGCTTGCGGAGATGGTGGTCTCACTGTGCGACGCCGACGAGACACCTGCCAACACCCATCATCAGTCATTTGTCTATCCAGATTCGGCTACCTTGTTCGAAAAGGTGGAAGCTGTGGCTACCAAGATTTATGGCGCATCCGAGGTGACCGCTAATGCCAAGGTGCGAACGCGGCTTAAGGAATTGGCCGATGAGGGCTATAGCCACTTGCCGATTTGTATCGCTAAGACCCAGTACTCATTTTCCACTGACCCTGCATTAAAGGGCGCGCCGTCGGGCCATGCCATGGATATTCGTGAAGTGCGCTTGTCCGTTGGTGCGGGCTTTGTTGTGGTCATTTGTGGCGATGTCATGACCATGCCAGGACTGCCTAAGGTACCTGCGAGTCAAAGCATTGATGTGGTTGATGGACAGATCGTGGGTTTATTTTGAAGAAGGATCGAATGAAAAAGCCCGCATGAGCGGGCTTTTTTATGGACCTTGTTACTTCGAGTAGTAAAGGGGAAATCCTTGGATAGAGCCTACGGGCGTAACTTGCCCAGTTGCTGAGGCTTGAAGCGCCCTAAATTCAGGACTCATGGCAATGGCGTCGCCTGATGACGCCATAGAAGACCAGCTGTCCCAACTCATCACGTAATGTATGTTTCCGGTTCCACCGATTCCTTCATTGTAGATATTGACTCTAGCACCCAGTGATTCGTGAATGGCTTTCGCTGCCATGAAGGTCTCGTAAATATCGGCCATTTTCCCGGGTGTCGGTCGCCAGATAAATACCCGGAAGGGCCCGTCGTCTGCGAAGCTTGCTCCGGTTACTGACGCGTCCCAATTCAGTCCCTCCAGAGACATCATGAGTTTCCCAGCCGGATCTGCACCGGCCTTGGCAAAAAACGCGGAGAATTCCTCGCCGCTGTTATAGGCCTTGGTTTTAGCCCATGCCTCACTGCTATCCCAGCGAAGCACATAATCAAAGGTGGTATTCCCCGAGCCGCCAACGTCCATTTGAAAAACCCCCACACTGGCTCCACTCTTCTCATGAAGTTTGGCGGCTTCAACAAGACTGCTTGCTAGTTGTGCGGCTTTTCCGTCCAGCGCTTGCCAACGAAAAACCTCTAATCGTTCTGCCAGTGCCGAGGTAGAACTGAGAATCATCGATAAGGCGATTAAAACTTTAGTGGTGCGCTTCATTTTTATTCTCCCCAATTAAACAGTTTGGAGGTCATTACGTGACCTCAGATTGAAATGTAGACCTAATCTAAGAATTTGCGAGTTTTTTGCGCCATCCACAGGTGCTCAGGTACTTGCTCGCACGGATCTAAACAGCCACTCTGTGAGCGGCTTTTTGGAAATTGTATAAGAAGGAAGCGAGATGAAAAAAACCTGTGGATGTTTGTGCGGGCAGGTACGTCACGAAACCAAGGCAGAGCCAATGACGACAGGCGTCTGTTACTGCAAAAACTGCCAAAAGCAGGCGGGATCGGCCTTTTCAACCCTCGCGGCGTTTCAAAAGACTGATATCGAATTTACGGGAGATCTGGCGCTCTACGGAGACAGCGACACGGACACAGGAAATACCGTTAAGCGATTTTTCTGCGGTACCTGTGGATCGCCACTGTACTCTCAAGTGCCTGCACAGCCTGACATGCTCTACTTAAAGACAGGAACCCTCGACGACACTGATAGTTTTGTCGCCATGTTTCATTGCTGGTCGAGTACCAAGCAGAACTGGGTTGAGCTATCGCCCGATGTGCCGGCTTTCCCGCAAAACCCAGCGGGCTAAACGAGAAGCATCGAGGCGCCTGAACCAAGTCATAATCCATCCCTGTTTTACAAGGGTTTGATTTTTCGCCAGCATTGAGTGTACCGATTTTTGATATGCAGCATGGTCAGCGTGGGCGCTCGGTCTACTCGTGTACAGAGCGATGGTGGTCTTTCGGTTTCTGCATTAAAGACGAGTGAGGGGTAGCGTTTAGCTCCTAGGCCTCGCCTCAGACGTGAGGGGCTTGGGATATGGGGGTTTTAAAAAAAAGGAGAGATAACATGTCAGCAATCATCATCGCGCATTTCAAAGCGCAAGAGGGCAAGCTCGCAGAGATGGCAGAGGTATTCAAAGCGTCACTGGGCGCAACCCGGGGCTTCGATGGCTGCATTGGCCTCGATGTGTATGTGGAAGAGTCAGCCGATACCTACACGTTGATCGAGGAGTGGGAGAGCGTTGCCCATTATGATGCTTATCTGCAGTGGCGGATTGATACAGGCATTAAAGAGGCGACGGCCAGCCTCATTGAAGGTGGCTGGGACAACGGAGTGACTATCCAGCGCCTTGGAGCCAAACTCGATTTATAGTTACGGCGTTAGCCAGCCGTCAATTTCAAACCGTGTCTTGTGCGGACGTTACTGAGGAAGAGATTTTCTGATGAGCGAGTCGGCGCTTCATATTGTTCTTTGCCAACCTGAAATCCCGCCTAACACCGGGAATATCATTCGTCTCTGCGCCAATACCGGGGCGTCGCTTCATGTCATCGAGCCTCTCGGGTTTGAGATGGACGACAAGCGGCTCAGGCGCGCCGGTCTCGATTACCACGAGTTTGGCAATGTCCTAATCTGGGATTCGCTGCCAAGTTATATTGACGCGCATGGGGATCGCCGGCTCATCGCCGTAGAGACCTGCGGCGAGGGAGCTCACTCTGACCTTATTTACCAGTCCGAGGATTCATTGGTCTTTGGCTCCGAAACCAAAGGCTTGTCACCCGAGTTGCTCGCCCTTTTCGAATCTAGTCACATTGTTCATTTGCCCATGCTGCCGGGCAGTCGAAGCCTAAATCTGTCGAATGCCGTTGCGGTTGCCGTATACGAGGCCTGGCGACAGCTGGGGTACGCGGGCAGATAAACGATCACGATAAAACGCTATAGCTACCCTTGCTTGTCGAGTTTGATACCGCTCTCCACGGATACCCAAGCAGGTGCCGAGCAACACCAGATTTGGAGTTTGGGTGGTAGCTGGTCCTTCTGTTGGCAGCCACCCAGTCGAACCGATAACAGGCCTCGACCGTCGATATTGCTGGTATGAATGCCCGATCCACAATCACCACAGAAACTGTAGTAGCGCTCGTTACCGCTATCGGCGAGCTTTCCATATTGCTTTAGTTGTCCGCTGGTGAGTTCAAAGTCATCACACCTGATCCGCGCCGTATATTGGAATGCAGATGAACCGAAAGTCTGACAGTCGGTGCAGTAGCAGATAGCGACCATGTCGGGGTTCGCAATCGCTTTCCAGGTGATGTTGCCGCAATGGCAGGCTCCGTCTATGTTCATTAGCGAGGCGTCTCCTTTGTCATCGAGCATTCTTTTGTTTTGGCATAGCGTATGCCATTTTATTCATCTTGGCCGAAAATGAATTGGCCACTGCTGTCAGTACATCGTATAACCGTAATCGTTAGTTCTACATAGCGAATAACAAAAAGGACGGTGAACAATGAACGTGGTTCCTATTTGCAAAGGTTCGAATGGCAAAGCTTTTGGTAGCGAAAGTTTCGGTGCAGATATCACAGGTGTCGATCTAGCGAATCTCACGGGTGACTCCTTTGAGGCGATCTACCGCGCGTGGCTAACCTTTGGCGTGCTTCGGTTTAAAGGACAAACGCTTAATAATGACTCGCTTCAGACGTTCAGCCAGCGCTTTGGACCACTGGAACAAATTCCCGTAGGGAGGATGAGCGAGGAGCAAAAGGCACGGTTGGACAATCTCTTTGTGACGCCCATCTCGAATATCAAGGTCGACGGGAAACCTATCGGTGGACTGGGTGACGCTGAGGCAACGTGGCATTCAGATATGACCTACGTAGAGGTGCCACCCCCTGCCAGTATCTTACTGGGCGTTGAGATTCCTGAAAATGGGGGCGATACCTTTTTTGCCGATCAGCGCGCAGCGCTTGCCTCGCTGCCCGAGGATTTACGCCAGCGAATCGAGGGATTGTCGATCAAGCACAACGCGGCACACGATAGCGTCGGCAACTTACGACCAGGTTTTGAAGCCTTTGATGATCCGCGAGATGCGCCGGGCGCTGTTCATCCGATCATTCGAAAACACAACGAAACGGGTGATGCCTGCCTGTATCTGGGGCGTCGGGAGTGGGCATACATTCCTGGTCTGTCGCTCGAAGAGAGCGAGGCCTTGCTCGATGACTTGTGGTCTTATGCGGTTCCAGCCGATTACGTCGTGGAGCAGAACTGGACGCCCGGCGATGTGATCATTTGGGATAATCGACGGTGTTTGCATAAACGAACATCGATTCATCCTTCCCAGCGGCGGTTATTACTTCGCTGCCAGGTGTTAGCGCGCACTGCTTGATAGTGTTGTTTTCACGATGGCGAGGGTGAGTAATTCGTGATGAGAGGTTGGTTACCGCTCTTTTCCTTCGTCGTAGCGTTGATAACGCTTTTGATGGCTGGTCGTTTCTTAGCGGACTATTTTGGTATCGAGCTGACGCTCGACTCAGTTCATGAGTTTCGCGATTGGATTGATTCCATAGGCTGGTGGGGCCCGTTAGCCTACGTGGTTCTTTTGGTCATTCGGCTGTTTCTGGGCCTCTCTACACATGTCGTGCTCACGCTGGGGGGCGTAGCGTTTGGACTAACCGAAGCCATTATTTGGGGAGGCGTAGGGCTAACGCTATCCGGTGTTGTCCAATACGGACTGGGGTACTACCTCGGCAGTCATTGGGTCACCAAGCGACTAGGCGACAAAAATGAGCGGCTACAACGGATTTTGTCGCGCAGCGGGGTGCCTGCACTTTTCCTGATAACCGTCCATCCGTTGGGCCCACAAAGCCCGATGACCATCGTGGCCGGGGCTGTGCAGTTCCCGTTTACGAAATTTGTCATGACCATGATGCTAGCCTCGCCGATTAGAGCCAGCATTTACGCTGTTCTTGGCGGCGCTGTGCTCGAGTTCGATCTATGGCTAATCACACAGATCACGGTGGGTTGCGTCGTCGTGATGATATTGCCCTTTCTGCACCGTAAAACCCGGCGGCTACTACTGGGTATAGACGCTTAGTAGGGGGCCCGTGTTTCGATGGTAAAGCTCGCCGATTTACCTGAGTACATTGCGGTTGCTTTGCTCATTTGGGCCGGCCTGCGAGTCCGGAAGAATAAGGCGGCCCTTGGGTTGTTGTGCGGTGCCTGGGGCTTCTCGCTCTGCCTTCACTACCAAGCATGGGCGTGGCGCTTTGAGGACGTCATGACAGGCAGTGCAACGCCAGTGGTCGAGACAACCATGTACGTGCTGACCTACACCGCGCCGATCTCGATCATCTCGTTTATCATTACGCTGGTGCTTTGCATGCCAGCTGCGCGAAACCACGATAGCTAGTGATAACGCACATGCGGGATCTATAGCTCGGCGCTTCTGTGGGGCATTGCGCAGCCACCTTGCGGCCTTTAGTTGCTAACTCGCCTAAATTGTCGTCTCCCACCCAGGTGCCAAAATCTATAAAAGGCTGTTGTCTGACCGGCAATGAGATAGTCTTGTTTTTCCAACGTAAATAAACGATAACGAGGCAACGTTGCCCAAAACACTCGGAGATTAATCATGTCTAACGAAGAATGGATGACCAGCGCATGCATCCTCTGTGAGCTGAACTGTGGCATCAAAGTTCAGACCGGCGGAGAAAATGGTCGCGAGATTGTGCGTATTCGCGGGGACGAGGATCACCCTGCTTCGAAGGGCTATCTCTGTCAAAAGGCGTCGGGGCTGAATCACTATCAGAACGGTAAGGACCGAATAACATCGCCTTTGCGACGCAAACCAGACGGTACCTTCGAAGTTATCGATTGGGACACCGCGACCCGCGAGATCATGGAGCGCTTCGCCGCCATTCGTGACACGCACGGCGGTGACAAAATCTTTTATTACGGTGGCGGCGGTCAGGGGAATCACTTGCCCGGCGCCTACTCGAGTGCGACCCGCTCAGTGCTTGGTAGCGTTTACCGCTCAAGTGCTTTGGCGCAGGAGAAGACTGGTGAATTTTGGGTCAACGGTCAAATGTTCGGATCCATGGTCAAAGGCGACTTCCACCATTGTGAT
The DNA here is from genome assembly GCA_002862405.1 of Pseudomonadota bacterium. GTDB lineage: Bacteria > Pseudomonadota > Gammaproteobacteria > Pseudomonadales > Halieaceae > Luminiphilus. Next base: position 10,014 of record PKCZ01000019.1, read on the forward strand.
GTCGCGTTTTTCCTTGGAAAGAACCCCTGGCATACGCACGGTATCCCCAGAGCACGTGTATTCTTGCGCGACTTCGCAAAGGACCCCAGCAAAACCATGATTGTTGTCGATCCAGTGGTCACGGAGACGGCGAAAATGGCCGATATTCACCTGCGAGTGAAGCCGGGAACGGATGCGTGGATGCTCGCGGCGATGGTGGCCATGCTAGTTCAAGACGAGCGCTACGCGTCAGCCTGGGTTGAAGAGCACACCCAAGGAATTGAAGACATCAAGAAAGCCTTTGGCGCCATTTCAGTCGCAGATTACTGCGCGCACGCGGGTCTAACTGTTGAAGAAGTCAGCGCAGCGGTAGACGCCATTGCGAATGCCAAGGGCATGGCTATGTTCGAGGACTTGGGAGTTCAGATGAACCACCACTCGACACTTATTAGTTACCTCGAAAAATTGGTTTGGGTATTGTGTGGGCACTTCGGCAAGGAGGGTGGCCACTACGTCCCCGCTTATCTGCAAAATATAGCGGGCAGCGGACGCAGCTCACGCAAGTCACCCGTTGTGAAGGCGCCCATTATCAGCGGCATGATTCCCTGTAACGTCATTGCCGATGAGATTCTGACGGATCATCCGGATCGCTACCGAGCCATGATCATCGAGTCGGCTAATCCGGTGCATTCATTAGCTGATAGCAATCGGATGCGTAAGGCACTCCGCTCGATGGAGCTGGTTGTTGCGATCGATATCGCCATGACTGAAACCGCCCGGGAGGCCGACTACGTTTTGCCTGCCTCTACGCAGTTCGAGAAGTGGGAGGCAACCTTCTTTAACTTCGAATTCCCCGAAAATTATTTCCACTTGCGCAAGCCCTTATTCGAACCGTTGGGTGAGTCGCTGTCTGAGGCAGAGATTCACGCGCGCCTCGTTGAGGCAGCTGGGGTGATGCCAACCGAGTTGGTTGATGAGCTGCGCGGCTTGTTGAAAGAAGAAGGTCGTGGCGCATTCCGCGAACGGTTTATGCAGGCCATGGCTGAGGATGTCATGGTGTCCAAATTGGCCCCCGTCATTCTATACCGAACGCTTGGCGAAGTGCTGCCTGAGGGGGCAAAAGAGGGCGCCGTCATGTGGCCGCTAACGCTCGGTTTTGCAATGCGGGACAGCGCGAGTTTGGCGCGTGCCGGCTACGAGGGTGACCCCATCACGCAGGCCGATAAGCTCTTCGATGCCATCATTGCCGGGCACTCCGGTGTTGTGTTCTCGCGAGACGATATGTCGACGGCGTGGGAGAGAATGGGACAGGAGGAAGGCATTCAGCTAGCCCTCCCCAGCTTGTTGGATGAGCTCACCGTCCTAGAAGCGGGGCCTATTGACCGTTCAAGTTCCGATTTCCCCTTTGCCTTGAGTGCGGGAGAGCGTCGCGACTATTCCGCGAATACTATTTATCGTGACTTCGGCTGGCGGCGTAAAGACCCCGATGGGTCTTTGCGTATTAACCCAGATGATGCTGCCAACCTCGGTATTGAAACAGGCGATCAAGCGCGGATTGTGACGGCAGTCGGTTCAGCGATGGCGCGAGTTGAAGTAACTGACCGTATGCTGCCGGGTCACATTGCGATACCGAACGGATTTGGCCTTGATAATGAGGATGGAACTCGATCAGGTGTTGCACCCAATGAGCTAACCTCGCTCTCCGATTGCGATAAATTCGCAGGCACGCCGCACCATAAATTTGTGCCTGCGCGTATTGAGGCAGTGGCTTAGTTGCCAGTCACCACGGCGCATTAATCGCGGGAGATTCAGGTCATTGAGCGTTTTCGAACCTGAGGAACATCCGCATAGGCGGTTCAATGCGTTAATCGGAGATTGGGTGCTCGTTTCCCCACACCGGACGCAGCGGCCCTGGCAGGGAAAGGAAGAGTCCCTATCAAGGCCCTCGCGCGCATCCTACGATGCTGGATGTTATCTGTGCCCCGGTAATAAGCGTGCAGGTGGTCAAACCAACCCTGACTACTCAGGCCCTTATGTGTTTCAAAACGACTTTAGCGCGCTTCTCTCGGAGACACCTGAGGGTCGCAATGAGGACCACGATTTGTTGGTGGCAGAGAGCGAGACGGGCGTCTGCCGTGTTATCTGCTTTTCTCCACGCCACGACCTGACCTTAGCTGAGATGTCCGTTGCTGAAATTCACGCAGTAGTCGGTCTTTGGACCTCACAGTACATCGAGCTCGGTGCGATGGAGGGCATTAATCACGTTCAGATTTTCGAGAACAAAGGCGAGATCATGGGTTGCAGCAACCCGCATCCTCATGGGCAGATCTGGGCTCAGAAAACAGTGCCCGACGAGCCCGCGAAAGAGTCGTTAAGGATGCGCGCACATTGGGAAAAAACGGGCCGAACTCTGTTGGGTGATTATCTTGCAGTGGAGCTCGAGCGTGAAACCCGCCTAGTCTGTGCTAACCACAGTTTCGTCGTAGTAGTTCCTTTTTGGGCAACATGGCCATTTGAGACCCTAATTCTCGCGAGACGTCATGTGCGTCATCTGGGCGATATGACGCCAGCGGAACGCCACGATCTTGCCGATATTATCAAGGAGCTGACCACACGCTACGACAACCTGTTCGAGTGTAGCTTTCCCTATTCGGCTGGCATGCATCAGTCGTCAACCGACGGTGCTGAGCACGCAGAGTGGGATTGGCACATGCACTTTTATCCTCCTTTACTGCGCTCTGCTGAGGTTAAGAAGTTCATGGTGGGCTACGAAATGCTCGCGACACCTCAACGAGATATCACACCCGAGGCAAGTGCTACTCGCTTGCGAGCTGTGTCAGCGACGCATTACGCCGAACGCGACTAACATGCTCCCACCCAAGCCCGATTTAAAACCTGGTGGGCAGGCGAAAAGCGTCAGCATTCTCTTTATCGAGGGGTAACCACACGAGCCTGCCCTGGCTCCAACGCCCAGAATCGTTTTGCGTCGATTTGATTGGCTTGTAAGGCAGCGTCTAGGTCGGTCACAGGCTGACCGACTGGCTCCCAAGTGAGCTGAAACACACCAAAATGCATACCGAGGCTCTGCTCGCTGTTGAGGTCGATATGGGCCTTAACGGCTTCTGCAGGATTCAGGTGGATATCTTTCATAAACCAGCGAGGCTCGTACGCGCCGATCGGTAGAATGCTAAGCGCGAAGGAGCCAAAAAGTTCCCCTTGCTCCTTGAAGTGTGGTGAATAGCCCGTGTCCCCGGCGAAATAGATATTCCCCTGGCTTGTCTCAATGACAAAGGACCCCCACAAGGTTCGCATTTGATCAAAGACGCCTCGCGCTGAGCGGTGCTGGCACTCAACAAAATGTACGGTGGCATTCTCGACGGAGGTATTGTTATTCCAGTCGAGTTCGATTGCTTTGCCGTAGCCGAGTGAGCGGAGTAACGCCGCATTGCCAAGGCCTGATACGATGACGGGTTCTTTGTTTTGTTGCTGCCGTAACTGTCTCAGTGTCGCTGTATCAAGATGGTCGTAGTGGTTATGGCTAATTAGTACGAGATCGATTTCAGGTAGATCGCTTATCTTAATGCCGGGCGCGCTAATCCGCTTCGGGCCGGCGAAGGTGACGGGGCTTGCTCTCTCAGACCAGATCGGATCGGTCAAAATGTTCATTCCATCCACTTGAATAAGGATGGTCGCGTGATTGATGTAAGTGGCACGAACTCCGTCCTCCACGCGGTCTGGAATTACAGACGGCACAGGATTGGGTAGCGACTCTGGCCACGCTGATTCACTCCAGAGGCTTTGCCACAAAAACTGACTGATATCGCTCAGCCCTTTATCTGACCCATCGCGGTTATAAAATGACTTCCGTCCGAGTGATCGCTGATCGGATAAGGTCTTTCGGTAAGTAGACTGCAAGCGGATAGTAGAGACGCAGTGAGCACGACCAATGAGGCACGGCTGATTAGTTTTCGGTACATCGTCATTTTCATGGCCAATTTACGTCGGCTTCCAAAGAGGCGATCATTTAGGTTGAGTTGCTCTAAGTGCACCTCTACACGCAGGCAAGAGTGATCCACATCATGTTTGAGCACATCCGATCGCAATTCGCGGCAACGTTTGGCGACGACAAAGACCTTCAGATCGTGATGGCTCCCGGTCGTGTAAACCTCATCGGGGAATACACTGACTTTAACGATGGTTTTGTCTTTCCAATGACTCTCGATCGCGGTGTTTACGTGGGTATTAGAGCGCGTGACGACCAGCGGGTGAGGGTGAAGTCGAGTCGGTTTGCTGAGCTCATTGACTATCCGCTGGATGACTTTGAAAAACCGCAGCCTGGCCATTGGTCCTGCTATGTTCTTGGTGTTGTAGAAGAATTGCGGTTAATGGGATTGGTCTCGGACGGATTCGATGCTGTTATCGACGGCAATTTAACTTTGGGTGCTGGCCTTAGTTCATCCGCGGCACTCGAGACAGCGACAGCCTTGGCGCTTCAGTCCCTCTTTGATTTTGAGATGAGCCGTGTTGATGTTGCGAGTTTGTGTCAGCGAGTTGAGCATCGCTACGCCAACGTGATGTGCGGCATCATGGACCAGTTCGCAAGTGGTCTTGGCCGCTCAAATCATGCGCTATTGCTCGATTGTCGAACCCTGTCACACGTGAACATTCCGACCAATCTGGAAAAGTACCGGATTGTGATTATCTCGAGCGAGGTCAAACGTGAGCTCACGTCCTCCGCATACAATGAGCGGCGCGGTCAGTGCGAGGAGGGCGTTGCGTTACTCAGGCAGTTCGATCCTTCGATAGCGTCCCTGCGAGACGTGACGCCTGACTTATTCGATGCTTACGGTGACCAGTTGTCTGGGATAGTCCTTCAGCGCTGTCGTCATGTCATCACCGAAAACGCGCGCGTGCTCGATGCATCCGCAGCACTTGCAGCAGATGAGCTCGCGCAATTTGGGCGATTGATGACAGCGTCGCATAAGTCGTTGCGAGACGACTTTGAAGTCAGTTGTGATGAGCTCGATTGTCTCGTTGACATTGCATATGGTACCGAGGGTGTTCTGGGGTCACGAATGACCGGTGCGGGGTTTGGTGGCTGCACCGTGACACTGATTCACATGGATGCCATAGAGACATTGAGGGCGAATTTGCTTCCCTACACTGATCGCTTTGGCCTCAATCCAGAGATGTTTGTTCTTCAGGATAATCTTGAGGCGGGTCCGGTCAGCGGTTCGTGACTGACACCGCAAAAAACTACCTTTAAATCGGCCGTATTTAGCCTAAACTGTTAAAAACGCAATGCTGCGTGGTGCGGTAGTCCCCCACTGAGCGAGCAAAACAATAATGAAAACAACGAGTCGTGCGTTATTACTGTCGGTCCTGGTCTCTGCTTTTTTCACTTCGTGTGGTGGCGGGGGAGGTTCTACTTCTGCACCTCCCGCGCCAGTAGTCACTCCGCCACCGCCCAGCTCCGGTGGGGGCTCATCCGGTGGCGAGGAGCCTCCTGAGCGTGGACCACTCGAGACAGACCTCGAGCTCAACCAGCGACTGATTGCGGCGGCGTCGACTGACACGAGCCAGCCGGGCTTTCAGCTCTTCATGAGTCCTCATGTTAATCCCATTTTGGCATTGGGGTCTTATGTCTACGTAACCAACACGCCGAACGGTACGGTCGATGTTCTCAATGCGGACACTCGAGTGGTGGTTCAGCAGATTGACGTTGGCTTGGAGCCGATGAGCTTGGCGGCGAAGCCAGACCGCAGCGAGTTGTGGGTCAGCAACCACGTGTCGGACAGCGTGAATGTCATCGATACCGCACCCGATTCACCCTTGTTACACACGGTCATCGCGGTCATTGATCACCTAGATTTGCCCGCGGGCGAAGAGGTGTTTGACGAGCCAGCAGGTATTGCCTTTACGAGTAATGAGAAAGCCTATGTGGCGCTGTCTCAAACCAACCAAATAGCGGTCATCGATGCGACGACGTATGAGGTCACTAAGCTCCTTCATGTACCCGCTCAGGATCCCAGAGCCATCGCAGTGGTGGGAGACAAATTACTCGTCTTACCCTTTGAGTCGAATAATCAGACTCAGCTCTCAGGGTGCACCGCCGATGGCATTGACGGTGACGTCTGCACCTTCGATGCTATCGAGCATGTGTTTAATAACAACAACGTGTTGTCTCTCAACTATACGGCAGACATTGTTCGTAACACGGATCTTCCAGATCGCGATCTCATCGTCTACAGCACGGAGAACGAGCAGCGCCTTCAATCGGTGAATCACTTGGGGACGCTGCTCTATGGCCTGTCTGTTGACGCGTCCGGTGTTGCATACATTGCTCAAACGGATGCGAGGAATGCGGCTAATGGTCGTGCAGGCTCACAGCAGCACGGCCTAGCTGAACTCGAGAATCGACCGTTTTTCAACCAAATTACCCGAGTCGATTGTTCGGGGCCTCAGGGTTGTTTACCACAGACACGGCGTTATGAATTAGAGCCCCGACCGCCCACTCATCCAGCGGCTGGCAGAGCGCTCGCGACGCCTTACGACCTTGTGGTTCTGCCTGAGGGCGACGCACTGCTTGGTGTTGCCGCTGCCTCTGACACCGTTTTTCGGATGGATACCGCCTCCGGTGATATTCAGAGTCGAGTGACGGTGGGCGCGACACCGCGCGGCATCACGCTGAGAGGCAGCGATGAGGCGTGGATTTACAACGCGAGCGACTCCTCTGTGAGCGTTGTATCACTGAGTAATGGATCGCTCGACCTACAGGCAACCATTGTTCTCGAGGATCCGACCCCAAGCGAGATTGCGGCAGGTAGACATTTGTTTGAATCGGCGAAGGCGTCGAGTACCGGCACATTCTCGTGTGCCAGTTGTCATATTGATGGCAATACCGATCAGCTGCTATGGGTATTAGATACACCCATTTGCGATGTACCCGGTTGCACGCAAATCCAGCCGAGACTGACGATGCCCATGCGAGGGTTGAGAGACACCGCACCCTACCACTGGGACGGTGTCATGGGTGACCCTCATGGCGGCAATAACACCGCTAACATCAACGGCTCTATTGAGCCTGATTGCGAGAGCGGCGTGGCGCTTGATTGCTCTCTCGTCCTCGTGGACCGCACGCTAGGATCGACCATGTGCGGCGTCGGCGAGTGTGAGGACGGACCCTCGGGGCGAGCCGGCAAACTGACTGACGAAGAGCGTCAATCACTTGCCTTGTTCAACTTGTCGGTCGCATTCCCTCCACCACCAGAGCGTCCAGAGACCAACCTTTTAACCCCGTCGGCTTTCCAAGGGATGCTCCAGTTCCACATGGAAAAGGACTGCGGTAATTGTCATCGTATGCCGTTTTTGGTGAGCACCAACACACCGGGAACGGGTATGGATGCACCCACCTGGCGCGGCGCCTATGACCGATGGATGATCCTACCCCAAGCCCGCCTAAACATTTCGGATCTTTTGCGGATCCTCAGAATCCCTGACCACTTTCCCGAACAGGAAATATGGCGGGTAGCCGGTTCGAGCGAGCAGATTTGGCGCATGGTATTGGAGGGCAGCACGGGTCATACAGGTTCGCTGGGCTCACAAATCGGTATGGCACCGGGAACAGCGTTATCAGCTTCGGAGCTTGAGAAACTAGCTATCCTATTGTCAGCGGCTGATGCGGGAACGATTGCGTTGCGAGCATCACTTTTAAAGCCAGAGACAGGGGAGACGCAGCAACTGCGCTACGAGAATGGATTGTTCACGGGCATTGAATCGGGAGAGACGTTCAGTGACGAGCAACTGGTAGAACTGACCGAGATGGGTGCGCTTCAGACGTTGATTACCGCGCACCCTCCTGCGAACGTCACAGCGCTGCATCCGCAACCCGGGATTTGGCCTGAGTCGCCGATTGCGCAACAGGCTGCCACGCTCAACGTTGCTGAATTGGATGATGCGAATCGCTTGGAGATGCGAGGGCGTCACATCTATCCGGGCGCTAAGATCTTTGTGGAAGGCGAATTAGTTGGCGGCTCGGTTAACTGTATCAGTGGTGAGCTACCTAATTGCGTGGGTGAGCAAATTGAGGTCGTACTATCAGAGGCGCCCGATCGCGGCGGTTTTTTTCAGCTCCAGCTACAAAATCCGCTAGGTAAGTTCACAAACGACTCCTTCTATTTCTCAGAGCAGGTCGAACCCTCGCTACGCGAGGGCTCTATTTTAGCGAGTCGTGGTGATCTCGTTGACTGTGGTTTGCCCTCGAGTAGTTGGGAGTTCGCCGAATTCAACGGTTCGGCTCGTTGCGAGCGGTCTAATAGAACGATCATCGCTGATATCGATACGGCCAGTCAGCAAGAGCCGTGGCGTGTGCAGGTGTTCCATAGAGTACCCATCTACAAGGACCGAACCTATACGGCCTGTTTCTCGGCGCGGAGCTCCTTGGATAAGCGGATTTACATCTACCTCGACCGTGGCGCTGATGTCTATCAGCTTCTGGGCGCGACCCAGAAGTTCGCTTCTAACGTCACCAGTGATTGGCAAACGTTTTCCCAAACTTGGGCAGTGGATAGGACAGACATCACCAGCCGACTCGCCTTCGATCTCGCCGAAACACCGGGTACTGTAGAACTTGCGGACATTTCGCTGGTGGAGGGCGACTCCTGTCTTTGAATGGCGTTTTACGGTGTCAGCGACCCGTTCGCCTAAGATTTATTTAGCGTCATGCCGTGGCGTCCAAGGCTAAAAACATGCCTCGCTCATAACCGCAATTGAACTTCGCGCAGTAAAAGAAAAACGGATCAAACAGCTTTCTAACTTGGACAGATGTCTAGTTTTTGCATAGACAGAGCTTCAACAGAGTGAGGATCTTTGCGGTCTGATAGACAGCCCTCCCGTAGCAATGGGGGTACAAACGTTGGAACCGTGCTGCGGAGGCGAGTAATGCAATCAGTAAAGTTGGACTTGATGGCCCGTTTGGCGGCACTTTGTTTGGTGCTGCCCATCTTGTCGTCGTGTGGCGGTGGGGGCGGTGGTTCCAACTCCGGCGGCTATTCGTCGGGCAGTGGCGGTTCATACGGTACTGCCAACAACGCACCGAGATGGTCTGCGGACTCTGAAGCGGTCGATGTAGCGGAAAATTCGACGGAGATAAGCCTGACCGCAACCGCTTCTGATGCTGATGGGGACACACTGTCGTACAGTATCAGCGGGGATGACGCTGGAAGTTTCTCGGTTGCCTCGTCAGGCACACTCAGTTTTATCACTGCCCCCGATTTTGAGTCGCCCCAGGACGCAGACACGAATAACGTCTACGAACTGTCCCTTGATGTATCTGACGGGTCTGCGACCGCCTCACTGTCAGTCACTGTTACCGTTACCGATGTCGATGAGGGCTCTGGCGCCTCTGGTGGTCCAGTAACAGGCGTTGTTGTTGCAGGTTCTTACCTCAGCGAAGCACTGGTGTTTCAGGATGTGAATGAGGACGGAGTGAAGGACGAGGACGAGGCAGGAGTAACAACGGATGCGCAGGGCGCCTTCTCATTTGACGTAGACGATTATGCCGCCGGTAAGATTATTTCGGTTGGTGGTGTTGAGCCGCAATCTGGCACTGCCTTTGGCGCTAGCTTTAAACTGAGCGGTGGTATTGCATCGGAAGAGGCGCTCGTCATCTCACCCTTAGGGTCCTTGCTGGAAGCCGCACGAGCCAGTAGTGAGGAGCCTGTTGTTCAAATCTTGCAGGCCCTGCAGGTCAGTGAGTCAGCTGCGATTAGGGATCCCCTCGAGGCAATCATTGCAGGGGAGGAAGGTGCGGTCGCATTAGCACTTAACCACGTGCAGCTTTCGATTATAACGGCCTCGCTGTCTGCAATTACGGGGCTGTCGACACTTGAGGTCGAGTCTGCGGTTGTGGAGCGAGCGGCTACAACAGATACCTTATTACAATTTTCAAGCATACAGTTACTAGCGGACGTTGCCGCTGACATCAATGATGCTTCATTGAACGCTTTTATCACGGATGTTACTGGCTCACTTGGACGTTTCTTACA
>PKCZ01000155.1 GCA_002862405.1 Pseudomonadota bacterium
GAAGATACCATCCACCTTCACTGTGAACTCAAGGACGGCATGATTACCCTGCACCACCTCTCTCACGTACTGAAAGTCCTCAGATAGCGCTTTGCTGGCAGCACGCAAATAGGCGTAGGTGATCTCGCGGCCTTCCTGCGGGGTATGAACCACCGGCGATATAAAAACACAGTCTGGATGAAGCAGGTCATAGAGTGCCTCCATGTCCCCCTCTTTCATTACGTGGTGCCACTGCTCTAATCCGTTCATACAAGCTCCTCTTTTTTTATGTCGTAGGCCGAAGCCGAAGTAAGATGCCAAACAATTAAGGTTGCGAAAGCGATGCATCGTAGTCACGCTGCGCCTTCACCCTAATCTCATAAGCGGCTTGACCACGCAGTCGCTCTGAGGAGCGCATTCGCAAATCCCGACGACGTCTCTGAGCAGCAGCTAACTGCTCGGCAAAAAACGACGCTTGATACTCACCCGCCAAAAGCGCGTCAATCAATGCAATGTCGATACCGAGTCGATACGCGATCCGGCTGGGCCTAATCCGGTTCGCGTGAAATTCAGCAACTAAGCGGATCTGCTTTGCCTCACTGAGATCACAGTCACGGGAGTAACCCAAAGGCGGATTGGGCGCCCGATTGTTGTTTGGTTGGTTTGCCACCAAAAAAACCCTGTCAGTCACCAGCGCCCTCAACACATGATGAGCACCTGGCTGTTTAAACTTTCAACTTGAGCAAAATACAGGGTTTGCTGTAAAAACCCTAGTCAGTTCTGATTCGTTTTGGGGGAAACGCAGATGGGCAACATAACGATGCCGTGTCCAGCGATTATCGCACATCGCGGCGCCTGCGGTTATCTACCCGAACATACCTTGTCCGCTGTAGAACTCGCGCATACATTCGGTGCAGATTACATCGAGCAAGATGTGGTTCTAACGTCAGATGGCGTTCCGATTGTGCTGCATGACGTAACACTCGAACTGACGACTAATGTCGCAGCATTGTTTCCAGAGCGGTACCGAGACGATGGACTGTTTTATGCCATCGACTTCACGCTTGAAGAGATAAAACTGCTGAACGCGCACGAGAGGACTGACAGTGATGGTAATCCTGTATTTCCCGGGCGCTACTCGGGCACGGGGGTTGAATTCAAGGTACCGACCTTGGCGGAGGAGATCGAAACCGTTGATCGGCTGAACGCAGCATCGGGCAAACGGACAGGTGTATACATTGAATTGAAGCGCCCAGAGTTTCACGAGCAACAAGACGTTGATATCTACCAAGCGGTCATTGGCGTTCTGACAACATTTGACCGACTGGGCGAAAATGCCGAGACAGTGATTCAGTGCTTTGATCCAGAGACACTGAAGCGCTTCGCCCGCGAAGGAATTTTCAAAGGACCACTAGTCCAGCTCATCCACACTGAAAGCATCACCAACTGGCGCGGCGATTTCGAGGCCATGCATACGATGTCAGGGCTAAAAAAAGTCGCAACTTATGCCCATGGAATCGGCCCTGACGTAAATCTCCTCGAGAATATGTTGGGCGGCGCCTCTGAACTGGTCGTGGCAGCCAAAAAGCTTGGTCTTTTTTTGCATCCCTATACCTTGCGAGCAGATTCGGAATCTATACCCGGTGTAAACTTCGAAACATTGCATAAAAAGCTATTCAACGATCTAGAAGTAGACGGCGCATTCACAGATTTTGCCGATCAAACGCGCGAACTGCTCGTACACATGGGGAAAATTTCGTAGTGTCAAACAACGCCATCCGCGTGCACCGAAGAACAAAAATTGTCGCCACAGTCGGACCGGGAAGCGACAGCGAAGACACGATAGGCCGCCTCATCGCTGCAGGGGTAGATGTGTTTAGGCTGAACTTTAGCCACGGTTCAGTAGGGCACCATCAGCTTATCGCTGAGCGCATACGACGACAGGCACGGCACCAAGACAGGTATGTAGGGGTTCTCGCCGACCTTCAAGGCCCCAAAATTCGAATAGCCAGTTTTGAGACAGGGAGTGTGCCACTCACTGCAGGTGACTCGTTTCGGTTGAGCCTCACGGTGGACGGTGAGAAGGGTAATTCGTCGGCTGTAGGCATTGAGTACCGAGATCTTCCAAAGAGTGTCGAGGTCGACGATGTGCTTCTGCTTGATGATGGAAAGATGCACCTCCGGGTAGATAGCGTCTCCGATTCCGACATCGACTGTACTGTGCTCATTGGTGGGACGCTGAGCTCTCGCAAGGGCGTTAACAAGCTGGGCGGTGGTATTGCAGCGCCGGCATTGACCGAAAAAGATAAGGCGGACATCCAAGCCATGGATTCGATTAAGCCCGACTTCGTCGCCGTCTCTTTCGTCGCAGCCGTTCAGGATATAGAGGAGGCCAGGGGCCTACTCCAAGACGCGAATGTTGATGCGGCCATCATCTCAAAGATCGAGCGCGCTGAAGTTGTTGCTGATCGCGACCTGCTCAATAGCATCATTGATGCCTGTGAGGGCGTCATGGTGGCGCGAGGCGATTTGGGTATTGAGGTGGGTGATGCCGAGCTTATTGGTATTCAAAAAGACATCATCTCCAGGACACGAAAACGGGACCGGATGGTAATAACAGCAACGCAAATGATGGAGTCGATGATCAGTAATTCAATGCCAACGCGTGCCGAAGTGTTTGACGTGGCGAACGCTGTGCTGGATGGGACGGACGCCGTGATGCTATCGGCCGAGACCGCAGTCGGCTCGTATCCCGTAGAGGTGGTAAGAGCGATGGCGAACGCGGCAGTTGGTGCTGAGAGTCACCCTGTGGCCAGAACATCTCGATATAGGCAGGACAGAGAATTCAGGTCGACACAAGAAACCGTAGCGCTCTCGGCGATGTACGGCGCCAACCACTTCCCCGGTGTGCGGGGTATTGCTACTCATACAGAAACAGGTGCGACACCTACGCTCATGTCGCGGTTGAGCTCCGGCCTTCCAATTTTCGCTCTCAGTCGCAACCCTGAGACCTTACAGCGTCTCGCCTTATGTCGGGGAGTGATTCCGCTTTATTTTGATATTACGGCCTTTGATATGCGGGACGTTGATTCGCGAACGATGGAGTTTTTGAGTGATGCTGGGTTTGTCACCAAAGGCGACCACATCTTGATAACCATGGGCACCTTGATTGGAAAAGCCGGAGCTACGAACTCGATAAAGCTCTTGTCTATCGGCTAAAACGTCCGATTTACGCAATAAAATAGGCTACCGCCATAAAAGGTTCATTTTACGTTAGGCCATACAGGGCCTATAGTGGCGACTCGCGCGGTGATGCGTCGACGTTGCGACTGCATCTTTTGCGTTCTCTTAGCGAGTTTGTGCGTAAGCACAGTTACATTTTTAAACGATAGGTAAAACAGTATGTCTACAGTTACAGGTACCGTTAAATGGTTCAACGAAACCAAAGGTTTCGGTTTCATTGAGCAAGAAGGCGGACCCGACGTGTTCGTTCACTTCAGTGCTATTCAAGGCGACGGCTTCAAAACCCTAGCGGATGGTCAAAAAGTCGAGTTCACCGTCACAGCTGGCCAGAAAGGACCACAAGCAGAGAACGTAGTTCCTGTATAAATTTTTTTCCCACCCAAAAAAAGGCCGCTCAATGCGGCCTTTTCTTTAACTAAGGGTGCGATCAGCCCAAATCCTTTGCTAGCTCTTCCAGGCGATTCTCTTCGCTAGTGATGTACTTAAGCCACTGATCAGCATAAGACCGCGCGCGCTTATCCTTTCTGGCTTCGCGGAAGGCTCGGCGCGCTGCATTGAAATCACCTAAGTTAAAATAGGCCATACCTAATGCTAGGCGCGCTTGATCGGGACGCTTAACACCACCTCTATCGAGACCACGCTTCAGCGCTTCCACCGCCTCTTTGTTTTTATCGACATCGAGGTAAACATTACCTAAGCGCGCATACAACTCACCTTTCTCGGACTTAGACGCCGCAGCCTCTAACATGGGCAAGCTCTTAGTCACTTCCTGTGCTTGGCGCCATGCCACGCCGGCTAACTCGTAGTTCTTTGATTCCTTCTCGACAATGTCATCGGCCAAGCCTTTTTCCATGGCTCGCGCCGCCGGGTAAGGGACCTCAGCCTGAAGGTAAAGCTGCGAGATCAATACGATGTCTTGACTACGATCGAGCAAGTTTTGCTCGTAGGTTGCTTCTAACAGCGCCAATTGGCGCGCCTCATCTTTCTCTTCACCGTATAAGTGCGAGGCCTGTACCCAATACTGCTTTTTGGGATAGTACATTATCAAAAGTTCTAGGACATTGAGTGCTTCCCGGAAGTTATCTCGGTCAAAATGAATAAAGCGCGCGAGATTGTACCACTGCTCTTTCGGCACCTTACCTGCCGATTCCTCACGATCAATGGCAATCTGGATGTTCGAGAGGCTCTTATCGTAGTCCTTGAGCTGGAAATAGCCATTTGCCAGCAATACATAGGCGTTTGTACTGGGTGTGTCAGTCACCGACATCCAGGTGTTCAGCGTGTCGATGCCCTTCAGCCAGTTCTCCTGAAGGAAATAGAGCTGCGCAACCGTGTACAGCGTATTGATCTCAAGCGCGAGTGGAATCTCAGGCCGCTGATCAATGACTTTCTGGTAGTAATTCAGCGCACCATCGTAATCTTCAACGGCATAGCGAAGATAAGCGTACGTATTGTAAACGGTAGCTAGCTCGTAGCGGTTAAGCTTGCTCTTCTTGCTGGTGGCATCCAGCATGTCATTGAGCACCGCTTCGGCTTCTGAATACTGCTTTGCCTCTGCAAACGCCTGAGCTTCAGCAAGCCTTTCGTAAATATTGTTTCTTAGAGCGGGCGTCTTTCGCGTCTCTCGCTCCTTCTTGGGTGCATCCTGCGCGGTGGCAGCCGACACAAAACCAGCATCGAAAGCCTGATCAGTAACAAGAAGTAGCGCCAACGAAAAACTCGCTGCACAACCGCCAACAATTAGTTGACGGAAGAACTGGGAAACCAAACGCATTATCGGCGACCTCCCTCTAGCTCATAAGTAAATTTATTTTGTACACCAGCTACCTCGATGGCCTGTCCATCGACGACACGGGGCTTGTACTTGAACTTGGCTGCTGCCTTAAGCGATGCACGCTCAAAAATACCTTTCGGCGAGCAGTCCGACTCATTCTCCACATACGGGTCTCGGATCGCACCTGTTGTTGTCACCGTGTAGGTAACGATGCAGTAACCCGTGATACCTCTGGTCTGTGCGCGTCGTGGATAAATCGGCGCGACCTTTACGATGGGCAGATACTCACCATCGCCAGATGACAATCCGGATGCGTTGATGCTCACATTGACGGCAACGGCAGGTGCCATGTTCGCCGTACTCATATCAAGGTCTGTGTCAAAGTCCAGCGGCTCCATATCGGGCGGTGGCTCGTCAGGATCCTCAACTTTCTCCGGCAATTCCTCTTTCCTGTTTGTCTCTATTTCCTTGTCTGGAACAACAATTTCAGCGACCTTCTGAGCCTTAATTTCATCCTGCTCGAACTGCCTGTCAATTAAGCTGTTCATAAGAAAAAAAAGGCCTAGTGCTATTGGAACCGCTGCACAAACACCTATTAATGTTCTTACCAACGACGACATTTTTTACGCCTCTTCATCTGTCGATATGCCAATGGGCGCCGTTAAAATTGGCCGAATCGTATCCATTAGCTCCTCTACGACATAACCAGGAGACTCCCTGTCCACCTGAATGACAATGTTAGCCTGAGGGGCTTCAGCCTTTGCGGCCTCAGCAAGTTGAAACGCTTTATTAACCGGAATCTTTTCTTTGTTGTAATGCACGTCTCCGTTCTGGTCCACAGCAAAAATAATAGTGGCCCTATCCAGTAACCCACCCGTTTTAGTGTTTGGCTTGTCTAACTCGACTCCCGGCTCTTTTACAAAAGACGACGTTACGATGAAAAAAATTAACATGATGAAGACGACATCGAGCATGGGAGTCAGGTCAATCTCTTTTTCATCCTGAGAAGACGCGCGGGCCAATTGTTCTCGTAAACTCATTTACTGCTGATCCTTATCGCTTGCCCAACTTATGTTGCCACTGACACCGGCCTCATAACCCGCATCTATAACGTCTACAGCCACACCCGCCTTGGCGCCCTTAGCAACCTTTACCGTCATTGGTGCCTCAGGGTCCTCTGCTAGAATTCTTTGTGCAACGGCCCGAACGGCTCGCTCGTCAATACGACGATTTTCTATATAAATTTGACCGTCAGCCGCAACTTCGAAAACAATACTTACAGCATCATTTGGGTCATCAGGTTGATTATTGTCAGGGCGCGTAACCTCAACACCTGCTTCTTTCAAAAAAGATGCTACGACAATAAAAAAAATCAACATTATAAAAACGACATCAAGCATAGGTGTGAGATCAATCTCAGCTCCTTCCTCAGCTTTTTGTTTCCCAATTCTCCTCACAGTAATGGTCCCTGGTTTAAGCTCAGTGATCTGAGGTCATCTGATCTTCCAGAAGGTGCTCCTCTCTGCTCGTTATCCGCTGAAGCGCAGTATTGGCGAAGAGCCCCGAGAGTGCCGCCACCATACCGGCCATTGTTGGGATTGTTGACCTCTGCACGCCACCTGCCATTGACTTAGCGTCACCGCCACCTGTGACGGCCATCACATTGAAGACTTCAATCATGCCTGTCACCGTACCTAGCAAACCCAGCAATGGACAAAGAGCAACACATGTAGCAATGAGCGACATGTTTTCATTGATGAAATCACGTGCCTCGGATAACAACTTTCTGCGAATCTGCTTTGCATTCCAGGATCCACGCTCTGCCCTACTTTCCCATGCATCTATAGCAGCACTGCGATCGGTGCTCCACCCACCCAAATAAAAATAGATGAAGCGCTCGATAATCAGGGTCCACATGAAGAGTACTAGAGTGGCTATCACCCAGAGAACGTTTCCGCCTTTATCCATGAATGCCAAAATAGTTTCGAACATAATCGCCTTCCGTCTGCGTAAGGGGCAGTGTTAGTTGCCCGCCGCCTCGGCGCGCTCAGCGACGATACCAGTGGCTTGCTCATTAAGAATATGGATGATCTTTTGCGCCCTTCCGTTAACCACGGTGTGGAGCAATACGGTCGGGATGGCTACCAATAAACCTAAGACCGTAGTTATGAGCGCACTGGAGATACCGCCTGCCATCGCTTTGGGATCGCCCGCGCCGAAGATGGTAATCGCCTGGAAGGTTATAATCATACCGGTTACTGTGCCCAAAAGACCCATAAGAGGTGCCACCGCCGCGATAATCTTAAGCAGTGTCAAGCCTGACTCCAGCTTTGGCGTCTCTCTAAGAACTGCCTCGGCCATCTTAAGCTCAAGAGTCTCTATGTCCATATCGGGGTTGTCTTGGCTAACGAGTAAAACACGCCCCAGTGGATTATTATCCTTTGCTTCGCCAGTCTTTAGTTGACTAGTAACTGCAGCGCCCGTCATTGTCAGCATAATTGTCCTTACGATCGCTAATAGGAAAGCAAAAACGCCGACTGCGGTGATCGCGTAACCTACATATCCGCCCTGATGCCACCGCTCTTCCAAGTTTGGAGTATCGATGATTGCGGCCAAGAAAGACCCACCGGTTGGCCCGGTCGGATCGACGCCGAACGGCAACAATCCAGTCGCAGAATCCGCTAACCGCGCCGCATTCGCCACGGCGCTTCCTGCAGGTTGACGCGGGAGTACAGCTAACTTTTCGTTTGTAAACGTTAAATAATTACCGTCTACGTCGACTATGTTAAATGCACCGACTCGCACCACCTCACGGCTAGCGATATCACCCGAGGGTGTTGCTACGTCTGCTTCAAATCTCGACACCACTCCTTGTTGGGTGATTTCGTTGAGCATGTCATACCAAACACGCTCAATTTCTTCTATTTGAGGTAATTGATCTGAACCCGTCATTTTCTCGATTAAGCCCTGAAGAAAATCCACTCGACCGGGAAATTCCGAGCTAACCAGAGAGCCTTCAATTGTTGAAGCTAAGTCTCCCGTCGCTGCGGTAAGATGACCAAACAACTCAGAGAGGGTTCCTAACCGCTCCTTAAGCTGCTCCTGCTTCGCCGCAATCAAAAGCTCGTTATCCTCAAACCGCTTCTCAAGCCGCGCTGACCGACGCTCTTCAGCGGCACGCGCGCGCTCCGCACGATTGAGCTCCGATTGCTGGTTTGCCTTATCCTGCGCAAAACGCTGCTCTCTAGCACGGTTTTCTGCAGCAGCGCGAGACCGACCTTGCTTAACCAGGTTTAGCAGGTCACTCATATTCTGCGCAGCAACTTCCTGTGGTGTTGGACCCGCTGGAACTTCAGGCGCCACCGTGTCATCCTGCGCAATTGAAGCACTGGAAAACAAACCCACTAATACAATGGTGGTCGCTTTTAGTAACTTAGCATTCATGTTAGTTGGCCTCCGGTGCCGCGATTGGCATATTCAAGAGTTCAATTGTGGCCTGTTTCTTCGCGATACGAACCGCCTTGCGAACCGCCGCCGAATATTCGGATGAGGGCAGCTCTTCCCAAGCTCCTTTTTTAACATTCCACGCGCGAGTTTGTGCGCCATCTGTAGTCTGTGCCACTAAGGCCACGCGACCGATGCGCAGCATATCAACTTCTCTCTCCGCACCGTCTACAGTGATGGTATCAGAGTAAGATTCTATTCCCCGGCCGTACTGTAGCTCGATGGAGTAAAGCTCTAACACCTGACGAAATGCCTCTGCGGCAGTCACATCGGACCGATCTAAATTTGATCTAACCGCTTCCGTATTGCCTTTTCGTCGCTCAAGATCAAAGGGCATGTCCAGATCGATGAACTGCTCCAAACCATCAAGCATGCGGGTGACTAGGGGAGGAATCTGCCTTTGAATCACAGCTGCATCTGAAATTGACTGATCGATATCAGCAATCCGACGCTCTTGGTTCGCGATCTGTCGCTCAAGACGTGCATTGTATACCCTGAGGCCCTCCACTTGCTTCATGACTGTTTTGTAGTCAGCCAGCAAATCACGGGTCTCATCTGCTAACCGGTCGACTTTATTTTGCGAGGCGCGCGAATCTTTGGTGCGCTCCTTACCAACCTGCATGATGGCTTCTAATGAATCTGCATAAACAACCGGCGAGCCGACTGAAATGACAGCGACCAGCAATGCGCCTACGAGTGTTTTAGGCCTATTAATATTCATGGAATTCAATTTCCTTGCACGAAAAATTTTCTAATTTAACTGACTATCGTTTGTCGTCATTACGGAGCTTATCCGTTCATAGATCTGTTATTGAACAAATGGATGGCCAAAACGGGTGCACGACTGTATAGCCTCGCCACTTTCTGTGCAATATCTCCACCGACGTTATTCGAAAAATAAGCACAATTTGCCTTGCTTTACGTTTTTTTTAGCTCGATTACAGAAAAATCGTGGCTGTTGCGCTCTCCCGCTGAGACCTCAATTCGGTTCAACTCGCGCCACGACGCAATTTGATCAAGATTAAAAAACGCATCGCCATGAACGTTTCCATGGACACGTGTAAGGAATACTCGCGACGCAAATGGCAGCGCCTGCCTGTAAACCTCGGCACCACCAATCACCATGACACTATCAGCCCCATCGATTAGCGCCTGACCCTCTGCGATCTCAATAGCCTGCTGCATCGAGATCGCCACCGACACGCCCGGCGCATGCCACGTACTGTCGCGTGTCAGGATGATATTAAGCCTTCCCGGCAGGGGACGGCCGATGGACTCAAAGGTTTTACGGCCCATGATGATCGGCCGACCCATGGTTGTCCGCTTGAAGTGCTGTAGATCGTCGGGAAGATCCCACGGGAGCCTGTTACCCCGACCGATGACGCCGTTATCAGCAACAGCAACAACGATCGCTACTGGCAGGCTGTCAGACTCTCTCATGTCAGACTGCCACGGGCGCGGAAATATTGGGCTCCGGATCGTAACCAACCAGTTCGAAGTCTTCGAACCGATAGTCGTATAACGAGTCAGGCACTCGGTTTATCTGCAAGCTCGGTCTTGATTTTGGCCGCCTAGCCAACTGCGTTTCAACTTGCTCTGCATGATTGCTGTACAAGTGGCAGTCGCCCATGGTGACCACAACTTCACCGGGGGCCAGACCTACTTGCTGACACAACATGTGGACCAATAAAGAAACGGAAGCAATATTGAAAGGCAGCCCCAAGAACGCATCACTCGAGCGAATATAAAGCATGGCGGATAGCTTTTCGTTGGCCACATAAAACTGATAAAGGAGATGGCAGGGCGGGAGCGCCATGCGGCCCGCCTTCACGTTTTCCTGAGGCGACATCGTCTCGTCCGGCAGGTACTCCACGTTCCATGCGTGAAAGAGAATGCGGCGACTCTCGGGGCGATTTTTCAGGCAGTCGATAACGTAATCGATTTGATTTAGCTCACCACCATCACGTGTCGGCCACTTTACCCATTGCGCTCCGTACAGGGGTCCAAGGTCGCCCTCTTCAGTCGCCCACTCGTCCCATATCGATACGCCGTTTTCTCGCAGCCACTGTGTGTTGGTGTCGCCACTTAAGAACCAAATGAGCTCGTTTACGACGCTCTTAAAATGAACTTTTTTAGTGGTTAGGATGGGGAAGCCTTCGTTCAAGTCGAAGCGCAACTGGCGACCAAACACCGAGCGCGTGCCTGTTCCCGTGCGATCACCTCGATCAACGCCGTTATCACGAATGTCTCTCAGGAGATCCAAATACTGTTGCATGAAAGTCGTCCTATGTTCTGACGTCGCGTCTGTACGCCCAAATAATAATAACCAAGCCAGCAACAATCATCGGCACGGACAACAATTGTCCACGTGTTAACCAGCCCAAAGCGTCGAATCCTATGTGGGCATCGGGCTCACGGAAAAACTCGGCAATCGATCGAAATACGCCGTAACCCAAGAGAAACAATCCGGCAGAAGACCAGCGAGGCCGTGGCGTTCGCGTGTACCAATACAAAATGAAAAATAAGAGCAGGCCTTCCATCGCAAATTGGTAAAGCTGAGACGGATGCCTCGCCAATCCTGCAGGGTCGTAAGGGAACACCATCGCCCACGGCACATCGGTCGGTCGCCCCCAGAGCTCCTGATTGATGAAATTACCTAAACGACCCAGCGCCAGACCGATGGGCGCCAAAGGTGCGATGAAATCCACTAGTGCGGAGAACTCTAAGTTTTTGTGGCGGCACAAAAACCAGACCGCGATAACCACGCCAAGGAAGCCGCCATGAAAAGACATGCCCCCCTCCCATAACCGGAACACTCTAGTTGGGTCATCAAGCATTGAATCCAAACCATAAAACAACGCATAGCCAATTCGTCCACCCGCGATAATGCCCAAAGCAGCGTAGAAAATGAGGTCTTCAACCTGGGCCTCCGAGATAGGCGAGCCAGCAACACGCGAGCGCTGCCTTCCTAACCACCAGGCAAACATCAACCCTCCCATATAAGTTAGGGCGTACCAATAAATTGAGATGGGACCCAACGACAGTGCTACTGGATCAATCTCGGGGTACTGAATCATTATTTCCTCTCTTACCCGCGCTGCCGATGGGAAACGCTCCTGGGCTTCACCGCTTCCTGCGTCGACGGCGAGATTTGGATTTTGGCAAATTAAACGCAATCAACTCTGACAGCGCCGATCGATAAACTTGCTGTTTAAAATCAACCACTGAGGATATCGGGTACCAGTAGCTCACCCATTTCCAGTCGTTGAATTCGGGAGTTGTGTCGATGTCGAGACGCACTGCATCGTCAGGCGCATCGAGGCGAAGCAAGAACCACTTTTGCTTCTGACCGATGCAAACAGGCGTTTCGTTCTTTCGAATAAATTTGGCGGGCAACCGGTACCGATGCCAGCCTTTGGTTACTCCCAAAAGAGTGACATGCTCGGGCAAGAGGCCAACCTCCTCTCTCAACTCCCGATACATTGCCTCCTCGGGTGCCTCATCAGCGTTGATCCCGCCCTGAGGGAACTGCCAGGAGTCCTTGCCTTTGACGCGCTTGCCCCAAAGCACCTGTCCCTCGGCATTGGTCACAACGATGCCAACGTTAGGTCTAAAACCCGCCTCGTCAATGACGCGATCTTTCTCTGCTGTGCTCACAAAAATCCTTCGACATTGCGCATACGCGCATCTGTACTAACTGCTCAATAACTCGTAGTGTCCCACATCGCAGGTCTACCTGCTTGCTAACATTTAGCGATCACACCTGGCACTCGCAAACGAAACTTCAACGAAAGGCGACATCATGGGCTTGGCACTGTTTGACCTTGACAACACCCTTATCGCAGGAGACTCAGATCATTTGTGGGGCGACTTCTTGGTTGCAGAGGGACTTGTTGACCCTGACAAGCATAAAGCGCTCAACGAGCACTACTATCGACAGTATCAGCAAGGCCAGCTGGATATTGATGAATATCTGTCTTTTGCGTTGGGCCCCATGGCTGGAATGACACCAGAAACACTCTCGGCGCTTCAAGACAAGTTTCTCAAGAAGCATGTCGAGCCTATTTTACTAGATGCCGCGTTCGACCTGCTGCAGGCTCACCGTGTAAATGGAGATACCCTGATTATCATCACTGCAACCAATACTTTGGTGACACAGCCTATTGCCGACCGCTTGGGTGTTGAGCACCTAATTGGCTGCGAGGCTGAGCTCAAAGACGGTCGGTACACAGGCAAGCCAGAAGGCGTGCCGTCTTTTGGCGAAGGTAAAGTGCAGCGAATCAAGACTTGGTGTACCGAACATCAAATCTTATTCGAGGACGCCGTTTTTTACAGCGATTCACACAATGACCTACCGCTATTGCGCAAGGTGGCGCGGGCAATCGCAGTCGACCCTGACGACCTTCTCCGGGTTGAGGCTCAACAATGTGGCTGGGAGATTATTTCCCTGAGACTCTAATCTTCCTCGTCGCAGAACGCGGCATAGTCGTCAGCCGACATCAGCGCCTCTAACTCGCCGAGATCATCAGGCTGCATCTTGAAAAACCAGCCATCGTTGAACGCATCAGAATTGACGACCTCCGGAGCATCCTCAAGCGCTTCGTTGGTCGCTGTTACCTCGCCTCCAATGGGTGCATAGATGTCTGATGCCGCTTTTACCGACTCGACAACCCCTGCCTGATCACCTGCCGCAACGGTGTCGCCCACCTCTGGGGTTTCAACGAACACGACATCACCCAATGCCTCTTGAGCATGCTCGGTAATGCCAATCGTGACCGT
This sequence comes from Pseudomonadota bacterium, assembly GCA_002862405.1. Lineage (GTDB taxonomy): Bacteria > Pseudomonadota > Gammaproteobacteria > Pseudomonadales > Halieaceae > Luminiphilus. Next base: position 13,280 of record PKCZ01000155.1, read on the forward strand.
CCCGTCCTCTTCACAACGAACCCATTCATGGGTCTTCGCGTAATACAGTTCAGATGGGTTTTGGCTCATGAGATGGTCCTCTGTCGGTGTCGAAAAAGCAGTTATACCGGCGTTTTGGGCTGGCAACGAATTATACGCTTAATGCTAAAAATTCGCTGTAATTCGCTGCCAATAAAAGGGCAATTTGATGCCGTTGAAGTCACTTAACCCCAACTGCCTGCTGAACGAACCAACGTTTGGCCATGGGAAGTGCATCAACCGAATTCAGCCCGATATTGCGCAAGAGTGTGACTGCCGGATTTTTGGAACCGAAACCCCACTTAAACGCCTGCATAGTAGCCATCATGCCCAGGTTGTCTCCCTTTCGCTGCCGCTCATAACGACTGAACACCTGAGGCGAACACCAATCAGCACCGCGTTGGTGGGCCCTGACAATCTCGCTTCCCAGGGTCTGCGCGTCAGACAGGCCCAAATTAATACCCTGGCCTGCCAATGGATGAATCGAATGCGCAGCATCGCCGACCAGTGCAAATCGCCCTAGGGAGTAATCAACTGCATGGCACTGGATGAGTGGAAACATCTGTCGCTCACTGACCTCTAGGACCTGAGGTCCTCGACCAGAAAGCGCTCGGTTCAGACCCGCGACAAACGCGTCATGATCGGCCTGAATCCAGTGATCGCTCAGCGCATCATCGAGCGACCACACAATCGAACACAGATCATCGCTGGCCAGTGGAAGTAGCGCCAAGGGGCCTGTGGGAAGAAATGCCTGCCAGCAAGAGTGACTATGATTTGGCTCAACCCTGATAGTCGCCACTATCGCGTTCTGATCATATCGCCACTCGCGAGTGCGCATGCCCGCCAACTCCCGGCTTTTAGAACGACCACCGTCGGCTCCAATGGTCATATCCGCGATAACGGTATCACCCGAGGACGTGGTGAATCGGACGCTCTCCACTTCAATATCCATCGACTCAAGGCGCGTACCCCAATGAATCGATAGGTTGGGCGCAGCATCGGTCGCACTGATCAAGGCCTGAGTCGTCAACGACGACTCAACAATGGTCCCTAGTGACTCGATATTGAGATCGGTGGCTGTGAAATGAACCTGCCCTGTTCCCTCTGAATCCCAGACAAACATGTCAGTGTAGGCACCGCCCCGTTTGCTCTGCTCGATCAACGGCCAGGCATCTAGGGACTTCAAGAATCGGATCGACTCAGGTGTCAGTGCTGTTACCCGCCGATCCCAGTCATTGAGCGCAGCTCCTTGGGGACCTGCGCTGGGTTGGGGCTGAGCGTCGAAAAGTGCAATCTGAAGGCCCGTGGGCGCCAGCGATAAGGCGGTAGCGAGGCCGACGACGCCAGCACCTATGATCGCGATATCAACCTGACGCTCCTGCACGGTTACCTCCGACCCATCCCGAAATCCGCTACGCCTCTTCGTATGGGCGCGAGAACATCCATGGCGGAAAGCGCCACGCTGCTCATGGAATCGATCAATGGCTGAGGCATATCAAACAGACCCGAAAGCAAGGTGGTAGCAGCAATTGTCTGCTCATGATCCGACAGACTGGCACGCTCAAAATCTGACAGTCGTGCCACTGAATCAAATGGACTTTCGGTCTGTAACTCGGCACCTAACAGCGTAATCAGCCGATCGACGTCGCGTACTGACAGGTTAAAGCCCTGACCGGCCACCGGATGAACCGTATGGGCCGAATTACCCAGTAGCAGGCAGCGGGATCGAACCAGCTCACGACTCACGACAACGCTGAGCGGCCAACCGGCACGCCTGCCTATCTTAGTTACGCGCCCCGCTCGCCAACCCACCATGGCCTGAAGTTCATCGATGAAGTCTTGATCATCGAGGGCAAGAAGACGTGATTGCGTCGCTTGGTGTGCGCACCAGATGACGTTGTAACGCAGCTTGTTATCGCCGGAACCGGGGAGCGGCAAAAAGGCGAGGGGGCCTTCGTTCGTAAAACGCTCGTAGGCGATGCCGGTATCAGCGCCGTCAGTTTCGCAATTGAAGGCAATAGCAAATTGCGATGGCACATGGCGTTTTGCGCTTATCCCCAGTTGGTTTCGTAGCGACGACTCCGCGCCATCTGAAATGATGACCAGATCGGCTACTAACTGTCTCTCATCATCCAATGTCAGCACCGGTCGTTCTGATGTTGTAGTGAAATCGACGACTTCGAGCCCCTCAATGACGTCCACAGCCACCGCTTCACAACGTGCGAGCAATGCCGCCTGCAGCAATGCATTCTCAACAACCCAGCCCATCGGTTCATTTTGAGTGGCATCGTCCTGTAGCAAAGCGCTGCCAAAGCGTGACTTGCGCGACACGTGGATGTTTTCAATCGCTTTTGCGGATGTCGATACCTCTGCCCAGAAACCCCATGACTCGAGAAGCTCTTTCGAGCCCCGACTGAGTGCCGTTGCACGGGTATCAAGCGAGGCCTCCGGCGCTTTGGGCAACGCGCGCTCAATGACAGTAATTTTGAGCAGATCGCCAAAAAGCTCGCCCGCATGAGCCGCCAGCAGCAGTCCCGCAAGGCCCCCGCCAACAACGATAAGCTCTGGGCATTTGGCCATTATGCCGCCGCCATGAGCGCTTCTATTTCATCCGCCAGTTTTGGAACGCCTGCTGTCAAAACGTCACAACCTGACTTCGTCACCACAACGTCGTCCTCGATACGGATACCAATGCCACGCCATTTTTTATCAACATTCATGTTGTCTGTTGCCACGTAAATGCCGGGCTCAATGGTGAATGCCATACCGGGCTCAAGCGGTCGCCATTTTCCATCGATGCGATATTCGCCAACATCGTGGACATCAAGGCCAAGCCAATGGCCAGCCCGGTGCATATAGAAATCTGTATAGGCCCCAGATTCGATAAGCTCGTCAACATCGCCCGACAGTAAGCCCAGCTCTACCAAGCCCTCGGTAATCACCCTGACAGTGACGTCGTGGGGATGATTCCACTTTTTGCCCGGTTTAGTAGCCGCAATGGCCGCCAGTTGCGATTTCAAAACAACATCGTAAATAGCGCGCTGCTCAGCACTAAAACGCCCATTGACGGGAAATGTCCGTGTAATGTCTGCCGCATAACCCTGGAATTCACAGCCAGCATCGATAAGTACGAGGTCTCCATCCTGCATCTCTGCATCGTTTTCCGTGTAGTGAAGACAACAGGCGTTCTTTCCACTGCCGACAATGGAGTTATAGGCAGGAAAGCGCGCCCCGTGCTCCGCAAAACCGTGCTGAATCGAGGATTCCAAATGGTATTCATAACGACCAGGCCGACACTCGCGCATCGCGCGGCAGTGAGCCTCGGCACTGATATCAGCTGCCCGCTGCATGATGCGCACCTCAGCCTCAGACTTAATCAGTCGATGCTCATGAAGCAGTACAGCCAAATCAGAAATATCCCCAGGCGGCTTTGCACCTGTTCGCACCTTGGCTCTAATTTGATTGATCCACGCAAACACCTGCCGGTCAAAGCTGTCGTCGTGACCCATCGAGTAGTACACGGTTGACCGGCCCTCAATAAGGCCTGGAACAATGTCGTCCATATCGCCCACAGGATAGGCGTCGTTCATCCCAAAATTCTTCACGACTCCCTCGGGGCCCTGCCGGTAACCATCCCACAGCTCTCGTTCAGGATCTCTGTCTCGGCAAAACATCAGCACTTGCCCCTGACGTCTTCCTGGCAATAAAAAAAGGACGCCATCAGGTTCTTGGAAGCCTGTCAGGTAGAAAAAATCGCTGTTTTGCCGAAAAGGGTATTCCGTGTCTCGACTTCGGGTCACTTCCCGGGCCGCCGGGATGATGGCAACACTGTTGGGAGCCATTTCTGACATCAAGCGCTTTCGACGAGCAGCAAACTCTGACTTACGAATTTTCACGATTGAGATTCCCTCCGGTTAATCGCGTCTTGCACAGTACTGACCGCGGCCAGACGAACATAGTCTACCAACTCTTCAAGCTGCCGCTCTGCTTCCTCTGTCTCCACTTGATCGGTGTCTACCTGTGCAATCGCTGCAAAATCCTTCAGCACATCAGCGACCTCTGGCTCAACAGCCAGGCCCGCGGCCTTTTGAACGGTCATGCCCTCGGTAAAACCTGATATGAAACCAGTAACCCAGTTGGAGAACGAACGGAGGCGCTGCTCGATGGGATCGTCGTCATCAGGCAGCAGAATACGAAACGCGTAATCTGTATCGACAATGGCAGATAAGGTAGCGAGATTCAGACGAGAGACAATATCCACCAGTTCACCCTGTAATTGAACGCCTACCGCTTTTTCAACCGAAGCTAACGTCTGCTCCAGATGGTGCTTGTCATCTGGGTTAAAGCAAGCGCCCATAAGACCTACCAAAACCCCATGAAGTTCTGATGGGTTCAGCGTTTGACCTGCATTGAATAGCTGATCCGCGATTTCATCCCATTCAGGCATATCCTCAAAGGCGCCCAATAAATCCAGCATAGAGTTTCCATTCGTTGAGTACCCCTTCATTTGGGGCAAGGTGGCCTGTCTTTGATTGACCCTCATGGGTCGCTTACCTATAGTGAAGCCGAATCGCGAGAAGGGTGCAATCCACGTGTCAGATAAGCTTGTAAAAACACTTGAAACAAAAGTGAACGACCTTATCGAGCTCAGCACCGAGCTAAAACTTGAAAATCAGGCACTAAAAAAACGCCTCACTGACCTGCAGCACGAAAAAAGAGATCTTTTGGAGCGGCATCGGCTAGCCGGTGACTACATTGAGCGTTCGATCAATCGGCTAAGCTCGCTGGAGAATAGTCCGTAATGCGGCAACACACGGTCACGATCGACATCCTGGATAAAAGCTACCAAGTGGCTTGCGAGCCTGAGCAAGAGGAAGAGCTTCGACAAGCGGCGCGTGATCTTGATGATCAAATGCGTGCTATTCGATCGACGGGCAAAGTCATTGGCTTGGAGCGGGTTGCCATCATGGCCGCGCTGAACCTGAGTCATCAGGTGCTGTCCCTGAAGTCGGGTGAGCAACTAGACGATTCGCAGGAAGAGGCGATTAAAGGCATCACCAGCCGGATAGATGAAGCACTATTCCAACTGCGTCAGTTCGAAATTTCTTAATCCCCTTAGCGAGAGTCGGCTATACTCTGCCCTGACCTGGTGTATTTGCTAGACCGTCAGTCCTCGAGCCGATAAAGCACCACCCGGAGATGTCCACTTCTGGCTGTTGTGCAAGCCCGGCGCGACCGGGACGCCTGATGCAGAATGGGGATCACCACCTTGAACCGCTACGGTTCAAGGGCGACACCGTCGGCGGTACTCTGGGTCAGACTCTATTTTTGAGCTAGTGGTGCCATGCCAGACGTCAAACTAGCAGTTCGCAACGATGTGCTTGATAAGCGTAGGGCACTGCCCACTGAATCCCGAAAACAAAAGAGTCAGGCAATAGTTGACTCCCTTATCGAACTAAGTCTCTACAAGAACGCGATGACAATCGCAACCTACTTTCCACTTAAATCGGAGGTAGATCTGTCCCGCTTGTTGCGGTTAGAGCATCGATCCAAAAGTTTCGTCGCTCCTCGCACACTGCCAAACTTCGAGTTGAGTTTTCATCGAGTCACACCGAGCGATACGTTTGAGACAGGCTTTGGCGGCGCGCAGCAACCGACCGAAGCAGCAGACCTCGTGTCGCCGGGTGAAATAGATCTGTTTCTGGTCCCACTGGCAGCCTGTGATCGACAGGGAAATCGGCTGGGGTTTGGAAAGGGCTACTACGACAGGGCGCTGGCAGGTGCAGCGGGATACAAACTGGGCATTGGGTTTCAGTGCCAGTTAGTGGACAACGTTCCCTTCGATTCTTACGACGTAACCATGAACGGGTTCCTCAGCGAAGAGGAGCTGATTCAGTTCTGATTTATCCAAAACGTTAGTACTGCGATGATGGCCGAGTGACTAATCTAAACCCTGCTGCCACGACTGACTGAGGTTGGTGCTTTTCGAGTCTTGCTCTCTTGCGGTTAGCGCACTAGCTGTAATGACCACAACGAAACCGAGCAAAAGTACACTAAACAACCCCGGCTTTCTTTTCCCCACAACTTTCCCCTTTACGTTTTTACTTCTCTACTGCATAACTGCTTATTACTTATTTCTTGTTAACAACTTGTAGTCACTGTGTTGATTGCTGATCCACAACCAGCTCTAACACTATAGTGGTAATTTTTCACAGAGCAAGTGGCTTTAAATAGGCTTGGTAGGCTGGATTTTCCGTTTCTTCCCAATAACGGAAGCCAACCTGATCGAGCCTAGCAGTGAGTTTGGAGCGATCGTGATCGCGATCAGTGAAACCGACCAGGATGCGACCATAGGCCGCGCCGTGGTTACGGTAGTGGAACATTGAGATATTGAAATCCGATCCGAGGGCATCGAGGAACTTCATCAGCGCACCGGGCCGTTCAGGGAACTCAACGCGAAAAACTCGCTCCTCGCTCTCCCTGAGCGTCATT